>NZ_JBITET010000009.1:0-283710 GCF_044455385.1 Micromonospora sp. NPDC051227
TGCCAGGCACCGTGTACCAGCACACCCAAGATCCCTACCAAGTGACACATGTATCGGGACTTCATCACTGACAGATGTCATGGGACTGAATAGTCCGGGTGGAACGGTAACTGTCCAAGACCTCGTCGCGGTGCCGGTCAGGCGATGGTGCAGGGGGTGTCGTTGACGGTGATGGCAGTCGGTTTCGGGTTGGCGCCGCTGTACGTGCCGTTGAAGCCGAAGCTCACCGACGCGCCCGCCGCGATCGTGCCGTTGTAGGACAGGTTCGTGGCGGTGACCGCCGCGCCGCTCTGGCTGATCGCCGCCGACCAGCCCTGACTGACGCTCTGCCCGCCGGGGAAGCTGAACCGCAGGGTCCAGCCGTTGATCGCTGTGGTGCCGGTGTTGGTGATCGACACGTTGGCGGTGAAGCCGCCGCCCCAGTCGGTGGTGGCGTACCCCACCGTGCAGGTGCCGCCGACCGGCGGGGACGCTGTGGTCACCGCGACCGGCGTGGACGCCGCGGAGGTGTTGCCCGCCGCGTCCACGGCCACAACGTAGAACTGGTACGCCGTCGAGGCGGTCAGCCCGGACACCGCCTGGGTGGTGCCGGTCGGCGAACCGACCAGCGCGTCGGTGGCGCCTGCCTCGCGGTAGACCCGGTAACCGGTGACGCCCACGTTGTCGGTCGACGGGGTCCAGGCGAGGGTGAGCCCGGTGGCGGTGACGGCCGAGGCGACCGGCGTGCCGGGGGTGCTCGGCGCTGTGGTGTCGGCGGTGCCGGCCGGTGGCGTGGTCACGCTGAGCTTCGGCGAGGCGGCCGACTCGTTGCCAGCGCCGTCGCGCGCCACGATGGTGTACTCGAACGTCCGCTCCGGCAGCAGCGTGGTGATGGTGATCGAGTTCTCGGTGACCCGTCGGGTAGCCACCACGTCGTTACCGACCATGAACTCGCGGACGTCGTACCCGGCGAGGCCGCTGCCGCCGCTGTCCGTGGATGGTGCCCAGGTCAGGGTGACAGTGCGAGGGCCGAGGTTGGACGCCACGGGAGTACCCGGGACGGTCGGCTTGGTGGTGTCCGGTACGACCGGGCCCGGCTCCTCGCCCCAGACGCGGGTGGCGCCGGAGTAGAGCGGGACCTTCCGGTTGGGCCCGGCGGTGGCCTGGTACGACGGGTCGTTGGTCGGGTCCCAGGTGCCGCCCTCCGGCACGCCGATCTTGAACTGGACCTCCATCCGGTGCTGCGACTGACCCGCCGGGGCGATGGTGTGCCCGGCGCAGTCCACCTCGACGTACCAGATGTCACCGCTGAACTGCTTGGCCGTGGTCGGGGACGGGCAGCCCTGGGTGTAGCCGGCGGTGACCTGCACCGGGCCGGTGCCGTCGGGCCGGAAGTAGTAGCGGAACCGGCCGTCGGTCAGCGCGCGGGCCGGGAACGCGGACTTGTTGTAGACCATCACCTTGAGCCCGGTGGCCCGAGGTTCGGCCTGCGTCACAGTGGTCTCCACTGTCAGCTCGTCGATGTCCGGCGTCTCGGCGACCGGGAAGTTCGCCAGCGGTGTGCCGCCGTACTCGGAGGTCAGCCGGACCAGCGCGGACGTGAAGCCGGCGTTGTAGTCGGTGGCCACCTCGTTCATCACGTAGTCCGAGCGGCTGTCGCTGTACGCGTCGTTGGCCGAGGACGGGCCGCCGACCAGCGCGCCGTAGAGGGTGTGCCGGGTCTGGACCGGCACGGTCTGGCTGTCCCACCAGGAGCCGTGCGCGGTGCGGTGGTGCGGGTTCTTCGGTGCGTTGGCGCCGAACCCGATGACGTAGCTGGAGTTGCGGGGGTTGTCGCCGAGCGCGTAGTTGATCTGCCGGACGGCGAAGTCGTGGTAGCGCGCCTTGCGGGTGGTGTCGGTGGTCTTGTCGCTGTAGACAAGCGCGGCGAACGAGGTGTTCGCGGCGTAGCGCAGCGCGCCCCAGGAGTCGAGCACCGCCATCCCGCCCGGCGAGTACGGCACCCGCTGCCCGTTCACCCCGACGGTCCAGTAGTCCAGCCACCGGTTGGCGTCGTCGACGTACTTCTGCTTGCCGGTCAGGTTGGCCAGCAGCACGTACGCGCCGAACTGCTTGTTGTCCCAGGCGATCGTCCACTTGTAGGAGCGGGTGGTGGACTGGTTCTCGGTGCCGAGCTTGTCGTACTCACTCTCGGCCTTGGCCAGGTAGCTGGCCTCGCCGGTGGCCCGGTGCAGCCAGATCGCGGCCCAGACCAGCTCGTCCTGCCAGCCGCTCCACGAGCGGTAGAAGCTCGTGGCGTCGGTGATGCACTCGTGGTAGGCCTTCCGCACGGTGTCGGCGAAGGTGTAGAGCTGCCGGGCGTGGCCCAGCAGCTTGTCCGCGTAGGCGGCGTCGGTGGGCCGGAACACCATCGAGGAGCCGGCCATCGCGGCCGCCGTCTCCCCCGCCAGATCCGCGCCGCCACAGCTCGCATCGATCTTGTACGCGGGCCGCGCCATCGGCATCACCTCGGCCGGGCCCCACCACTTGTGGTCGTCGTCGCCCTTGCCGACCTGTCCGTAGAGGACGTTGGCCGACGGGTGCGCCTTGATGAAGTAGTCGTTGACGAAGCGCAGGTTGTTGAGCAGGTGCGGCAGTTGCCCGGACGAGGTGTAGCCACTGCGGTACTCGACCGCGCCCCAGGCGAGCATTGTGGCGCTGAATGCCATCGGGAAACCGAACTTGACGTGGTCGCCGGCGTCGTACCAGCCGCCGGTGAGGTCCACGCCCGCGCTGGCGCCGTCGGTGAGTGCGCTGTCTCCGCGCCAGGAGACCCGGTTCCAGTCGGGCAGTCGACCGGACTGCTGCGCCTCGTAGAAGAGCAGGGACTTCTGCAACGCCTCTGCGTAGTTGTAGGTCGCCGCCGGCGCGGCTGAGGCGGGCCCGGACGGTGGTGCGGTCACCGCGAGGGACGCGCCGGTGAGCAGCGCGACGCCGAGGGCCAGCAGTCGCCGCGGCCAGGGCTGGTCGGCGGCCGGCGACCGGCCGGGCTGGCCGCTGAACGGCCGGGTCAGGTGGCGCATGGCGGACTCCTGTCGGAGGCGCCGCCGGCGGTCGCACCGACGCGGGACGGCGTACGGGCGGCACGGCCACCGGCGACAGCGGGGTGGCGGTGTGACCACGGGTCATGGAAGCGCTCCCATGGATAACCGACAATGTAATGGGCGGGCCGCTGGTTGGGAAGCCTGCCCGACCAGGGCGGACGCGTTCGGCGCCGCTCCCGTACTGGCGAGTAACCATTGCGGACCATCTCACACCATCGACATATGTCGATCGATGTTCGATGTATGCGCAGCTCAAGCGGAAAGCCTCGGGAAAGATCACCGCACCGTTCGGGCGCTTCGGCGGCCAGCCAGACAAACGTACTGTTGCTGACCCACTACCAGGCGCGAGACAGTACCGCTCACCAGCGGTGCCGTCGACGCCGCCGCTCCCTGGTCAACCCTGAGGAGAAGCGATGGCACTACGACTCGCAGACGACACCGCCTGGACCGGCATCCTGGCCCGCGCGGTGGCCGCCACCCCGGAGGCGTTCGGCACCGAGGTCGACGGCGTCACCACAGTGCACAACCTGGTCGAGGGCGAATGGCGGGCGGTCGGCCAGCCCGCCCCGGTTCGCACCCCGGTGGACAACACCGTCCTCATCAACCTGCCCCGGGTCGACGCGACCACCGCGCGCGCCGCGGTCGCCCACGCCGCCGACGCGCACCGGGCCTGGGCCCAGACCCCGCTGGCCGACCGCAAGGCCCGGGTCGCCGAGGCCCTGGACTCGCTCACCGCCCACCGCGACCTGCTCGCCCTGCTGCTGGTGTGGGAGATCGGCAAGCCGTGGCGGCTGGCCTGCGCCGACGTGGACCGGGCGCTCGACGGCGTCCGCTGGTACGCGGGCGAGATCGACCGGATGCTCACCGACGGCCGCGAGCCGCTGCCCGGCCCGGTCAGCAACATCGCGTCGTGGAACTACCCGATGAGCGTGCTGGTGCACGCCGAACTGGTGCAGCTCCTGGCCGGCAACGCGGTCATCGCCAAGACCCCGTCCCAGGGCGGCGCGGTGTGCCTGACCGTCGCGCACGCGCTGATGCGCCGGGCCGGGCTGCCCGCCACGCTCGTCTCCGGCAGCGGCGGGGAGCTGTCCGAGGTGCTGGTCCGGGCACCCGAGATCGGCGCGGTGGCGTTCGTCGGCGGCCGGTCCAACGGCGGCAAGGTGGCCGCCGCACTGCTCGACAGCGACAAGCGGCACTTCATCGAGCAGGAGGGTCTCAACGCCTGGGGCATCTGGAACTTCTCCCAGTGGAACCTGCTCGCCACGCACCTCAGGAAGGGCTTCGAGTACGGCAAGCAGCGCTGCACCGCGTACCCCCGGTTCGTGGTGCAGCGCGACCTGGTCGACGAGTTCCTCGACATGTACCTGCCGGTCGTCCGCTCGGTCCGCTTCGGTCACCCGCTCGCCGTCGGCGACGACTGGGCCGCCGGTGACCCGCTGCCCGAGCTGGACTTCGGGCCGCTGATCAGCGCCGCCAAGGCCGAGGAGCTACGCCGCACTGTCGACGAGGCGGTCCGCGGCGGCGCGATCCCACTGCACCGGGGCAAGCTCACCGGCGCGCCGTTCCTTCCCGGGCAGGACACCTCGGCGTACGTGGCGCCGTCGGTGCTGCTCGCCCCTCCCGGACGGTCCCGGCTGATGCACGCCGAGCCTTTCGGGCCGGTCGACACGATCGTCGTGGTGGACACCACCGACGAGCTGCTGGCCGCGATGAACGCCTCCAACGGCGCGCTGGTGGCCTCGCTGGCCTGCGACGACACCGACGAGGCCGGCAAGCTCGCCGTGGACCTGCAGGCGTTCAAGGTGGGCATCAACAAACCGCGCTCACGCGGTGACCGGGACGAACCGTTCGGCGGCCGGGGCGCCTCCTGGAAGGGCGCGTTCGTCGGCGGCGACCTGCTGGTGCAGGCCGTCACCGTCGGCGGAGACAGCCGGCTCTACGGCAACTTCCCCGACTACAACAGCTACCCCACCACCTGAGCACCGCAACGGGAGAGGCCCCCTTGTGGACGCTCGCCGCGCACAAGGGGCCCTCGTCGGCGCGTACCGTCGGGAGATGGCATTGATCGCGCAGCTCTCCCTGGGCGTGTCCGACGCCGAGCGGGCAGGCACGTTCTGGGCCGCGGCCCTCGGCTACCGTCGCCGCGAGCCCCGATTCAGCGGCGACGAGTGGATCGTGCTGGAGCCGCCACCGGGGGTGTCGGGCGCGGCCCTCGCGATGGACCTCAGCGAGAGCCCCGTGCGGGAGTTCCCCCGGCTCCACCTGGATCTGGACGCCGGCGACCGACCCCTCGACGAGGAACTCGACCGGCTGCTCGCCCTCGGCGCGCGGATCGTCGGCTGGCGGCACTATCCCACCGATCCACACCCGACCGAGCCGCCGTACGTGGTGCTCGCCGACCCGGAGGGCAACCGGTTCTGCGTCTCGGGCCGCCGCGAGCCGTCCCGACCCTGAGCAGGGCCTTAGGCGAACGCGCCCCTCCGGTCCGCCGCGGCGGCGACGGCAAGCGGGACGGTGAGGGTGAGCAGCCCGCCGTCGCGCTCCGCCGCAGCGGGCCGGCCCAGCCGGCGCAGCGTACGCAGCATCGGGTCGTTGGTGGCCTGCACGTGCAGCACCAGCGCCGCGTACCCGGACCGGTCGGCGTGCTGGACCACCCGGCGCAGCAACGCCGAGCCGAGCCCACGCCGCTGCCAGTCGTCCCGCACCAGCAGCGCCACCTCGGCCTCGTCGCCCTCGCCAAGCAGGTTCGCCATGGCGACCACCGACTCGGCCGTGCCGTCGGAGCCGGTGGTGCTGGCGATCAGCGTCAGCCCTCGGCTCGGCTCCAGCAGTCGACGCAGGCGGGCCGGCTGCGGCAGCGTCGCCCCGCCCAGGTAACGCCGCTGCCGGCTACGCGGTGAGCACGCCTCGTGCAGCTCCACCACGCCGGGCAGGTCGTGGGCGCTGGCCGGCCGGACGGCCACCTCCGCGCCGTCGGGCAGCACCACTGTGACCTGTTCGGCGGCCCGGCGCGCCACTGTGGCGGCCAGCTCGACCAGGGCCTGCGCCCGCGCGTACTCCGCCGGGGTGAAGTCGGGCGCGGCCCGGCGCAGCGCGAACGAACCGCCCGCCGGGTCGGCCAACAGCATGTCGGCCCCGGTGATCCCCCGTTCGCCGCCGACCGACGCTGGTCGCCAGCTGACGACGTCGGCGGCGAGCAGGGTCCGCAACGCCTCGCCCGTCGCGTCCGGGTCACGCACCAGCCGGTTGGCCAGCCCGAGCACCCGGGTGGGCTGGTCGGCCAGACCACGCGCCTCGCTGCGCGCCACCCAGCAGTCCCGACCCCGACCACGCTCGACGGCGACGATCAGCTCGGCCTCGTCGAGCGCGTCCGGCGCGTCGACCAGGAAATCGTCCACCGCGCCCTGCTCGGTGGGCTGCACCTGCACGGTGAGGATGTTGACCCCACGCAGCGCGAGGCTCGCCGTGAGCACCGACAGGTAACCCGGTCGGTCGTCCACCGTCGCTCGGATCCGCCACAACGTCATGGTTGGCTCCCTTCCCCGGTAAGAGCCTCAACCCCGCCTGTTGCCGCCCGGTTGCCCGGCGGTGTCGGCCCGGGAACTCCTCAGGCCGCTCAGGAGCCGGCAACCACCGGCGGCGCGCCGACGAGATCGAGTCGGTCACCGAGGATCACCGCGCAGGCGCGGACGAGCTGGGTGAGCCGATCCACCTCGGTGCTGTGGAACGCCGCGGCGGAAAGGGTCTCGCTGCGCTCACGGGCCACCACCAGCACCAGGCCCGCCCGGCCGAACGGCGCGATCGCGTGGTGGGTGCCGTCGGGCGTGGTCATCGACCGACCGCGCAGCGGAGTCACCTCCGGCAACCGCGGGGGTACGGGGGCACGCCAGCTCGCGTACCCCACGGTCGCCCCGCCGCCCCCGCTCCGCGAGGCCCAGTCGACCGGCACCACGGCGGCCACGGCCCAGTCGGCGGCCAGCAGCCCCGGCACCGCGTCGACCAGTGTGGCCAACCCGTCGGCAGGGTTGGCCGCGACCTGGGCCAACAGCTCCGCGTCCTGGCCGGTGGTGGTGGGCGCGCCGATCGCCCGCCACACACCGTCCACCCGCACCCCCGGTATCGCCGCCAGGCCAGCCAGCAGCCGCTCGACCCGCGCCGCGCCCGGCCAGACGACAGTGAAGTCGTCCACCGCGCGCCCGCCGAGCCGTTCGAGGACCACCACCTGGACGATGTCCGCCCCGGAGACGCCCAAGGTGCGGGCGACCTGACCGAGGGTGCCCGGACGGTCCGGCAGGGTGACCCGAACTCGCAGCAACATGTCTGTCCCTCCGCTCGGCGGGCCGGCGAAAGAGCGGCCGGCAGGCTGGCCCCAGCCTGGTAGTTGACCATTTCGTCCCTGTTGCAGAGGCATGTCCCTTGGGGAAATTCTGACCTTGACAACGTGAACGGGCTGCCATCAACTAGTCGGATGAGTGATCCGGCCGTCGATGCGTCACGGTCGAAGGCCGTCCCGGCCTCCCCAGCGGGGCTGGCCCTGGACCGACTCGCCGACTACCTGGCGGAGCACCGACCCGAGCTGCTCACCGGGCCGCTGCGGGCCCAGCTGATCGCGGGCGGCAAGTCCAACCTCACCTACCTTCTGCGCCTCGGCGACCGTGAGGTCGTGCTGCGCCGCCCCCCGCTGGGGCACGTGCTGGCGACCGCGCACGACATGGCGCGCGAGTTCCGGGTCATCTCGGCGCTGGCACCGACCGAGGTGCCGGTCCCGGGCGCGCTGCTGCTCTGCACCGACCCCGAGGTGATCGGCGCGCCGTTCTACCTCATGGAGCGGATGCCCGGCGAGGTGTTCCGCACCCGCGCGCAGACCGACCCCCTGGGCGACGAACGACGCCGGGCCCTCGCCATGGCGATGATGGACACGCTCGCCGCGCTGCACAACGTCGAGCCGTCCACCGTCGGGTTGGCTGACTTCGGCCGCCCCGAGGGCTACCTCGCCCGGCAGGTCCGCCGCTGGGCCGGGCAACTCGACCGCTCCCGCAGCCGGCCGCTGCCCGACATCGACGAGCTGCGTGACCTGCTCGCGGCGACCGCCCCGGAGGGCGCGAACGCCGGCCGGATCGTGCACGGCGACTACCGGCTGGACAACCTCCTCGCCTCGGCCGACCCGGTCGCCGTGCACGCGGTGCTCGACTGGGAGATGGCCACCCTCGGCGACCCCCTCGCCGACCTGGGGCTGCTGCTGACGTACTGGGACGTGCTCGGCGGCAGCGACACCGCCGCTGGCAACCCCGTCGCCGACGGGCTCGGCCCGCGCGCCGGCTTCCCCACCGGCAGCGAGCTGATCGAGCGGTACGCCCGCCGCAGCGATGTCGACGTCGGGCCGCTGCACTGGCACGTGGCGCTGGGCTGTTTCAAGCTCGCTGTCATCTGCGAGGGCATCCACTACCGCCACACGCTCGGGCAGACGCTCGGCGAGGGCTTCGACCGGATCGGCGAGATGGTGGCACCGCTGGTCGCGCACGGGCTGACCGCCGCCAGGGAGCGGTGATGGACTTTTCATACGACAGCCGGACCGAGGAGCTGCGCGCCGAGCTGACCCGGTTCCTGACCGAGCACGTCTACCCGGCCGAGGCCGTGCACGCCGAGCAGGTGGCCGCCGGGGACCCGTGGTCGCGTACCCCGGTGTTGGGCGAACTGAAGGCGGAGGCCCGCAAGCGCGGCCTGTGGAACCTCTTCCTGCCCGAC
The DNA here is from genome assembly GCF_044455385.1 of Micromonospora sp. NPDC051227. Classification (NCBI taxonomy): domain Bacteria; kingdom Bacillati; phylum Actinomycetota; class Actinomycetes; order Micromonosporales; family Micromonosporaceae; genus Micromonospora; species Micromonospora sp. NPDC051227. The sequence goes on from NZ_JBITET010000009.1 coordinate 8,808, forward strand.
CCGCGTTACGGCGCCGGCCTGACCAACCTCCAGTACGCCCCCCTGGCCGAGCTGACCGGGCGCAGCCCGCACCTCGCGCCGGAGGCGGTCAACTGCGCGGCACCGGACACCGGCAACATGGAGCTGCTGGCCGAGTTCGGGTCGGAGGCGCAGCAGCAGCGCTGGCTGATGCCGCTGCTGGAGGGTGAGATCCGCTCGGCTTTCTGCATGACCGAGCCGGACGTCGCGTCCTCCGACGCCACAAACATCGCCACCCGGATCACCCGCGACGGCGACGAGTACGTGATCAACGGACGGAAGTGGTGGTCGTCCGGGGCCATGGATCCGCGCTGCGAGATCTTCATCGTGATGGGCAAGACCGACACCACCGCCGATCGCCACCGCCAGCAGAGCATGGTGCTGGTTCCCCGGGACACCCCCGGAGTCACCGTGCGCCGGGGCATGACCGTCTTCGGCTACACCGACGGTTCCCACGGCGGGCACGCCGAGATCGACTTCACCGACGTCCGGGTGCCCGCGGAGAATCTGATCGGCGCCGAGGGCACCGGCTTCGCCATCGCCCAGGCCCGGCTGGGGCCGGGCCGGATCCACCACTGCATGCGATTAATCGGAATGGCTGAGCGGGCATTGGAGCTGCTCTGCCGCCGTGCGAACGAACGGATCGCGTTCGGCCGACCGCTGGCCGAGCAGGGCGTGGTCCGGGAGTGGATCGCCGAGTCCCGAGTCCGCATCGAGCAGGCCCGGCTGCTGGTGCTCAAGACGGCCTGGCTGATGGACACCGTGGGCAACAAGGGCGCGCACACCGAGATCCAGGCCATCAAGATCGGCACGCCGGCGATGGCGGAATGGGTGATCGACAAGGCTATCCAGGCCTACGGCGGCGCCGGCGTCAGCCAGGACACGCCACTGGCCGCCCTCTGGGCGCAGACCCGCACCCTGCGCCTCGCCGACGGTCCCGACGAGGTGCACCGCAACTCCCTGGCCAAGCGCGAACTCCGCCGCTGGGCCCCCACCCCCGCCTGACCGCCGCTCCGCTCACCCCTCGTTGATCATGAAGTTATTGCCCTCCGCATCGGCGTGTCATGGCAGTAACTTCGTGATCAACCAGGGGTGGGTGGGGGTGGGGTGTGGGGTTAGGCGGAGGCTCGGTGGACCAGTTGGGTGTCCAGGAGGATGTGGGAGGCGGGTAGCTCCTCGCCACGGATCCGGGCCACCAGCAGGCGGGCCATCTGCCGGCCCATCTCCTCCACCGGCTGAAAGACCGTGGTCAGCGGCGGTTCGGCCTGTCGGGCGATGGTCGCGTCGTCGAACCCGATCACCGCGACGTCCTGCGGCACGCGGCGGCCGGCCTCGCGCAGGGTACGCAGCGCACCGAACGCCATGAGGTCGGAGGCGACGAAGACCGCGTCCAGGTCCGGGCAGACGTCCAGTAGCCGGCGCATTCCGGCCGCGCCGCTGCCCTCGCTGAAGTCGCCGTACGCGATCAGGTCGGGGTTGACGCTGGCGCCGGTGGCCTTGACCGCCTCGGTGTAACCGGTCAACCGGGCCAGGCCGGCACCCATGTCCTGCGGACCGGCGATGGTGGCGACGCGTCGCCGCCCCTGCCTCGTCAGGTACTCCACCGCCTGCCGGGCCCCGCCAACGTTGTCCACGTCGACAAACCAGGCCGGTTGGGCGCCGGGTTGCAGCATCCGGGCGGGCCGACCGCCGAGCACGGCGGGAAGGCCGCGCTCCTCGAGCAGCGTCGGCAGCGGGTCGGAGTCGTGCAACGACAACAGCAGTACGCCATCGACGTGCTGGTTGGTGAGGTGGTGCTCGACCCGTTCCCGCTCCACCGACGACTGGGCCATGGCCAGCCAGAGCTGCATCGGCGTCTCCAGCAGCCCGGAGCTGATCCCCCGCACGATCGCGGCGAAGAACGGCTCGGTGAAGACCCGCTCGCCGGATTCGGACACCACAAGCGCGACGGAGTCGGTCCGCTGGGTCACGAGCGCACGGGCGGCCCGGTTCGGCACGTACCCCAGCTCTGCGATGGCCTGTTGGACCGCGGCCCGGGCCTCCGGGCTGACCTGGGGCGAGCCGTTGACCACGCGGGAGACCGTGCCCCGACCGACGCCGGCACGCGCCGCGACCGCGTCGAGGGTCGGGCGCCCGAGCGACCGGGTGCGCTGCGTTGTCATCGTCTGCTCCTCCGACGGCGGGCGGACCCGGCGTCACCTGCGGGAGGTGAACGCCGGGGCCGTCCTGATGGCTGGCCCGAGCCTATTGTGCGGCCAGACCGTTGCGCCGGATCACCGAGGCATACCACTTGGCGCTGGACTTGGGGGTGCGAACCTGACTGTCGTAGTCGACGTGGATCATGCCGAACCGCTTGGTGTAACCCCAGGCCCATTCGAAATTATCCATCAGCGACCAGGCAAAGTATCCCCGCAGAGGCACTCCGGCGTCGATCGCCTCGTGGGCGGCGCGCAGGTGGGCGTCGAAGTAGGCCAGCCGATCGACGTCGTCGACCTGCCCGTCGACCACCGAGTCGACGAACGCGGAACCGTTTTCGGTGACGTACAGGGGCAGGTCGGTGTAGCCGTTCACCCGGCGCAGCGTCTCGGTCAGACCCGGGGCGTCGATCTCCCAGCCCATGTCGGTGACCGGGACGCCACGGGTGACGAACCGGACGTCCTCGCTGCCCGGCCAGCACGAGGGGGCCGGGTCGGCCTCCACGCCCTCGACCGGCGCGGCGACCACGTGCCGGCTGTAGTAGTTGACCCCGACCAGGTCCAGCGGCGTGGAGATGGTCGCCAGGTCGCCGTCGCGCACGTGTTCGAAGTCGGTCACCGTGCTGAGGTCGGCCACCAGGTCCTCCGGGTACGACCCGCGCAGCAGCGGGTCGAGGAAGAACCGGTTGGCCAACCCGTCGATCCGCCGAGCGGCGTCGGAGTCGGCGGGACTGTCACTGGCCGGGTCGACCGGGTAGAGGTTGACGGTAACGCCCACCTCGGCTGCCGGCCGGGCGGCCCGCAGTGCCTGCACGGCCAGGCCGTGACCGAGCATCAGGTGGTGTCCGGCACGCACCGCGTCCGCTCCGTTGGTGCGGCCGGGGGCGTGCACGCCGGAGCCGTAGCCGAGGAACGCGGAGCACCACGGCTCGTTCAGCGTGGTCCAGTAGCGCACTCGGTCACCGAGCGCGTCGGCCACCAGGGTGGTGTAGTCGGCGAAGCGGGCCGCGGTGTCCCGCGCCGGCCAGCCGCCGGCGTCCTCCAACGGCTGCGGCAGGTCCCAGTGGTAGAGGGTGAGCCACGGCTCGATGCCGTTGGCCAGCAGCTCGTCCACCAGCCGCCGGTAGAAGTCCAGGCCGCCCGGGTTGGCCGCGCCGGTGCCGGTGGGCTGCACCCGGGACCAGGAAACCGAGAAACGGTACGACTTCAGGCCCAGCTCGGCCATCAACGCGACGTCGTCGCCGAGGCGGTGGTAGTGGTCGCACGCCACGTCCCCGGTGTGCCCGGCGACGACCCGACCCTCGGTGTGGCTGAAGGTGTCCCAGATCGACGGGGCACGGCCGTCCACGGCCGCCGCTCCCTCGATCTGGTACGCCGCCGTCGCGGCCCCCCAGAGGAATCCGGGTGGAAAGGTCAGCCCGGGCCGCTCGTCGAGGACGTCGACGGCGGGTGGGCTGGCGGGGTTGCTCACGACTTGACGGCACCTTCCATGATCCCGCCAATGATCTGGCGGCCGAACACGAGAAAGACGATTACCAGGGGGATGGTCCCGATCGCCGTGGCGGCGAACACCTGGGAGTAGTCGGTGTAGTAGGCGTACGAGAGGAAGGAGAGCGAGACCTGCAGGGTCGGGTTCTCCGGGGTGAGGATGGCGTACGGCCAGAGGAACGAGTTCCAGGTCTCCATGAAGGTCAGCAGACCAAGGACGCCGGCGGCGGGACGCAGCGCGGGCAGCACGATGCTCCAGTAGATCCGGAACGTGCTCGCGCCGTCGACGCGGCCGGCCTCGATCAGCTCGTCGGAGATCGCCTGGCTGGCGTACTGCCGCATCATGAACACGCCGAAGGCGGTGACCAGGAACGGCACGGTGACCGCGTAGAGGGTGTCGTACCACCCCAGGTCCTGCATCATGCCCCAGAGCGGGATGAGCCCCATCTGGGTGGGGATCATCATGGTGACGATGATCGCCAGCAGGAGGGCGTTGCTGCCGCGGAACTTCAGCTTGGCGAAGGCGAACCCGGCCAGCGAACCGGTGAGCACCACCGAGACGGTGACCACCGAGGAGACGATGATCGAGTTCATCATGCCGGTGAGGAAGTTGGCGGCGTCGTTGTCGAGCACCCGGCCGAAGTTGTCACCGAACGCGCTACCGGGGGTCAACGGCGGCGGTACGTCGTTGATGTTGTCCAGGCTGCGCGTGCCGATCACCAGCATGTAGTAGAACGGGTAGATCGACAGCAGCGCCGCCAGGACAAGCGCCAGGTAGGTCAGCGGGCTGGTGCGCCACAGGCGCTGGGAAGCCGAGATCATCGATCTCTCCTCACTTCGCCGAGCGGCGGACGAGTAGGAAGTTGAACAGCGACACCACGATGATGATCATGAAGATGGCCCAGGCGACCGCGGCTCCGTAGCCGGCGGTGTTCAGGTTCACGATGCCCATCTCGTACATGTACATGGCCAGCGTCTGGAACTCCCGCTGGTTGCCGCCGATGATGTTGCCGTTGCCGAAGAGCAGGGGCTCGGTGAAGAGCTGCATGCCGCCGATCGTGGACAGGATGACCACGAAGATGAAGGTGGGCTTGAGCATGGGCAGGGTGATCTGCCAGAACTGTCGCCAGGGACTGGCACCGTCGATCTCCGCGGCCTCGTAGAGGTCCTTCGGGATCGCCTGCATGCCGGCGAGCAGGATCAGGGTGTTGTACCCGGTCCACCGCCAGTTGACCATGGAGGAGATGGCCGTCCAGGAACTCCACCGGTACCCGTCCCAGTCGACCGGGTCGACACCGACGAAGCTGAGCAGCCAGTTGAACAGGCCGAACTCCCGCTGGAACAACATCCCGAAGACGATCGCGACCGCGGCCACCGACACCACGTTCGGCATGAAGATGGCCATCCGGAAGAAGGTCTTGGCGCGCAGGAGGCTCCGGTTGAGCAGGTTCGCCAGGAAGAGGGCGAGCAACAACTGCGGGATGGTCGACAGGGCGAAGATGCCGAACGTGTTGACCAGCGCGTTCCAGAAGTACTCGTCGGACACCAGCCGGGTGTAGTTGTCGAAGCCGATGAACGTGTGCTCGCCGATCATGTCCCAGTCGTGCAGCGACATCCAGGCGGTGCGCAGCATCGGGTACAGCCCGAATACGCCGAAGATCAGAAAGAACGGGGCGATGTAGAGGTACGGCGAGTACTTGACATCGAGGCGGTTGAGTAACCTTCCCCGTCGACGTCGGCGAGAGACGTCGGGAGAAGGCGGTGCTGCTGGCGACGGCCGTGCCGTCGTGGCCGACAGGCTCATGCGAATTTCCTTTTCCGGCGAGGCCCGGGGGCCCTCGCGCAGGGCGCTACGCGGAGGGGACCGGCCGGTGGCGTCCGGGAAACCCCGAACGCCACCGGCAGGGAATCACTCAGAAGGCACCCTGAGTCTTTGCGTCCTTCGTGAACTGCTCCCAGGCCTTGGCCTTGTCGGCCTGCCCGTTCTCGAACGCCCGCAGGGCCGGCTCGAGCGCGTTCTCCTTCACCGCCTGGTGCTTCGGACCCAGGTGGATCGGCTGGATCTTGGCGACGCTCTCCCCGAAGATCTTGCCGGTCGGCGCGTTGCTGAAGTACTCGTTGGTGTAGCCGAGGAAGGCCTCGTTCTTCAGCGCCTCCAGGTTGGTGGGCAGCGGGCCCTTGAGCTTGAAGGCCTCCACCTGGCTCTTGGCGTTGGTCAGGTACTCGGCGAGCTTCGCCGCTTCCTTCGGGTACTTGCTCTGCGCCGGAACCGCGAGCCACGAGCCGCCCCAGTTACCGCCGCCGCCCGGCACGGACGCGACATCCCACTTGCCCTTGTTGGCCGGACCGGAGTTGTCCGACACGATGCCGAGCATCCAGGACGGGCAGAAGGTGGCCGCGAAGGTGCCCTGCTTGAAGCCACCCGACCACTCCGGCGACCAGGTGGACGCCTTGGCGGAGATGTCCGCCATCGAGGTGGCGGTGTCCCAGGCGTTCTTCACCGCGGGGCTGGTGTCCGCGATGATGTTGTCTTCCTTGTCGTAGAACAGGTCACCGTTGCCCTGGAAGAGCACACCGTTGGAGACGGCGGTGATCGAGTCGATGAACGCCTTGCCGCCGCTGCCCTGCTTGTACTTCAGACCGGCGTCGTGGAAGCCCTTCCAGTCCGGCCAGAGCGCCGACACCTGGTCGCGCTCGGTGGGCAGGCCGGCCGCCTGGAACAGGTCCTTGCGGTAGCAGACGGCGAGGCTGCCGACGTCGGTCGGCAGGCCGATCAGCCGGCCGTCCGGCGCCTTGCCCAGCTCCCACTTCCAGGGCAGGTATTCCTTGGAGTGGTCGGCAACCAGCGGGTTGAGGTCGGCCCAGTTGCGCGCGTTGGGCTTGAACTCGTTGAGGATGCCCTCTTCCAGGGCGGTGACGTCCGCCGCGCCCTTGCCGGTGGCCAGGTAGCGGACCAGCTTCGGCCGGTACTCACCGAGCTGCGCGGTCTTGCGCAGCTCGACCTTGATGCCGGTGTCCTTCTCGTACTGCTTGACGAGCTCGTCGTAGCCCATCTCGCCGAAGGTGTCGACGACCAGCTTGGCCGGCTTCTCGCCGGCCGCCGGCTTGTCGTCGTCGTTGCCGCAGGCCGCGAGACCGCCGATTGCGGTGATCGCGGCCAGGGCAGCGGCCGCCAGGCGGGTACGCCGCGTGGTGACACTCATGCGCTGACCCCTCTTTCCGGTGGTGAGGCTGGTGGATGTGGTGGGGGGTGTCTCATCGCGCCAGGCCGGGGATGCGTGAGTGATTCATGCCACCTCCGGGAGCGCTCCCATGAGATTGCCGGCGGGTAACGGGAGTGTCAATAGGGCGTTGGGAGCGTTCCCAGATCGTTACCGCTGACCCCACCCACCCCGCCCACCCCAACCACACCCCCTGCCCCACCCTTGGGGATCAAGAGGTTTCGGTCAGGGAACGGAGCCCTGCTGACGCAAGCTTCTTGATCAACAAGGCGCGCCCGGGGTGGGTCAGCAAAAGTGGCGGAGGAGGGTGGTTGCGCGGGTGGGGTCGAACCGCGACGGGTCGAAGGTCGGACCCGCCCAGTCGCGCAGCATCGCGTGGCGGGAGCTGACGGGGTCGGCCGTGGCGCTCTGGTCGTCCAGGGCTTCCAGGAGCGCCTGGTAGCCCAACGGCCCGCCGACGCCCTCCGGCGGGCAGGCCCGCTCGCCGGCCAGGCAGACCGGATACCGCTCGTCGGGGTCGGCGGTCAACGCGTCCTCCACGACCAGGTCGTGCTCCCACCAGTCGCCGAAGTCGTACGTGTAGGAGAACCGGCTGCCCTTGCCGAGCACCGCGTCGAGCCGCACGTCCAGCTCGTCGTGCAACGCCAACTCCCCGTCCGGGTCCGGCTCGCCGTACTGCACCGCGTCGATCTCGAACGAGTGCAGGTGACAGTCCCGCCAACCCATCGCGTGCTGCACCACACGGTGCAGCCGGTCCAGCGTGTAGCCGGCCGGCACGAGCACCCGGCGCCACACCGGCGGGCGGGTCCCCGTGAGGGACATCTTCAGCTGGAAGATCTGACGCGACATGCTGTCCTGTCCTCCCGCGGCTTAGGCTGCGAGCATGATCTGCCGAGCGTGCCGGGCCCGGCGACACGACGACTGCCCGGGCCGGAACTGGTGCGACTGCCAGCACCGTACCGCCGAACCCACCCCTCCGGTCACCGGTCCGGCCGGCGAATGACCGTCGGAATTCCGATCCGACGGCTCTGGCCCGAGCCGTCGACCCTGCCGCTCGACGACGCCGCGCTGACCGCCCTCTACGGCCGCGCCGACAAGCCCCGACTGCGGATGAACTTCGTGGCCAGCCTGGACGGTGCGGTCACCGTGGACGGCTACTCCGCCGGGCTCTCCGGCGAGCCGGACAAGCGGGTTTTCGGCCTGCTGCGGATGGTCTGCGACGCCCTGGTGGTGGCCGCCGGCACGCTCCGCCACGAGGAGTACCGGGCGGTCCGGCTCAACGAGCGCCGCCGCGCCTGGCGCCGCGCCAACCGGTTGGCCGAGTACCCGACGTTGGTGGTCGTCTCCGGTTCGCTCGACCTGGATCCGGCGCAGGCCGCCTTCGCCGACGCGCCGACCCGCCCGGTGGTGCTCACCCACGCCGACGCCGATCCGCCGCCCGGGCTGACCGACGTCGCCGACGTGCTGCGCTGCGGCGCCGAGCGGGTCGACCTGGCCGCCGGTCTCGCCGAGCTGCACCGACGCGGGCTCACCCAACTGCTGTGCGAGGGCGGCCCACACCTGTTCGGCGCGCTCACCGCCGCCGACCTGGTGGACGAGCTGTGCCTCACCGTCTCGCCGCTGCTGGCCGGGCCCGGCCCCGGCCGGATCACCGCCGGCGACGCCGCACCACCCCGGCACCTGCCACTGCGCCACGTGCTCGCCGCCGAGGACGGCGTCCTCCTGCTCCGCCACGGCCGCCCGTAACCCGCCGTCGCCCGGTCACACACCCACCGTGGTGAGTGTGACGGCGCATGGTGTCGTCCGCCGCGTCGCGTGGCGACCTGTCGTACTCCTCGGGCAGGATGCACTGCATGTGCGCCGACCGTGATGCCCGACCGACCCGAGTCGCCCGATGACCGACGCCGATCTCGACAGCCCTGGCGAGGCGGTCGGGCGGGTGCTGGGCACCGCCGACGCCACCCCGTTGCAGTTCTGGACGGCCGTGGCGCCCGGCAGTTACCTCCAGCTCGACGACGTGGTGGTCACGCGTCGGGAGCTGCCGGACCGGGAGCCGGTGACGATCGCCGGGGTGGTCACCCAGGTCCGCGCTCGGCACGAGGGCGCCCAGTTCGACTCCGACGTGTTCGCCATCGCCGACGGCACGCTGCCCGCGCAGGTGCAGGAGGCGGCCGAGGTCACCACCACCCGGGTCGATCCCGAGCTGTACGTGCCGCCGACCCCGGGCGCGGTGGTGCACCGGGCCGAGGGTGACGCCCGGGCCCGCGCGCTGCACTTCGACCGGATGGAGCGGCGCATCCCGATGGGGATGGGTCGGGACGGGGTCCCGGTCTACCTCAACGCCGACTTCCTCGACGGCAGTCGGGGCGCGCACGTCTCCATCTCCGGCATCTCCGGGGTGGCCACCAAGACCAGCTTCGCCACCTTCCTGCTCTACTCGGTGTTCCGCTCCGGCGTGCTGGGCGGCGACGCGGTCAACGCCAAGGCGCTGATCTTCAACGTCAAGGGTGAGGATCTGCTCTTCCTGGATCACCCCAACACCCGCCTCGACGAGCCCACCCGCGCGGCGTACGCGAAGCTCGGGTTGAGCGCCGGCGCCTTCCCCGACGTGCGGGTGTACGCCCCACCCCGGGTCGGCGACTCGGCCGGCACGCCGGATGTGAGCAGCCGGCTCACCGGGGTGGATTCGTTCTACTGGACGCTGAGCGAGTTCTGCACCGACCGCCTGTTGCCGTACGTCTTCGCCGACGCCGACGACGAGCGCCAGCAGTACACGATGGTGGTCCACTCGGTGGCCGCGCACCTGGCCCGCTACGCCCAGCCCGCCGACGGCGGGGTGAGCATCGACGGGGTCCGGCTCGGCTCCTACGGCGACCTGGTCGACCACATCGTCGATCAGCTCAACGACGACGAGACCCGTTCCGACTGGGCCGGCAGCGCGGTGGGGTTGGGCACAGTCAACGCGTTCGCCCGGCGGTTGATCGGCAGTAAGAAGGATCTGGCCCGGCTGATCCGTGGCGACCTCGCCACCCGCCGCCCCCACTCGATCAACACGAGCGAGTCGGCCCAGGTCACGGTGGTCGACCTGCACAACCTTCCGGACCGCGCGCAGCGGTTCGTGGTCGGTGTGACGCTCAAGAGCGAGTTCGAGCGCAAGGAGAAGTCCGGCACCGCCAAGCCGCTGCTCTTCGTGGTCCTCGACGAGCTCAACAAGTACGCCCCCCGGGAGGGCTCCTCGCCGATCAAGGAGGTCCTGCTGGACATCGCCGAGCGGGGCCGTTCGCTCGGGGTGATCCTGATCGGCGCGCAGCAGACGGCGAGCGAGGTGGAGCGGCGGATCGTCACCAACTCGGCGATCCGGGTGGTCGGCCGGCTCGACCCGGCCGAGGCGTCCCGCCCGGAGTACGGCTTCCTGCCGCCCGCGCAGCGCCAGCGGGCGTTGCTGGCCAAGCCGGGCACCATGTTCGTCAACCAGCCGGACATCCCGGTGCCGCTCTGCCTGGAGTTCCCCTTCCCGGCCTGGGCCACCCGGGTCTCCGAGGCGGGCCGGGCGCCATCGGAGACGCTGCGCTCGATCACCCAGTCCGCCGACCCGTTCGCCGTGGTGGGCTCCGGCGGCGGCACCGACGACGACATCCCGTTCTAGCTGGGGGCCGGCACAGCCATGAAGATCCTGCACACCTCCGACTGGCACGTGGGAAAGGTGCTCAAGGGGCAGTCCCGGGCCGACGAGCACAAGGCCGTGCTGGCCGGGGTGATCGAGATTGCCCGTTCCGAACAGCCGGATCTGGTGATCGTCGCCGGTGACCTCTACGACACCGCCGCGCCCAGCTCGGAGGCGACCCGCCTGGTCACCAGGGCGTTGACGGCGCTGCGGCGGACCGGCGCGGACGTGGTGGCGATCGGTGGCAACCATGACAACGGCCCGGCGCTGGACGCGCTGCGCCCGTGGGCCGATGCCGCCGGCATCACGCTGCGCGGCGGGGTGCGGGAAAATCCGGACGAGCACGTCATCGACGGCACCACCGCCGGAGGCGAGCGGTGGCGGCTGGCCGCGTTGCCGTTCCTGTCCCAGCGGTACGCGGTACGCGCGTTGGAGATGTACGAGCTGACCGCCGCGGAGACCAACCAGACGTACGCCGACCACCTGGGCCGGGTGCTGGGGCGACTGACCGAGGGTTTCACCGAACCGGACCGGGTGCACCTGGTAACCGCGCATCTGACGGTGACCGGCGCGGCCACCGGTGGTGGCGAGCGCGACGCGCACACCGTGTTGGGCTACGCCGTTCCGGCCACCGTCTTTCCGGCCACCGCGCACTACGTGGCGCTGGGTCACCTGCACCGGGCGCAGCGGGTCGCCGGCCCCTGCCCGGTGCGGTACAGCGGCAGTCCGCTCGCCGTCGACTTCGGTGAGCAGGAGAACATCCCCTCGGTGACGGTGGTCGAGGTGACGGCCAGCACCGCCGCCCGGGTGCGGGAGGTGCCGGTGACGGCGGCGAGCGCGCTGCGCACGGTGCGGGGCACCCTGGCCCAGCTCGCCGAGATCGAGGCACCGGACGCGTGGCTGCGGGTGTACGTGCGGGAGCAACCCCGCGCCGGCCTGCGCGAGGAGGTCCAGGAGCTGCTCCCCCGGGCCCTGGAGATCCGGATCGACCCGGAGTTGTTGGCCGCGCCGGGCAGTGGCGCGCGCATCGCCCAGCGGTCGGGGCGTTCGCCCCGGGAGTTGTTCGCCGACTACCTGGACAGCCGGGGCCACGCCGACGAGGGTGTCCGGGAGCTCTTCGACGAGCTTTTCGAGGAGGTCGAGCACTGATGCGTCCGATGCGGTTGGACATGGCCGGGTTCACGGTCTTCCGGGACGAGACCACAGTCGACTTCACCGACGCCGACTTCTTCGCGCTGATCGGCCCGACCGGTTCGGGCAAGTCGACAGTGCTGGACGCGATCTGCTTCGCCCTCTACGGCATGGTGCCCCGCTGGGGTGGCGCCCGAGGGTTGGCGAACGCGCTCGCGCCGTCGGCGACCGAGGCGCGGGTGCGGTTGGTCTTCGAGTCCGGCGGCGCCCGGTACGTGGCGACCCGGGTGGTGCGGCGGGACGGCCGGGGCAACGTGAAGACCGCGAACGCCGGGTTGCAGCTGATGCCGGCCGGCTTCGACGTGACCAAACTGGACACCGGGTTGAGCCCGGACGACCTCGGCGAGGTGGTGGCCGGCACCCCCGCCGAGATGGAACAGGCGGTGCTGGAGGCGGTGGGGCTGCCGTACGAGCAGTTCACCAGCTGTGTGGTGCTGCCACAGGGGCAGTTCGCCGACTTCCTGCACGCCAAGCCGGCGACGCGGCAACAGATCCTGGTCAACCTGCTCGGCCTCGGCGTCTACGAGGACGTGCAGAAGAAGGCGACGGCGCGCGCCGCGCAGGCGGAGGCCCGGCTGGAGGCGGTCGACCAGGTGCTCGCCGGGTTGACCGGCGTGGACGACGAGGCGTTGGCCGAGGCTGAGGCCCGGGTGGAGCGGATGGCCGAGCTGGCGGCCGCGGTGGCCGAGGCGGTGCCGGAGCTGGCGGCGGCCCGGGTCACCGCACGGGAGGCCGCGGCGGCGCTGACCGCGCTGGACGACGAGCTGACCGTGCTGACCGGGGTGCGCGCGCCCGGCGGAGTGACCGCTGTCGCTCGCGCGGTCGCCGCGGCGCGGGCCGACGCCGAGGCGGCGGCGACAGCGGTGTCGCTGGCCGAGGAGCGGGAGGACAAGCTGCGCGGTGAGCTGACCGCCGCCGGTGACGAGAGCGCGCTGCGACTGCAACTACGGGCGTACGACGATCGGGATCGGCTGTCCGGCGAGGCCGACACGGTCCGGGCGACGGTGCGCGCGGCGAATGACGAGCACGCCGCCGCGGTGGCGGCGCTGGCCGCCGCACGGGTGGTCGCCGAGCGGGCCGACGCCGAGCTGGAGGCGGCATTCCGGGCGCATGAGGAGGCGAAGGCCACCGACCTGGCGGTGAGCCTGCGGGTGCATCTGCATACCGGTGCGGCGTGCCCGGTGTGCGAGCAGCCGGTGGCCGAGGTGCCGGCGGTGCCGGCCGATTCGGCGGTGGCAGCAGCGACGGCGGCGGGCAAGGCCGCGCGGGCCGCGAGCAAGGCCGCGCAGGCGACAGTGCAGGAGCGGGACACGGCGGCGCGGGAGCTGGAGCGGCGGCTGGTGCAGGCGCGAGCCCGGCAGGAGCAGATGGAGGCCCGGCTGGCCGAGCTGGACGGGCAGCTCTCCGGCGCGGCCGAGCCGGCCGTGCTGCGCCGGGAGTTGGCCGAGCACGCCCGGTTGCGCCGCGCGCTGGAGGAGGCGGCGACCGCGGTCCGGGCCGGCCGCGAGACCGCTCGGCAGGCCCGAGCCGGGGTGGACGCCGCCGAGGAGCGGCTGCGGGCGGCGTGGCGGGCCTTCGACACCGCCCGTGACGGGTTGGCCCGGTTCGGCCCACCGGCGACCGATCGGGACGACGTGGCTGCCGCGTGGGCGGCGCTGACCGAGTGGGCGACCACCGAGGCGGACCGCCGCCGCGCCGAGCGGGCCGGTCGGGCCGCCGCCGTGGCGGAGGCCGAGTCGGTGGCCGACGGGGTGCAGCGGGCCATCGCGGGCATCTTCGCCGCCGCCGACGTGCCGGTCGGGGACGACCCGGTGCACGCGGCGACAGTGGCTGTGGAGCGGGCCGACGCCGACCGGCGGCGGCTGCACGAGCGTCGCGAGCAGGCCGGGACGTTGCGCGAGCAGCGGGCGGGGCACGAGCGGGAGGCGCAGGTGGCGCGCGCGCTCGCCGGGCACCTGCGGGCCAACAACTTCGAGCGGTGGTTGCTGGCCGAGGCGTTGGACCTGCTGGTCGACGGCGCGTCGGGGATCCTGCGGGAGTTGTCCTCCGGGCAGTACGAGCTGGTGCACGACAAGGGCGAGTTCGTGGTGGTCGACCACCATGACGCGGGGCTGCGTCGCGGCGTGCGCACTCTCTCCGGGGGTGAGACGTTCCAGGCGTCGCTGGCGCTGGCGTTGGCGCTCTCCGAGCAGTTGGCCGGGATGTCCACCACGGCGGCGAGCCTGGAGTCGATAGTCCTGGACGAGGGTTTCGGCACGCTCGACGCCGCCACCCTGGACACGGTGGCGGCGACTTTGGAGAACCTGGCGGCCCGAGGCGATCGGATGGTCGGCGTGGTCACCCACGTGCCGGCGTTGGCCGAGCGGATCCCGGTCCGCTTCGAGGTGCGCAAGGATGCCCGGTCCGCGCGCGTGGAGCGGACGGGCCGGTGAGCGCGAGGAGTGCAGCGCAGCGGAGCCCCGCAGTCGCGAACGAAGGGCCAGCTCGGTGAGCGACGCCGCGTTCTTCGTGGATTCGTGGGATCCGGCTTACGGGGCGTCGTTCGAGGCGTCCGCCGCCGGGCCGGCCGCGCCGAGCAGCGCCCAGGTCGACGCGGACGTGGAGTTGCCCGCCGTGGACTGGCGGGCGATCGGGGTACGCCCCGGGGTGCGGGCGCCCGACGTGGTGTTGCTGGTCGACGGGGTTCGCCGCATCGACGCGAGCATCTGGACGGCGGAGACCGACGGCCTGTCGTTCCCCGGGTTGGCCGCCTCGTACGCGGCCGGGGTGGTCCGGTGTGACCTGGGGCGGGGTGCGGCGCAGTTGGCGGGCACCCGGGTTGGTCGGGGCCTGTTCACCGCGAGCCCGTCGGCGCAGGATGTGGTGGCGGGCGCGATCCGTTACCCGGTGCACCGGGTGGGTGGCACCGGCGAGCTGGCGAAGTTGCCGGCCGCCGTGCAGGGCCCGCTGACCGCGTTGGAGGTGGCGGTGTCCGACGCCGCCCGGGTCGACGGTGACCTGTTGGTGGTGGACGGCCCGTTGCGCAGTCGTCGGCAGTTGCCGCGCACCCTGGGCTACATCAAGACGCAGCACAGTCAGTACCTTGATGCCCGGCTGACCGCTGTGGTGACGGGTATGGCCTCGGGTGAGCGCTCGCCGGTGTTCCGGCTCGGCACCGCCTGGGGTGGTTGGTCGTGGTATCTGCGGCTGCCGGTGGCGATCGGCGCGCCGTGGGCGGGCATCGTTCGGGTGGAGTGCTCTGCCGATCTGCCCGTCGAGGCGGCGATCGAGCTGGCCGACCTGTCGCTGGTCACCCTGCCACGCTTCGCTTCCACCCCGTACAAGGATCCTCGGGCCCCGCAGAACCTGATCCCGATCGCCGGCCTGGAGCGCCGACTGCGGGCCCTGCTCGGCGATTCCCGGCTGCTGCACCGCGCGCTGACCGCCGCGGCCCGCGCCGCCCGATGAGCGCGGATACCAATTCCGGTGGGGCGTAAACGGGCGGGTGACCGGGTGGTCGAGCAGGTGGACACCGGGCTGGCGGAGCTCGTCCCGGCTCCGGACCGGGCCGGCTCGTGGACGCTGCTGCTGGACGGCGCGCCGCAGTCGCACGTCGACCTGACCGACCCCACCCACCTCGAGTTCGAGTACGTGCGGCGGTTGGCCGCCGCCTTGGATCTGATCGCACCGGCCGGTGAGCCGCTGCGGGTGCTGCACCTGGGTGGCGGCGCGCTGACCCTGCCCCGGTACGTCTCCGCCACCCGACCCGGGTCGGCCCAGCGGGTGTCCGAGGTGGACGGCGCGCTGGTGGAGCTGGTCCGTCGGGCGTTGCCGTGGCCGTCCGACGCCCGGTTGCGGGTCCGGGTGGAGGACGCCCGGGCGGTGCTGACGTCCACTCGGGAGGCCAGCTACGACGTGGTGGTCGCCGACGTGTTCGCCGGTGCGCGTACGCCGGCCCACCTCACGTCCGTGGAGTACACGGCCGAGGTGGCCCGGGTGCTCCGCCCCGCCGGTTGGTACCTGGCGAACCTCGCCGACGGCCCGCCGCTGCGGCACGCCCGTGGGCAGGTCGCCACGGTCCGATCGGTGCTGCCGCAGGCCTGCCTGATCGGGGACGCGGCGGTGCTGCGTGGGCGCCGGTACGGGAATCTGGTGCTGGTCGCCGGGCGGTCCACACCGCCGGTGCCGGAGCTGACCAGACGCGCTGCCGGCGACTGGTTTCCCGGCCGGGTGGTGGCCGGCGACGAGCTGGACCGCTTCGTCGGTGGCGCGCAGGTGGTACGGGACGCCGACGCCACCGGCTCCGATCCGCCACCGCCGGGGCTGTTCTCGGTACGCCGCTGACCGTCCGTTCGACGGCGGCGGGGAAGTTTTTCCGTCGTTTGTTGATCCGCTGGGGCCGGCGCTGCGTACCACCGGGCGGCCCACCTCGTGGGCCGGTGTTGGTCACGGAACATCCCGGAGGTCTGCATGCACGCGGTGGCGGCCGGTTGGCATGGCGACGCGGTACGCGCTGACTGGTTGTCGGCGCGACCCTCGTCACGGTCAACCTCGTCTGCCCGGGGGGTCGACGCGCGGGCGACGCCTCGCCAGAATGGTCCGGTGACGCCGCGACCGGCGCCCGGGCGCCATCAGGCGACGACGACCGAGGCCAGCCACTCCGACCAGTTGATCCGTCAGCTCTATGCCGAGCACGCCGGCCCGTTGCTGATGTTCGTCATGCGTCTCACCGGGGGGGACCGGCAGCGCGCGGAGGACATCGTCCAGGAGACGCTGCTGCGGGCCTGGCGCAACGCGCACCGCCTGGGCACCCAGGGGCAGGGTTCGCTGCGGCCGTGGTTGGTCACGGTGGCCCGCCGCATCGCCATCGACGAGCACCGCAGCCAGGAGGCCCGGCCGCCGGAGACGTACGACCGGGACCTCACCGCGTTCGCCGAGGCGGACAGCACCGACCGGGTGCTGCGCACCATGACGGTGGCGGACGCGCTGCGTACGCTCAGTCAGTCGCACCGGGAGATCCTGATCTCGACGTACTTCCGGGGGCGGACGGTGCCGGAGGCCGCCGAGGAGTTGGGCCTGCCGCTCGGCACCGCCAAGTCGAGGGTCTACTACGCGCTGCGCGCGCTGCGCACGGCTCTGCAGGAGCGGGGGGTGACAGAATGAGCCGGCCGGACCACATGGACGTCGCGGCGTACGCGCTCGGTGTGCTCGACGAGCAGGACACTGAGCGGTTCGAGGAGCATCTCGCCACCTGCTGGGCGTGCGCGGCCGAGTTGGAGACGATGGTGCCGGTCGTCGGGCTGCTCTCCGACATCGACGGCGAGACGATGATGGCGCTGGAGCAGACGGCGACCGACCCGGCCCTGCTGGACCGGACGCTCGGCGCGGTCCGGGCCGACCGGCGGCGTACCCGGTTTCGCCACATGCTCGCGACGGCCGCCGCGGTGGTGGTCTTCGGCGGTCTGACCGGGTACGGCTTCGTCAGCGTGACCGGCAACGAGCAACCGCCGGGGGTGCTCGCCGAGTCGACGCCGAGCGCACCCAACGACCCGCCGACCAGCGGGCCGACGGCCGCGCCGAGCGGCCCGGGTGTGGGCGGCACCGAGGTGGAGGGTGACCAGGTCGAGGCGACCGACCCGACCACCGGTGTGCAGACCACCATGTTCCTGGTGACGAAGGACTACGGCACCCGGATCAATTTCAGCCTGCGGAAGCTGCCCGGCCCACGCATCTGCCGACTGGTGGTGGTACGCAAGAACGCCACCACCGAGGTCATCTCGACCTGGTCGGTGCCGGATGGCGGTTATGGCACCAACACCCGACCGCAGGGTCTCGAACTGAGCGCCTCGACGTCGGCTCTGCCGAAGGACATCAAGCAGCTCCAGGTGCAGTCGGTGGATGCCAACGGCGTAGCGAGTCCGCTGGTCACCGTACCCATGTAAGCGCGGTTACCGCATCGGCGCCGGTCATTGTCACAATGACCGGCGCCGATCTGTTGTTGCGCGAAGGGGCCCTCGCGGGGGCGTACGCATGGCGGCCGGAAACGGTTCAATCGGTTTACGTGAAATTGACCACTGTTACTACTTCAACCTTGACAGCCCGCCCGCCGTACCTATGGGTGAACTGTCAAGAATGAGGAGGGCACGTGGCACAGATGAAGCGGACCGTCATCGTCGCGAGCGCGATGGTCGCACTAACGGCCTGCGCTCCCGCGGGTTACGACGGGGCGAACTCGAGCGCGGCCGAGCCGGTCGCCGTCGCCGCGGCCGAGCCCACCGCGACGGTTGAACCTGAGGCCTCGGCCTCCCCGGAGGCGCCCGCCGCCGACGCCCCGCCCGCGGACGTCGATCTGACCGACAAGTTGGTCGGTAAGAGTGTCGCCCGGATGGGCAAGGTGGTCACCGACCAGGACGGCTGGATCCTGTACCGCTTCGACAAGGACACCGCCGACCCGCCGTCGTCGAACTGCGTCGACAAGTGCGCCGAGGTGTGGCCCCCGGCACTGACCGACGGCAACCCGGAGCTCACCGGCGTCTCGGACGACAAGGTCGGCAGCGTGACCCGGCAGGACGGCACCCGTCAGCTCACCGTCGGCGGCTGGCCGGTCTACCGCTACATCGGTGACAAGAAGCCCGGCCAGTGGAAGGGCCAGGCTGTCGGTGGCACCTGGTTCGTGGTCCAGCCGGACGGCAAGAAGAACCTGAGCTGCCTGCCCAAGGGCACGCCGAAGGCGGTCGCACCGCCGGCGGACAGCGGCTCGAACGACGCCGGCGGCTCGGGCTACTCGTACTGAGCCTGGTCGCCGATGAGGGCACGGTGGTCGGTCGTCGCCGGGGAGGGCGCGACCGACCACCGTCGTGTCCGGGGTGGGTCAGGTCCGTTCCCACGGGCTCGGCACCGGGAAGTACGTTTCCAGGAACGGGATGAGCAGCGCCAACTGCGCGTCGAGGTCCTCCTCGACGGAGAACGCGTCGTTCAGACAGAACACCTGCCGATCCCGACGGGCGAGCAGGTGCGCCAACCGGGCGGGTGTGTCCGGGTGGGACAGCTCGGCGATGGTGTAGCGCAGGTTCCCCGGTGCCGCGCGACCGGTGTGGAACGCGTAGTAGTGATGCAGCGACGAGGCGACCGACAGGTCGTCCATGCTGCGGAACTGACTCGCCGCGGTCCGCCGGTACTGCTGCGGGAACGTCTGCTCGATCTCCTGGAGCACGCTCCGCCGCAGCGCGTGCGGCATGTGCTTCATCTTCTGGGTCAGCACGGTGCCGAACCGCTCCGCGATCAACGCCCGGTTGTTCTTCCCGGCCGCCGACGACGGGATGTCCCCGGCGGCGGGTGGGCCCGGCGGCACCAACGCCGGCGAGGGGAAGAACCGGGAGATGCCGTTGGCCAGGAAGAAGTCCTGGGGCAGCACCTCGGTGCCGAGGAAGACGTCGTCGTTGAAGTACAGGAAGTGCTCGGAGAGCCCGTCGATGTGGTGCAGCTGACTCTCGATGGCGTGCGAGTTGTACGTCGGCAGCACCGTCGGGTCGGTGAAGATCTCCCGATGGCTGACCACCCGCAGCCCGGTGGCGGACGGGTCCAGCCAGGTCGGCACCTGGTCGTCGGTCACCAGGTAGACATGGCGCACCCAGGGCGCGAACATGTGCAGCGACCGGAGCGAGTAGCGCAGCTCGTCGCGGCTGAGGAAGCGGGCCGCGCTCGCCGCCTCCGCGTGGTACGGCACCCCGGCCACCTCTGCCCGTCGGCGTAGCCAGGTCGGGTCGGCGCCGTCGACCCAGGTGTAGACCACGTCGACTGGGAACGGCACATCGTCGGGGCGCGGTGCGGCGAACTCCGGACGGGTCCAGGCGGTCGCGGGCGCGGCGGCGGGCGCCAGGCCGGTGAACCGCGACTCCGGTACGAGGACCAGCGGCGCCGCCACCGCCACCTGTTCGGCGACAGCGTTGGGTCGCGGCGCGACGAGTGTGTCACCGTCCCGGGTCCAGAACTCGACGTCGCACCCGTACGCCTGCCCCAGCACCAGCCGCCGCTGGGGGTCGGTCCAGTACCAGGTCAGCCGCACCACCGGGGCGTCGGCCAGCCGGTCCCAGGTCTTCGGTTCGAAGCCGGCGGCCGGCTGCCCGGTGGCGTCCGGCAGGCAGACGTAACCGGGGACCCGACCGCAGGCGGCGGCGAGTGCGGCGTACGCCCGCGCGCGGTGCTCGGCGTCGACGGCGACCACCGACGAGCGGTGGGTTTCACCGCGTACCCGGAAGTGGGGTACGCCGGCCTCGTCGAGCGCCGCCGTCACAGTGGTGAGGTTGTCCAGCCGCGCCGTCAGCGGGGTGACTGTCGCCCCGATCCGGGCCACCCGGGGTCCCCGGTCGGCGGTGACGACCACCCGGTCCGCGCCGGCCAGCAACTCCGGCTGGCGGCGGGCCAGCCGCTCGCCCCGGCGCTCGGAGAGGTGACCGTCGCGGGCGGCCCGGGCGACCCACTGCTTCAGCTGGTGTCGGGCCCGGGGGCTCACCTTCGTCGCGATGGCACGCCGGGTCTGCGGGCTGAGCACCCGGCGGTACACCTCCACGAACCCGGTGGGTTCGGCCAGCGCCCGGGCTGGCTCCCCCGGCGTGGGCTTCAACTCGGTCACCGGTTTCTCCTTGTGTCCGTGTTCATGGGCGATCGACGACGACGATCGACAGTTCGCTGTCGCGGGTGTAGTACGGGCGGACTCGCAGCAGTGGTGCC
This sequence comes from Micromonospora sp. NPDC051227, assembly GCF_044455385.1. NCBI lineage: Bacteria > Bacillati > Actinomycetota > Actinomycetes > Micromonosporales > Micromonosporaceae > Micromonospora > Micromonospora sp. NPDC051227. Next base: position 29,294 of record NZ_JBITET010000009.1, read on the forward strand.
GGGTCCTCCTCCACGAGATCCAGCCCCGGATCGTCCACCAGGTAGATCTCCGGGTAGTTGTAGACGAGTTTCTTGTCGACGATGTCGTCGACGAGCAGACCCAACCGGACCTCACGGTCCGTGCCGACCTGCCGCAGCCACAGATCCCAGTCCTCGTATCGGCCCAGTCGATGTGCGGCCAGCTCGTCTACAGCCACGTCGATACGCAGGTGACCGCTGCCGGTCCGTACCACCGGCACGGACACCGCGCACTCGTGGTGACCCCGTCGGTGGAGCACGGCCTGCTCGGGAATGCCGGATCCGCACCAGACAGCCTCAATCGACACCCGCTCACCGCTGAGTGCGATCCGCCGCACCTCGGCGTGCTCTGCCCGGACCCAGCTCCGCACCGCCAGAAAGCCGTCCGCCGTGCGGTACGGCAGGTGCGAACGGACCACGTACCCACCGGCCGGCTCATCCGCCGGTCGGTGACCGCCGGCGAGTACCCGCGTGTCGATCCGGGCCGGACACAGTCGGAGGCGCGCCCCCGTCAGCGGCTGGAGGTACGCGTTCCAGCGGCCCTCCGGCAACGCGTCGGCGGGCAGCACCGCCACCTGGCGCACCCCGTCGTCCTGCGGTTCCAGTGGCACCCGCACCTTGTGCCCGTTGTCCCGATCGCGCAGCAACAGGTGCGCGCCCGCAGCGAGGTCCGGTGCATCGATACTCAGACTGAGGCCGTGGTCCGGCAGCACCTGACAGTCCGCTGTCGGCCCGGCGGCTGGTGCGGCGGCCCGCCGCCGGATCGCCTTCTGCAATCGGGCGGAAGTGGCGCGGGCCTGCCGAATGCGGGAGAGGCGCACCAGTGCGCCCAGGCTCGCCCGGCGGGCCAGGTCACTGCCCGCGATCCCGCGAAGGACCGGATCGCCCAACAGCCGGACCAGATCGGGTTCCCGAACCAGTTCACCGCTACGAGCCAGCACCGAACGACCGGTGCGCGGCCCCTTGCCCGACCGGGCGGCCCGAGAGGGCCGCCCGAGCGCCGGGCCTCGCTCGACCAGCACGGCGTCACACTGTCGGGCGAAGGAGTCGGCGAGCGTATCCGGGTCGAACCGCGCCGCGTTCGCCAACGCCTGCCGGGCCAGGCCGGCCCGGAGATCGTCGTCGTGCATCAGCGTCCGCAACGCCGAGGCGTACGCGTCGATGTCGCCCATCGGGACCAGCAGACCATCGACCCCGTGCTGGATGATCTCGCGGGGTCCGACCGGGCAGTCGGTGCTGACGACCGGCAGGCCGAGCCGCATCGCCTCCACGATGGTCATGCCGAACGATTCTCGCTCCGAGGAGACCGCCGCGATCGAGCCCTTGACCCACTCCGTGGACATGTCCTCTCGCCGGCCCATCAGTTGGACCTGGTCGGACATCCCCAACTCGCGGATCTGTGCGACCAGCGCGGGGCGTTCTGGGCCATCTCCGTAGATCCGCAGCTTCCAGCCCGGATGATCGCCGGATGCCCGCGCGAAGGCGGCGATGAGCCGGTCGTAGCGCTTGATCGGGTCGAGCCGCCCCGCACTGACCACGATCCGGTTGGTCCCGTCGGCCAGCGGCACGGTGGGCTGGGGAACACTGTTCGGCAGTGCCACGACGCGGGTGTGTGGCACCGGATTGCCCGATCGGAACGCGGCGGCGTCGGCCTCGGTCACCGTGAAGGCCAGGTCGATCCGGTCGTACGAGAGCCGGATCTCCTCCTTCAGCACGTCGTCGATCAGATCCTGCGTCATGTGCTCCTGCGCCACGCGGACCGCGTGGTCGGGGCCGTGCCGTGCCACCACCATGTTGATGCCTGGCCGGGTACCCACGATCACGTCGGCCCCGGTCGAGCGCAGGTAGTCGATCATCCGTTCGTCGGTCAACCGGCTGTACTGGGTGTGGAACTCCTCGCTCTTCGGCACCAGCAGAGACGGCTCCCGGAGCCGGGGATCGGCCCGGTCAGGACGCCCAGGTCGGGTGTCGAGGAGCGGGACGAGCGCGATCCGGTCGTCGATGGTGAACATCGGCTCGTCGGTGCGGCGGAAGACAGAGACGATCTCCACGCCGTGCCCCCGGCCGACCAGGGCGGTGGCCAGGTTCAGCACGGCCCGATTGGTGCCACCAACGCCGTACATGTTGTGGATCAGGAAGGCGAACTTCACCCGGAGATCCTCAGTTCGTAGGGGCTGGGGACCGGGAAGTACGCCTCCATGAACGGCTCGAGGATGGTCATCTGGTGTTGCAGTTGGGCGAACGTCGAGTAGGCGTCGTTGATGCAGAAGGTGTCCCAGTCCCGCCGTGCCTCCGCTCGCCGCAGCCGCGCTTCGAGGTCGGGTACCGCGAGTTGGACGTAGCCGTAGTTGACGCGCCCGGGCAGCGCGCGGCCGGTCAGGAACGCGTAGTAGTGGTGCAGCGAGTACGTGATGGTCAGGTCGTTGGCACTGCGGAACCGACTGCGCATGGTGGCCTCATGCTCGACCGGAAACTCCCGCTCGATCTCCGCGAGGATGCTGCGCCGCAACGGATAGGGCACATGCTGGGAGCCCTGGGTGAGGGTACGGCCGAACCGCTTCTCGATCAGGGCCCGATTGTTCTTGATCATTGCGTCCACCGGGCTGTCCAGCTCGGTCTTCTCGCCGAGCGGGATCCGGTTCTGCGAAAGGAAGAACTTGGTGTTGCCGTTGGCCAGGAAGAACGTCTGCGGTGCCAGGGGGCGACCGAAGAACATGTCGTCGTTGAGGTACAGAAAATGCTCGGCGAGCCCATCGATGCGGTGCAGCTGACTCTCGATGGCGCACGAGTTGAAGGTCGGCAGGGCGTCCGGGGCCGCGAAGATCTCGTCGTGGTTGACAAGGAAGATGTTGCCGGCGCTGAGGTCCAGCCAGGCCGGACGCTGGTGGTCGGTCACGATGTAGATGTTGCGGACCCACGGGGCGTTCAGGTGTAGCGATCGCAACGAGAACTTCAACTCGTCGCGGTTGATGTACCGCGACTCACTCGCCGCCTCGGCGTGCAGCGACTCACCACGGACGCCCGCACGACGTTGCTGCCACTGGGGGTCCGCGCCGTCCACCCAGGTATAGACCACGTCGATGGGAAAGTCGATGTCGTCCGGGAGCACGCGGTCGAACTCCGCGCGGCTACGCCGGGGCGGGTGCCATTTCGCCGGAGAGGCGAGGCGGGTCAGCCGATGCTCGTCCACCTGCACCGGCGTGCCCTCCAGTGCCACCGCCCGCATCATGCGGTTGGGACGGGGCGAACGGAGCAGGCCGGCGGCCCGGTCGGGTTTCCAGAACTCGATCTCGCAGCCGTACGCCGGGCCCAGGATCAGCTTGAGGGTCGGGTCGGCGCGGAACCAGGTCAGCTTGATCGCCTGAGCGGCGTACAGCTCGGTCCAGGCCGGCGCCTCCGACGCGTCCGTGAGGCCGCCGACGATCGGCGGTCGGGGCAGAACCTGGCTCACGTAGCAGGTCTCGACCCCGCCCAGCTTCTCCAGGGCGCTCAACGCGGCAAGCCGATCAACCTCACTGACGCCGATCACCGGCGTCCGATCGTCCATGCCTCGGACAAGGAAGTAGTCCACCCCGTGCTCGTCCAGCGCGCCGCTCACCGCGTCGACGTTCAGCCGACGCCCCAGGATCGGAGTCAGGTCGGCGTGCACGTGCGCGGTACGGCGTCCACCGTCGACCAGGACCTCGCGAAGCGCGGGGAGGTCTGGCCCGGCGCTCCCCACCGGCGCGGACCTGGCCGCGTCGGCAGCCCGGGATGGCGCGCCCGCGCGCTGCGGTACCACCGGCGTGTTGTTCACGGCACTTCCTTCATCGGGTTCAAGGACGATCCGAATTGGTCCGGTCGCGAGGCGAGGAGCCCGCCGGCTGTCGACACGGCCAGGAGGACGGCGCAGCCGGACGCGTCGACCTGCACCGAGTGGCCACCAGCAATCGGCGTCGACTCGCGGAGCCAGCGGCAGGGCGTCGACCCGGTCGGGTCCAGCCACGCGACGCTGGAGCCGGACGCGTCGTCTCGGACCGCCAGCAGGACCGCGCCCGCTTCGGACACGAACCGAGCGGTCAGCGGGCCGGGACCGCCGTGACCACCGAGGTCAGCGGCCGTCGACAGGTCCCATTCCCGGCCGCCGCCGCGCGTGCGGTACGACAGCACGGACGCCGAGTCCCGTCGCCGGAACAGAAGTAGTCGCTCGCCGTCGGGCAGCCGCGTCACGGCAGGCGGGCCTGCCGGCGCCTCCGTCTCCAGCCGGGCGTACTCGGCTCTGAGTTCCGGCACGGAGACCAGCCAACGTCCGATTCCAGTGCGCCCGGCGGCCAGCACCTCCACGTGGTGGTCGTTCAACGTCACAGCGGCCAGGCCGTCCTGGATGTCCCGGCCACCGAGGTCCTGCCACTGCGTCCAGGACGTCCCGTCGTACAGCCGGGCGCTCAGTCCCTTGCCGGCGTTCCGGGCCAGCAACAGGACACCCCCGTCAGACAGGGAGACAGCGTGCGGCATGCCGATGTTCCGTCGATCCGACGGGGCCTTTCGCCCGGCGGGGTTGCCGAGCGACTCCCAGCGAACGCTGGCGTCGCCGGCGGCGGGCAGTACGGTTGTCCAGATGTCGCGGACGTGCCGATCGGGCTCTGCCGTGAGTCCTTGCCGCACCGCGAAGAGCCGCCAGCCGCCGCTCGGGGTAGCCAACGCGGCGACGTACGGCAGGAGCCCGCTGCCGGGAACCACCCGGCTCGGGGTGAACGCGCCCGAGCCGGCCTGCTGCCAGTGAACCACCTGGCCGCCCCGCACGGCGAAGGCCGACAACTCACCGTTCGGGCCCGGTACCGCCCAGTGCCGCGAGCCGGGATAGCGCAACGTGGTTCCGGAGGCGTTCCCGGTGCCGATCGCATCGCCGCCGACCTTGCGGTCACCGTGGCCGACGGGTCCGTCGGCGGGGCGACCGTCGGCCCACCCGTAGGTGTCCTTGTATCGCTGCTTGAGTGCCCGCGCCTCAGGGCTGAGGTTGGACGGCCACCGTCGGACGTAGTAGCCGCGGAACGCCTCGACGATCGTGGCGCTGCCACCGCCCTCAGCGAACCATCGTTGGGCCGCCTCGTGTGCGAACAGCCCGGTGATGGTGTGGGAGAGGTGGTCGGAGTAATTACCGGTGTCGGCGTGCTGTGGGTTCGCCTTGTCGTGCAGTTGACGATCGGGATCCGGGTCCATCGTCCACAACAGCGTCGGCTCGGCGTCGCGCAGCAGATGCAGCAGCGCCTCGATCAGGTTCTCCCGAGAGTAGGCGAAGGTTCCGGAGACCGGCGAACCCAGCGGGACCATGGTGGGCGTGACAGTCGCTTCGCCGGTCCACAACTGCGGCAGCGACCCAGCTCCGACCGGCGAGCCGGGGGGCGGCGCACACCAGAGGTTCAGCGACACCAACCGGATCCACGGCGCGTCGACCAGCGTCGAAAGGTCCGCCTCGGCCGTCGAGCCCAGGGTGATCGTCGCGCGGTGCCACTTGGCGTCCCGATCACCGAGAACCATCTCCCCGTACGCCGAGCGGAGCCCGTTGAACCGCGCGGCGGCGAAGCCCTCGAAGTCCACGGGCAGCGCGGCGTGTGCCGCCGACCCACCGGGGGCGTTACGTCCATCCGCCTCACCAGAGGTGAGGCAGACTGTCAGGTGTGTGGCACTGTGTCGCAGCTGGCTGGCGAGCAGCGGGTTCAGGAAGTAGAGATCGTCGTCCTGGTGGGCCATGACCGCCATGGACCGAGGACGGCGGTCAGACGTCATGGCGCTCCCCAGACGAATCGGATCGTCGCCGGCCCGGTTGCTCTCTTGAGCCGAGGACGGCCTTGAAGTCGGTGACCGTGTTGAGCATGTTGTTGGGCATGGTGGGCGCGTCGACCGGAGCGCCCCGACGGGCATCCAGCACCGGGCGGTACGAGCGCCTCCACAGCTCCCCCGCGCCCACGTTCCGCCGCTCCGCCACCACGTCGTCCGGCAGCTCGAACGGGGCGGGGAAGGGCAGGTAGCGCGGCAGGAAGTCGGCAAGCATCCGCTCCTGCTCGGCGAACGATCGAGGGTCGGAGTCGGTGTCGTTGAGGCAGAACACGTCACGGTGCCGGCGGGCCAGCAGCTCGGCCAGCCGGGCGGGGGTCGAGGGGTGACCCAGGTCGGCGTACTCGTACTCGATGTCGCCGGGGACGGCCTGCGCGGTCAGGAACGCCCAGTACTGGTGCAGCGACGACGGGATGGACAGGTCGCCATGGTGCCGGAACCGGTGCCGCGCGGTGGCCGTCACCTCGTCCGGCAGCATGCCCTCGATCTGCTGCATGATGCTGCGGCGCAGCGCGAACGGGGTGTGCTTCATCTTCTGCGTGATGGTCACGCCGAACTGCCGTTGGATGTGCCGACGGTTGTTCTTTCCGGCGGCCTTCACCGGCGGGTCCTCCGGCTTCGCCTCCCCCAGACCGAACTGGGCCGGCGAGGGGAAGAACTTCGCGATCCCGTTGGCGTGGAAGAAGTGGTTCGGCAGCAGCGGACGACCGAGGAACACGTCGTCATTGAGGTAGAGGAAGTGTTCGGCCAGTCCGTCGATGCGGTGCAGGCGGGACTCGATGGCGTGCGAGTTGTACGACGACCGGCCGCCGAGGTCGGCGAAGAGTTCGGCGTGCGAGATGACCGTGATCATCGGATGGCTCGGGTCGAGCCAGCTCGGCAGTTGACTGTCGGTGATCAGGAAGATCCGCCGCAGCCAGGGCGCGAAGCTGTGCAACGACCGCAACGAGTACCGCAGCTCGTCGCGGTTGTGGTAGCGCGACGAGTTCGCGGCGACCGCGTGCACCGGGCCGTCCGGAGCGCCGAGCGCCAGCGACTTCCGCTTCAGCCACTGCGGGTCGGAGCCGTCCACCCAGGTGTAGACGGCGTCGATCGGGAAGCCGACCCGGTCCGGCGCTCGGACGGCCAGGTCCCGGCGGGTGCCGTAGGTGTGGTCGTCGGCCTCGGGCACGAAGTGGCTCATCAGCGCCGCTGCCACCCGGACCGGCTGCGCCCGGGCGGGGGCCTCGTCGACGACCCCGTTGCGCCGGGGAGCGCGGACCATGTCTCCGTGCCGGCTCCAGAACTCGATCTCGCAGGCGAACTGAGCGCCGAGGACCACACCGGCGCGGGCATCGGTGACCGGGAAGCAGACCTGGATCACCTCGGTCGGGGCGGCGTCCGGTTGGTCCCGACGGGGCCGGACCTGCACCACCCGGACGTCCGCGCCGGACAGCGCCGGCGCGGAGCGGATCAGGCGTTGTACCGCCGGCCGCTGGTCGTCGAGGACCGCGACGGTGCTGCGCAGGTGGTCGTCGTTACGAATGCAGTGGTATTCGATGCCCGCGGCGTGCAGCGCGGTGGTGACGGCGGTGAGGTTGCGGTGCCACTGTTCCAACGGCGTCGCCGTGGCGACGATCTCGGCCCGGGTTCGAACGCCACCGTCGGTCACCGCCACCCGGGCGCCGAGGGGGTGCACGGTGTCGCCGCCGCGCGGGCGGGAGAGCGTCTGCACCAAGCCGATCCGCCGGTGCGCGGGCAGCAGACGCAGCAGACGCCGCCGTGCCGACGACGGCAGGAGTCGATAGACCTTCAGGGCGATCATGCGCTGGGCCGTCCGCTCGCTACGGCCGCCTTGTCAGCGGGCACCCCGTCAGCCCCACGGACGGGTGGCGGGGTGAGATCCCACTCGCGATGATTCGACACAGACTCGCGCAGCCATCACTGCATGCCCTTCCACAGATCCCCCGTTGGCACTGCGTGGCGATCCAGCGTCGGTCGCGCGCCGCCTGGTGGCGGCTGTCGGCGGGACACCGGTCTCCGGGTCGGACCGCGTTCTCCCGCGAGTGGGAGTTTTTGGCCGCCGCAGGTGGCCCGGGGCAGTGCGTTTACCTGCAGGCCATCAAACAACCACATGATCGATACCTGGCCCACTGCCAAAAGTGGCATAAGGGCGGTATGCACCTGTTCGCCAAGATAATCCTGGCCATTCGGGTGGTTCAACGACACCGGGACGGTCGGGCGAACGTATCCTCGCGAAGCTCCTCAACCGCGGGCGGGACCGGTACGGCCGGTCGTCAGCCCCCACCGTGACCTGGCAGAGTAGCGGGGTGACCGAGACCGGACCCGCCGCGACCAGGGTGCTGCACCCGCCGGTCGGCTACCGGCTGACCGCCTCGGTCCGCGCGCTCACCTTCAGCCCGTACGATCCGTGCGCCCGGGTGGCAGCCGGCACCTTCTGGTGGGCCACCCGCACCCCCGACGGTCCGGCCACGCTCGCACTGCGACCGGCTGGCGGCGAGTTGCTCGCGGAGGGGTACGGGCCCGGCGCCGAGCACGTCCTCGCCCGCGCCGACGCGATCGCCGGGCTGCGCGACGACCTGACCGGCTTCACCGAACTGGCCGCGGCACACCCGCTGGTCGCCCGACTGGCCCGGGAGCATCGGGGCCTCCGGATGCCCGCCACCGGGGAGGTCTTCCCCAGACTGCTGCGCGCGGTCTTCGAGCAGAAGGTCACCGGCAAGGAGGCCTACCGGGCGTACGCGGCGATGGTGCGGCACTTCCGGGAGCCGGCTCCCGGCCCGTTGCAGCCGCTGCTCCTGCCGCCCGAGGCAGCCACCGTGGCCGCGGCCCCCTACTGGGTGTTCCACCCGTTCGGGGTGGAACAGCGCCGAGCCGACACGCTCCGTCGCGCCGCCGCGCTCGCCGACCGCCTGGAGCGCAGCACCGACGCCACCGACGCCACCCGACGGTTGACCGCGATCCCCGGCATCGGGCCGTGGACGGCCGCCGAGGTGGTCCGGATCGCGTACGGCGACCCGGACGCTGTCAGCGTCGGCGACTACCACATCCCGAACACTGTGGCCTGGGCGCTCGCCGGCGAACCGAGGGGCGACGACGCCCGGATGATGGCCCTGCTGGAGCCGTTCCGAGGTCACCGGGGCCGGGTGTGTCTGCTGCTGGAGGCAGCCGGCATCCGAGCACCGAAGTACGGCCCGCGCGCCCCGATCCGCTCGTTCGCCCGGTTCTGAGTCTCGCCGGCGCCACGGCGGTCAGCGACCGGCGCAGAGCCGACGCAGGGTGCGACCGAGCCACCAGGCGTACGCGTGCTGAACGGCCCGGACCGCCGGGCCTCCGGCGCGGGTGAACCAGCGGTCGGGCAGGCTGAACGCGCGGACCTCGAACCAGACCGCGCCGGTGTCGTCGCGGACGACCTCGAACGCCTCCTCGCCTCGCTCCGGGTGCCCGGGCAGAGTGCCGTAGCCGAAGCCGGCGAGCGTGGGCGAGTCCGCGCTCCAGACCACCTGGCACGGCCCCCAGAGGCGGGCCGGGCCGACGCCGAGGCCGGAGGTCACCAGCACACCGGCGGTGGCCCGCGGCGCGTCGGTGCGGATCCGGACGCCGGCGGTGCGGTGCAGCCGCCAGCTCAGCACCGCGTCGGCGGCGGTGTCGAAGCAGCCGCCGGGCAACGGATACCGGTGGCGCAGGTGGTGGTATCCGCCGGGCAGCGGCCCGTGCCGGGTCGACCCCACCTCCGGGTACGTCAACTCGGCCACCGTTGCCCCCTCGACCTCGACCGGACACGGGTCAGGGTACGACCGGCGCGGTCGGGCCGCCGTTGGCGGTGCTGGAGAAGCCGGCCGTCAGCCCCGCTCGCAGCGACGCCTGAGCCCGTCGGCCTCCAATCGCATGTAGCGGCGGAACAGCCCGCCGTACAGCCGGCCGATCAGGCCGGCCAGCGGGCCGGACTGGTTGATGACCAGCTCGACGCGGGTACACCCGTCGGGCAGCGGCAGCAGCCGGTGCTCCCCCGTGGTCCGCACACCCGGCGCGTCGGAGACCCAAACGAACTCCCGCCGCTCGGTCAGTTCGGTGACCCGCCAGACCGCCGGCCGCAGCTTCGGCTGGGTCAGTCGTGCGGTCGCGCCGACCGTCAGCGGCCCCGGCTCCCCCCGCTCGGCCCGGGTCACCGAGTCCGTCCATTCGGGCCAGCGGGGCACGTCGACCAGCACCGCCCAGACCTGCTCGGCATCCGCGCCGATCTCGGTGTCCGCCTCGAACCGCATGGTGTCCCCTCCCCGGCGGCGCCGGTCGGCACCGCCACGGATGCAGACGAGGCCGCCGGGAGCATTGTGACACCGAGGCTCGATCCCGTCCGTCCCTCCTCAGTGGAGGCAGACCGGGCCTGGCACCCGGTGGTTCCCGGCCGCACACACCGTCCCCGGCCACCGCGCGGGTCAGGCGGCCTCGTGCAGGTCGGCCAGGGTGAGAGGGGTACGCCGCCGCAACAGTTCCTCCAGCTCCGGCACCGAGCCGACCTCGCCGAGCACGTTCCGGCCGCCGCCGAACCGCTCCGGGTAGCGGCGGGTCAGCCGGAAGCGGTAGCGGCCCCGGATCAGCTCGACGCTCACCCGCCACCGCCCGCAGCAGCCACAGACCCACTCGGACACCTCGCGAAAGTAGCTCTGACCTGGGGTTATTCGATTCGCCCGGCGGGGACGAGCGGCGCGTAGGCGGACACGCCGCCCCGGCATCCACGGTGATCTGCCTCACGACTGTCGGCAGCGTCTGATTGACTGGTCGGCGTGGACCTGCCGATCAACCCGCCGGTCGAGCCGATGCTGGCCAAGAGCGTTCCCAAGCTGCCCACCACGCCAGGGGTGACCTACGAGCCCAAGTGGGACGGGTTCCGGTGCATCGTGTTCCGCGACGGCGACGAGGTCGAGTTGGCCAGCCGGGGCGGCAAGTCGATGACCCGCTACTTCCCCGAGGTGGTCGAGCAGGCCCGCCGACAGCTGCCGGAGCGGTGCGCTGTCGACGGGGAGTTGATCGTGATTCGGCGTGACGGGCCGAGCGGCCAACCGCGGCTGGATTTCGAGCTGCTGGCCCAGCGCGTCCACCCGGCCGCGTCCCGGGTGAAGATGCTGGCCGAGACCACCCCGGCCGACTTCGTCGCGTTCGACCTGCTGGCGATCGGTGACGAGGCCCTGCTCGACCAGCCCTACCCCCGCCGCCGGGAGCGGCTGGTCGAGGCGCTGGCCGGGGTGCGCCCGCCGGTGCACGTCACCCAGGTCACCACCGACCCGGACACCGCGCGGCGCTGGTTCGACGTCTTCGAGGGCGCCGGGCTGGACGGTCTGATCGTCAAGCCGGCCGACCTGCCGTACGAGCCGGGCAAGCGACTGATGTTCAAGGTCAAGCATGCCCGCACCGCGGACGCGGTGGTGGCCGGCTTCCGCTGGCACAAGTCCGGCCCGGTGGTGGGCTCGCTGCTGCTCGGCCTGTACGACGACGCCGGGGTCCTGCACCACGTGGGCGTGAGTGCGTCGTTCAGCATGGCCCGCCGCGCCGAGTTGCTCGACGAGCTGGCGCCCTATCGGGACACCGGCGGCGAGCACCCGTGGGTGCACGGCGACCACGAGCGTGGCCAACGCATCCCGGGTGGGGTCAGCCGGTGGACCGGCACGAAGAACCTGGAGTGGGAGCCGGTGCGCCCGGAGCTGGTGGTCGAGGTGGGCTACGACGCCATGGAGGGCGAACGGTTCCGGCACACCGCGCAGTTCGTTCGGTGGCGCCCGGACCGCGACCCCCGATCCTGCCGCTACGACCAGCTCGACCGGCCGATCCGCTTCGACGTGGACCAGGTGCTGCGCGGCGACCCGACGGCCACCGTGGACCGAGCCGCCACCGGCTCGGCGTAGCCTGGCCGTCGACTCGATTCCGGAGGACCACGTGACCCGCACCGCCGACCAGCCTCGGATGGCGACCAGCCGCCGGGTCCGTCGCACTCTGGCCGCCTTCGGTGTCGCCGCGCTGCTCACCGCCGGTTGCACGCTGCCGGCGTTCGCGCCGCGCACCGAGGTGGAGGGCGCGGCCGCCCCGACCGGCAGTGCACCGAACTGGCGGCCCTGCCCGGAGGTGCCCGACGAGTTGGTGGGCCGGAGCGCACCGAACATGCGCTACGAGTGCACCCGGATCGCGGTGCCCCGTGACTGGGGCACCGGCGGCGGGGCGAGCGCCGGCCCGGGCGCCGGGCAGACCTTCGAGATCGCCCTGCTGCGCGCCCGGTCCACCAAGCAGCGCGACCGGGTGGGCTCGTTGGTGATCAACCCGGGCGGCCCGGGCGGTTCCGGTGTCGACACCGCCGTCTACCTCTCCTTCGGCCCCCAGTTCGGCGGGCTGCCCGCCTCGATCACCGAGCGCTTCGACATCGTCGGCTTCGACCCGCGCGGGGTCTCCCGGTCCAGCCCGGTGAAGTGCATCTCGGACGCCGACCTGGACGCCAGCTTCGGTTTCGACCCGGACCCGGCGAGCCAGTCGGCATTCGACGGCTTCGTCGGCCTGAGCCAGCGGATCGGGCGCGGTTGCGGCGACCGCTACGGCGACCAGTTGCCGCTGTACGGCACCGAGCAGGCCGCCCGCGACATGGACGCGGTACGCGCCGCCGTGGGCGACGACAAGCTCACCTACCTGGGCTACTCGTACGGCACCCTGCTCGGTGCCACCTACGCCCAGCTCTACCCGCAGCGGGTGCGGGCGCTGGTGCTCGACGGCGCGGTCGACCCGCAGCAGCGGCTGGTCGAGGGCTCGGAGAGCCAGGCCCGCGGCTTCGAGAGGGCCTTCACCAACTTCACCCGCTGGTGCGCGGCGAACGCCGGCCGCTGCCCGATCGCCCCGGACGCCCGCGCCGCGGTCACCTCGGCCATCGACAAGGCCAAGGTCTCCCCGGTACGCGGCGCCGACGGGCGGGAGGCCACCGCCGGCTGGGTGTTCTACGCCGTCATCTCCTCGCTCTACACCGAATCCGGCTGGCAGGAGCTGGCCCAGGCGATCGACAAGCTCGCCGAGGGCGACCCGAAGGACGTGTTCCGGCTGGCCGACGCGTACGCCGGCCGGGAGGACGACGGGCACTACTCGAACCTGTTCGACGCCAACCTGGCCATCAACTGCGCCGACGAGACGGAGAAGCCGAGCCGGCAGCAGATCCGGCAGTTGCAGTCCGAGTGGCGCGGGAAATACCCACTGTTCGGGCCGGCGTTGGCGGTCGGCATGTTGAGCTGCGTCGAGTGGCCGGGCGGTCGTGACCCGTACCCGACCGGGAAAGCGAACGGCGCGCCGCCGATCCTGGTGGTCGGCACCACCGGCGACCCCGCGACGCCGTACGAGCAGACCCCACGGCTCGCGTCGATGCTGGGCGTCGGTCGGGTGCTCACCTGGGAGGGCGAGGGGCACACCGCCTACCCGCAGACGTCCTGCATCACCAGCGCGGTCGACGCCTACCTGCTCGACCTGACCGTTCCCAGAGAGGGGCTTCGCTGCCCGGCCCGGTGACCGGCGGCGTCGGCGGCAGCGGTGGCAGCTCGATGCCCTGCCGGGCTGCCAACTCCTCCAGCAGCGCCCGCATCCGCCGCACGTCGGCCTTGAGCTGCTCCTGCTCCTCGTGCTCGAAGGCGTCGTCATCGACGATGAGCCGGCTCGCGAAATGTGCGGTGATCAGTGGAATGACCAGCAGCACCATGGTCGAGATGAGCAGCGCGGCGAGCGTACGGCCGGCCCAACTGGTTGGCGAGATGTCGCCGTAGCCGACGGTGGACGCGGTCACCACAGCCCACCAGACGGCGTCGGCTGGGCTGCGGTTCTCGACCTCGCCGTAGATGACCCCCGCGACCACGATCATCAGCAGGTACGAGGTGATCAGCGTGCGCGGCGAGTTCGCGAACCACACCAACGCTCGGTAGATCCACCGGAACGGCAGCAGCAGAAGCTCCATGCCGCCCCATGCTGCCCGCTCCCGGCAAGTGGCACCGGCCCATTCGTCGGTTTCGCTGTGCCAGGCTCACCGGCATGACCGATGTGATCTACCGCGAGGCGGTTCGGGCGGACCTGCCCGCCGTCATCGCCCTGCTCGCCGACGACGTCCTGGGCAGGGCCCGCGACTTCACCGAGGTCGACGAGGCGTACGAGAGGGCGTTCGCGGCCATCGACGCCGACCCGCGCAACCAGCTGATCGTGGCCGAGCAGGCCGGCGAACTGGTCGGCTGCCTGCAGATCACCTACATCCCGGGCCTGGGCCGGCACGGCAGCGAGCGATCGCTGATCGAGTCGGTCCGGGTCCGCTCCGACCGGCGTGGCCAGGGGCTGGGCCGGGACCTGATGACCTGGGCGGTCGACCAGGCCCGGCAGCGCGGCTGTGCGCTTGTGCAACTCACCACCGACAAGACCCGCGAGGACGCGCACCGCTTCTACCTGGGTCTCGGCTTCGTGGCCAGTCACCAAGGCATGAAGCTCGCGCTCTGACCCGGCGTCGCGTTCAGCCCGCGGAGGCAGCCCGCCGTCAGCCGTCGACCAGGCGACCGTCGCGCAGGACGAGCACCCGGTCGGCGAGGTCGATCAGGGCCGGGTCGTGAGTGGCCACCAGGGCGGTCATGCCGCGGGCGTGCACCACCGCGCGCAACAGATCCATGATGGACCGTCCGGTCTCCGAGTCGAGCTGACCGGTGGGCTCGTCGGCGATGAGCAGGTCCGGCTCGTTGGCCAACGCACGGGCCACCGCGACCCGCTGCTGCTGGCCGCCGGAGAGTTCGTACGGGCGCTGCGCGGCGTGCCCGCCCAGGCCGACCAGCTCCAGCAGCACCGCGACGCGTTCTTCCCGCTCCGCGGCCGGCACCTGCGCCAGCCGCAACGGCACGCCCACGTTCTCGGCGGCGGAGAGGATCGGCACCAGCCCGAAGGTCTGGAACACGAAGCCGACGGTGCCCCGGCGCAGCCGCAGCAGCTCCGCCTCCCCGGCCGAGGTCACCTCGTGCCCGGCCACCACCACCTGACCGGTGTCCGGCCGGTCCAGCCCGCCGATCAGGTTCAGCAGAGTGGTCTTGCCGGCCCCGGACCGACCTCGGATGGCGACCAGCTCACCCCGGTTGGCGGTGAACGACACGTCCCGCACCGCGTGCACGGCGTGCTCACCCCTGCCGAAGGTCCGGCTGACCCCGCTGACCCGGACCACCTCGTCGGCGCCCGCCGGGGGCGCACCGCCGAACCCGGCCGCGCCGGTCACCACCATGTCCTGCCGGCTCATGCCCGCGCCCCCCGCTCCTCCGAGGCCCGGTCGCCGGGCCGTACCTGCACATGGTCCGGCTCCAGGTCGAGCCGAACCCGCTCCTTCAGCGAGAGCGCGTCGACGAACGCAGCCGGCAGCTGCATCCGACCGTTGCGGTCCAGCACCGCGTACTCCTCGCTGACCAACTCGGTGTTGCCGTCCGCGTCGATCCGCGCGGTCCGGCGTACCTCGGAGGCGGTCCGGCCGTCGCGGATCGCGACGGTCCGGCGGACCTGCGTGGCCACGGCGTGGTCGTGGGTGACGACCACGATGGTGACGCCCAGTTCCGCGTTGATGGTGCGCAGCGCCGCGAAGACCTCCGCGCCGGTCGCCTCGTCCAGCTCACCGGTCGGCTCGTCGGCGAAGAGCACCTCCGGATCGTTGGCCACCGCCACCGCCACCGCGACCCGCTGCTGTTCGCCACCGCTGAGCTGCCCGGGTCGCCGGTCGGCGCAGTAGCCCACACCGACCAGGTCGAGCAGTTCCCGGGCCCGCTCCCGACGGGCCTTGCGGCTGCGCTTGCCGGCCAACTGCATCGGCAGCTCGACGTTCTCCAGCGCGTTGAGGTACGGCAGCAGGTTGCGGCCGGTCTGCTGCCAGACGAACCCGACCAGCTGCCGCCGGTAGCTCAGCCGCCGCTTGGCGGAGAGCGAGAGCAGGTCGTAGTCGGCCACCCGGGCGATACCGGCGGTCGGGGTGTCCAGGCCGGAGAGGATGTTGAGCAGGGTCGACTTGCCCGAACCGGAGGCACCGACGATCGCCACCAGCTCGCCCCGGTCGATGACCAGGTCGAGCCCCTGCAGGGCGACCACCTCCACCCCCTCGGTCTTGAAGATGCGCACCAGGCCGTCGCAGACGATGTGCCCGCGGAGGCGGTCCTGCCCGCCGGCCCGCTCGGCGGCGCGAAGCGCTGCCCGCTGTTGCAGGGCGGCCAGGTCCGGCACCAGTGGAGTCTGGGCGGTAGCGGTCATCTCAGCTCTCCTCTCCGAGCCGAAGCACCTCTCCGAGGCGCAACCGGCGGTTGTTCAGGGCCTCGACGGCGACCGCGAAGCCGAGGGCGATCGCCCCGAGCGCGAGCACCGCGGCGACCAGGCTGGGCTCGAAAGCCACCCGGATCGGCACACCACTGGTGAACGCGGACAGGCCGAGCACCGGGTTGAGCAGCAGGGGCAGCACCGCACCGACCAGCGCGCCGGTCAGCACCGACACCGCGACCAGCGGGGTCAACTCGACCAGCAGCAGCCCACGCCACTGCCGGCGGGACAGGCCGAGGGTGCGCAGCCGGGACAGCACCTGACCCCGGGCGCGCGCGCCGGCCAGCACTGTGAACGCGATGGCCAACAGCCCGAGCACTGTGCCGCCGGCGGCCCCGGCCACGAAGCCGAAGGCCAGCACCCCGTTCGCCCCGCCCTCGCCAAGATCCTGGCGGACGTCCGCCCGGGTGTCGACGGTGACCCCGAGCGGCCGGTCCCGACCGGTGACCGTGCCGTCCCGCTGGTAGCGCTCCTGCCCCTGGTCGCCGGCGACGCGCAGCGCCTCCGCGTCCAGCGAGTCCCCGGCGATCAGCAGGCTGGTCGGCACGGGTGTGGTGGTACGCGTCGGCAGGGCCTGCCAGGGCAGGATCACGAACCGGCTGGTGTTCGCCGCCAGCAACGGGAAACCGTCCTGAGTGCCGGCCACCCGGAACTCGTACCGCTGGCCCTGCACCGAGATGAAGGCCGAGTCGTCCAGCCCGGCCTTCGCCAGGTCGGCGGCGACCGCCGGTGAGACGATCGCCGGCAGCGGACCCGGGCCGGGCGTGGCGGTGCGCAGCGCGGCCGGAACCGGGAGGTCCACCTCGGATTCGCGAGCGACGGTGTCCAGCCCCGAGCCGTCGACCAGCAGCACGTCCGTCTGCTCGATGAAGGCATCGGTGCCGACCTCGTCGGACGCGAACCGCTCGTCGTCCTCGTACAGCACCGAGGTGACGGCCCGGACCCCCGGCAGACGACCGAGCTCGTCGACGGTGTCGGGCGCGAAGCGCTCCCCGCGGATCACCGCGTCGGCGGGGACGATCTGCTCGGCGGCCCGTTCCCGGCTCGCGTCGACGCCGGCGGCCACGACCGCGCAGAACGCCGCGGTGCCGATCGCCAGCACCACCACGACCAGCGGGGCGGCGACCGCCGCGCGGCCGGCGCGGGCCGTGCCGAGGAACGCCACGCTGCCCCGGGTACGCGCGGCCAGCCAGCTCAGCAGCAACAACGGCCAGGGGTACGCCCGCAGCGCCAGCACCGCCGCCGCGACGGCGAGGAGCACCGGCACCGACACGAGCAGTGGGTCCACCTCGCCGAGCGTCAGGCCACGCCGGCGCAGCAGCACCGCGGCGAGCCCGGCCAGGAACAGCAGGGAGATCTCCACGGTGAGCCGACGGGCCGACGGGCGCACCCTGATCAGGTCCCGGCGCGCCGCCCCGCCGGCCGGTACGGCCAGCGTCGCCAACGGCAGCGCCAGCGTGACCAGCACGGTCACCACGATGACGTACGGCGTGGTCGGATCCGGGGCACCGGGGAACAGCGTGCCCAACCACCAGCCCAGCGCGGCGGCGACCGGCACCACCAGCACCGACTCGGCGAGGCTGCGCCGGGCACCGGCGGTGGCCCCACCGCCACGGGCGCGCAGCAGCGCGAACTCCGAGCGACGCCGTCTGGTGGCGAGACCCGCCGCGAGCACGATGAGCCCGGCCAGGGTGGCCAGTACGCCGGCCGCGATCACCGCGAGCAGGGTCCGGACGGCATCGATCTGGGCGGCGAACGCGCGCAAGGGAACGTCGACGCCCTGGGTCAGGGTGAGCCCCGTCGGCTGGTTGCGCTGCATCACCTGCAGGCCGTCGATCAGCTGGTCCAGCTCGCGTGCGCCGATCCGGTCGACGCCCAGCCGGTACCGCCAGTTGGACTGGATCGGCCAGCCCGCCGCGGTCCGCTTGTTGAGGGCCGACTGCGCGACGACGCCGACGATGACGAACGGTTCGCCATCGCCCTGCGGTTCGATGATCCGCAGCAGCTGCGGCAGCCCGTCCCAGATGCCGTTGGCGCTGTCGACGGGGCGGAACAGCCCGGTCACCACCAGCGGGGCGCCGTCGAGGAGTCTGCCCTTGTCGTCGGTGTTGCCGATGCGAAGTTGGCTGCCGGCGCGCAGGTTGAGCTTGGCGGCCACGTCGACGTCGAGCGCCACCTCGATCGGCCGGTCGGGAACGTACGTCTCGCTCGGCCACGCCCCCTCGACGAGGGTGGTCGCGTCCTGCACGCCGGGCATGGCCCGCAGGCCCAGATTGACCAGCAGGTTGCGGGCCGCCAGGTCCGGTCCGACCACGCGGGCCGCCTTGGTCGTGACGCTGTACCACCGCTCGGTCACTGCCGCACGCACCTGCGGCGGCATCTCCGCGGCCAGGGCGTCGAACCGTTCGGCGGCGTCGCCCATCGCCGTCCGCCGCGCCGTCGCCGCCGCCAGGCTGGTGGTGTACGAGAGGTCCCGGCGGGCGGCCGGCTCGCTGTTGAGTTGCGCTCGCAGACCCTGTTCGGCGAGCCGGTTGACCAGCCGGGGCACCCCACTGATCAGCAGCGTGACCACCAGGGTCAGCACCGCCAGCAGCAGGAACTGCCCCCCGTACGCCCGGACCCGCCGGACGGCCGCCCCGACGCTCATCGTTCTCCCCCGATTCGCAGCTGCACCGCCGCCACCCGCTGACGGATGCCGGTGGCGATGAACGCGCTGAAGGCGAGCGCCGCCAGCAACAGGCCGACAGCGGTCAGGCCGATGGGCACCCAGGGCAGCACGAACGCCGCCGGGGGTGTCGGCCGGCCGGCGGCCGGGGTGAGGATGACCAGTGGGGCCATCGTCGCGCCGACCGCGGTGCCGAGTAACAGCCCGACGCCCACGCCGATGCCGGCGAGGAACGTCTGTTCGGCCAGCAGCGCCCGAGCCATCAGCCGGGGCGTGGCACCGAGGGTGTGCAGGACCGCGAACTCCCCGAGCCGACGCCGGGCGGTGGCCCACACGTCCACCATCAGGCCGACGAGGGCGAGCAGCACCGCGCCGAGCGCGGCGGCGAGCATGCCGGTACGCGAGCCACGCCAGTACGGGTCGTCAGCGGCCGCCTCGATGGCCGCCTCCCGGTTGAGCACTGTGACGCCGGGGAGTGCGCTGACCGCCTGGGCGGCGGCGTTCGCGTCGGCGGCGCCGACCCACCATTCCGGTACGGGTCGCACCGCGCCGCTGCTCCGGATCATCGCGTCGACCGCGGCCGGCAGGTCCAGCAGGACACCCTCGTCGGTGGTGGCCGGCACGGCGTCCAGCTCGCCGACCAGGTGCACCGGCAGCGTCGCCCCGGAGAGGGTCAGGTCGACGGTGTCGCCGACGCGCAGGCTCAGCGCGTTGATGACCCCGGGGGTCATCAACACCGGTATGGGCTTGTTGTCTCCGCCCGGCACGACAGCGAACCGGGTGGGCGGCTGGTACGCGAACTGCCCGCCGGGGATCACGTCGACCGCGCGGGCCGCGGCGAACCCGGCGCCGGTGGTTCGTACCGGCATGGGTTCCTGCCCGAGGGCGGTCACGGCCCAGTCGCCGCCCAGTTCGGTCGGTTGCTTCGTGCCGTCGGCCTTGACCACCGTCAGCCCGTCCACCTGGAGCTCGTAGGAGTTGCCGGCGGCCAACCCACCGTCGGCCTCGAAGCCCGCCAGCCGCAACCGCGTCCCGCCCAGGTCGGGCAGTCGCGCGGTGAACGGGGTGGCCCGGCCGTCGCTGTCGGCGTTGGCCGCCGGCAGCCGCAGGGCGAGCCCGTCGGGGGTGGTGACCAGCAGCGTCACCGCCACCTTCAGCGACCGGGCGGCGTTGCTCACCGGGGTACGGATCGTGCCGGTGATCTCACGCGCCCCGGCGGGCAGTTCGACGCCGGCTGGCTTCCCCCGCGCGCCGACCATCCTCCCGTACTGCTCCGACGCCGATCCGTCGCCGAGGCGGTCGGCGAGCCGGACGACGCCCGATGCGCTGGCCGGGTCGACACCGATCACGGTCGCCGGCAGGTTCTCCCGCCCGACCCGGATCTCGTCGCGCCACGCCGGCAGTACCCGGTTCACGCTCGGCAGCGCGGCGAGTTCACCGGCCCGGGTCGGTGGGGCGCCCCCGGTCCGTTCGGTCACCCGGAGGTCGGCGCCGACAGTGTGGCCGGCCTGCTCGACCTGGGACCGCTCGCCGGTGCTGATCAGCGACCAGGCCAGGGTGCTGCCGCCGACGGCGAGGGCGAGCAGCAGCACCGGGCCGGCGTGCGGACGACGGCCGGCCTGCCACATGCCGAACATGGTGGCGGTCCAGGGGCGTCGGTCGACGAACCGCTCCGCGAACCGGGTGAGCGGCGGGAGCACCCGCAATGCCAGCACGGCACCGGCCAGCACGCCGAGCGTCGGGGCGGCGACCAGCAGCGGGTCGAGCCCGAGCTGGCCACCCGAACCGGCCAGCGGGGAGGCGTACCGGCGCAGCTGCACCCAGGCGAGCACGGCGAGCACAACGAGCACCAGGTCGACGCTCGCGCGTTGGACGCTCGCGGCCCGGTTCGGCCGGGATCGTGCCGCCATGTCGGCGACGTACGTCCCGGCGCCACGCAGCGTCGGAAGGACCATGGCGACGAGGCAGCCGGCCGCGGTGGCCGCTGCCGCCGCCCAGACCAGGGTCGTGTTGCCGCCGGCGGTGGAGAGGTCACCCGAGCCGCCGGGTCGGATGTACCGCAACGCCTCACCGGCGATCAGCGGACCGAGCACGGCGGCCGGGGCGACCACCAGGGTCGCCTCACGGGCGGCCAGGCCGGCCAACTGCCGACGGGCGGCACCGCGGGCGCGCAGCAGTGCGGTCTGTGGGCGGCGGTCCTCGTGCAGCAGCGCGGCGACCAGCACCAGCGCGTACCCGGCGAGCACCAGAATGAGCAGCAGCGGGGTGGCCAGCGACGAGCGACCCACCAGGTCGGCGCGACCGATCCGGTCCAGCAACTGCGGCATCTTGGTCACCGTCTGCCCGGAGCTGCCCAGTTGGGCGGCCTCGGGCACGGCCGAGACCGCCTCGGTGAGGGCTTTCCGAACGGCGGGCAGGTCGGCGGTGTCGACGGCGCCGAGGTCCGGTTGGGCCAGCCAGGACGCCGACACCGAGCCCGGGAAGGTGGCCGCGAAGTCGGCCGGGTCGAGCGTGAACGGCCCGTAGGAGGTGCCGGAACCGGCACTGCCCGCCCCCACGCCGGGGGCCAGCAGCCAGTACGCGTCCGACGGGTCGCGGGGCCGCCAGGTGCCGGCGAGCACCAACTCCCCGCGTCGTTCGGTGGCCCGGTCGCGCACCGGGACGCGTTCGCCGACGGTCAGGCCGAGGGCGCCGGCGACCCGCTCGGGCAGGCTCACCTGGACGGGGTTCGCTCCGGGGCTGGGCCAGGCTCCGCTGGTCAGCTCGGCGTGGCTGGCGAGGTCGGCGAGCGTGGCCAGGTTCGCGAAGACCGGTTCGTCGGCCGTACGCGGGATCTGCCCGAGGTCGCCGGTCAGCTCCCGGCCGGTGCCGTAACGGGCGGCGGTGACACTGACCGGGACGCCGCCGAGCCCGGTGGCGAACTCGGCTCGGACCGCCTTGTCCCGGGTGGCGAACTCGGCCGCGTCCCGCCCACCCGAGCCACTGACCAGAAGGCCGCGCTCCTCGGCGGGTGAGGCGGCGACCAGTGCCCGCTGCCCGGCGTCCACCGCCCGACGGTTGTAGTCGGACAGCCCAGTGACCAACGCGACGGCGACGAGGGCAGCGATCACCGCCGCGACCAGCAACCCTCGCGCCTCGCGGGCCCGCCTCCACACCAGCTTCATCCGACGCCTCCCCTGGCCCTGGCGGGCCGACGACCATCAAGACAGGCCACCTACCGGGAAAGGTTCGCGCCCGTTACATGATCGTTATTACGAGAAGGTCGGCCGGAGCCGGGCGGCTAGCTGCCGCGTCGAAGGTTGCGGATGCCGAACACCACCGCGCCGATCACCAGCAAGACGCCAATGAGCTGCAACCCCGGGGAGTCGTCGGCCCCGCCGAGCACCACGCCGGCGATGCCGAGCGCGACCCCGAGGATGGTGACAACGATCAGGACGTACCTCATGAGGTTTCCTCCTCGACCCACTCCAGCAGGTCTCCGGGTTGACAGTCGAGCACTCGGCACATCGCTTCGAGGGTGCTGAAGCGGACAGCCTTGGCGCGGCCGTTCTTCAGCACCGCCACGTTGGCGGGGGTGAGCCCGACGCGTTCGGCGAACTCACCGACGCTCATCTTGCGTTTGGCCAACTCCACGTCGATGCGGACGACGATGGGCATCAGATCACCGCTTCCATGTCGGTCCGCAGCCTGGTTGCCTGCCGCAACAGCGCCCGCATCACCACCATGAGGAGCCCCAGCACCGTGACGCCCACCGTCAGCAGGAACAGCAGCAGTGGCATCCCTGGGTCATCCGCGTTGAACCCCACGTAGAGGAAGACACCCACGAGCACCACCCATGCGGCAGCGATGGCCCACACGATCGCGTCCACCCACTTCAGGGACGCTTCGGTGAAGATGCGGTCGCTCTTGACCAGGCTGAGCAGCTTCCAGGTCGCGACGATGACGACCTGGACGCACAGCACCCAGAACACCGCCACGATCGTGGCCGGCCAGCGGAGGTACGCGTCCTCCGGGGACTCCTGGGCCATGTACGCGAACTGCCCGGGCAGCGAGAGGGTCTGGAACACGAGCAGGACCCCGAACAGCACCACGAGGAAAACTCTGAGAGCGGCAACCGCTCGATGCTCTGTAACCATGCATCGAGTTTCGCTCGTTACCTATCGAAAGTCAATCGGTTGCTGCAACGTCGACGCACCCCTCACGACAGCGTCGGCTTCGCCTTCTGGGGGTAGAACGTCTCGTGACGGGCCAGCATGGCGACGAATTCGCCGATCTTGCGCTCGCGGGTCTCCGCCCGCTTGACGGCATTGAGGCGGTGGATGAGAGCGAACCGGTTGGCCTTGGTGAGCACGTCGAGCATGGCCTGAGCGGCGGGCTCGGCGGCGATGGCGGCGAGCAGGTCGGCCGGCACCTCGGCCTCCGACGGCGGGGCGTAGGCGGCGGCCCACCGCCCGTCCGCCTTCGCGGCATCCACCGCGGCGCGGCCCGCCGGCAGCATCCGCCCCTGCTCCTCCAGCCGGGCCACGTTGGCGACGTTGCGTTGGGACCACGAACTGCGGGACCGGCGTGGGGTGAACCGGATCCAGGAGGACTCCTCATCCCGCTTACGGGCCTGCCCGTCGATCCAGCCGAAGCACAGTGCCTCGTCGACCGCCTGCTGCCAGGTCAACGTCGTGACCGTGCCGCCCTTCCTGGTCAGGGCGAGCCAGACACCGGGCGACGAGGCGTGGTTCGCCGACAACCATGCACGCAGGGCATCGGCGTCCGCGACAACCAACTCAGCCAGCTCGGTGCTCGTCATACGGGCAAGCTATCCGCCGGGTCCGACAGCCGGTGACCTCCGTGGGACTCGATCAACGCGTCCACGACGGCCGCGGCGTCGGCGTCCGCCACGTCCGATGGGTACTCCGGCAGCAGGTCGTCCCAGGCGATCAGCCACGAGCCGAACAACTGAGCCTGCCCCTCGGGCCGAGCGAAGAACCAGACGTGCAGGTGAGCGCCGCCATCCCCGAAGCGGTGGACGTGCGCCCGCGAGACGTGCGGCAGCGCCTGCATGTGGCGAACGATCCGGGTGCTCAACAGCCCAAGCTCGGCAGCCAGCTCGTCAGGGAGATCCGCCATGTCATGGTGATCGAGCGGCAACAGCATGAGCGCCAGCGGGACGCCCACGCCCGGGATTCGGATCAACCGCCAACGCTCGTTGAACCAGATCCCTTCGTCCCGGTTGCGGCAGCTATCGCAGTCCGCCGGGTCCTCGCCGTGCCGCGCCGGCTCCGGCAGCACCGGAGGCCGCAGCGGCGACACTCGAAGTCCGTCCGGCTCGAACGGACTGATCTCCCACCCGGTCATCCGCGCCAAGGGAAGCCGGCGCTCGTCGTCCGCGGCGGCGACCGCGCGGTCGTAGAACTCGTCCGGTCGTAAGGCCATGCGGCACAGACTAGTACGACTAGATCCACAGTGGCCGACGGCAGATCGTCACCGAGCGGCAGACCGCCGAAGGCCCGCCCCACATCCCCAGCCGCTTTCCCGCCTGGTCGATGCCGCTCGGCCTACGTTCGTCGGTGGTAGTGGTTGCGGCGTGGGAGCTGGTCGGGGTCGAGCGAGGCCGGCGGCACGAACTCCGGATGGCCGTCGCCACCGAGCCGGACGACCCAGGCGGTTCGGTGGACGTGCCGGTGATGGTGGCCGCAGAGCAGCACCGCGCTGTCGAGGCTGGTCGGGCCACCGTCGACCCAGTGCCGGATGTGATGCGCGGCGCACCAGCGCGGCGGCCGGTCGCACCCGCCGAAGGCGCACCCGCCGTCGCGGAGCACCAGGGCTCGCCGCAGCGGACCGGCGATCAAGCGGCGTTGCCGGCCCACGTCAAGTACCTGGCCAACGCCACCGAGCACGGCGGGCAGAACGGTGGCGTCACAGGCGAGCCGGCGCACCGTGTCGGGCGTGAGTCGCAGGCCGATGTCGAGCGCCCCGGCGCTCAACTGCCGGGTCAACGCGCCAACTCATCGATCACAAACGAACTCCAGAACAGATGTACGACAAGAATCGGCCGCCACGTGAGGAGAAAACACCGGCGCGGCCGCCACGTCGAGCGCTCGTCGCCAAGATCCGCACAACATCAGCGATGTTGCTGCCTCCCACATGCCGGAGACAGCAACATCGGGGAAGTTGCTCGAATCCTGGGGAGCTGTTCGACAGGTTCCTGGCGTGGACCGCCGAGCCGCGCCTGTGACCCCGGAGGTCGGTCAGGGACCGTCAGGGGTGCGCTTGGCGCGGCTCGGCTGCACCCGCTTGGGCTCGCCGGGCATCTTCGGGTGGTCCGGCGGGTACGGCAGGTCGCCCTGGCCGGCGGCGGCGTCCCGCTCGGCCCACTCCAGCAGCGGGGAGATGTCCCACGGTGCGTCGTCGATGCCGGCGTGCGGATCACCTCGCTCGGCGAGCCGGGCCGGCACGGTGCGCAGGTCGAAGTCGTCCGGGTCGACGTCGGGTAGCTCGTCCCAGCTGACCGGGGTCGAGACGGTGGCCCGCGCGTTCGCCCGCAGCGAGTACGCGCAGGCGATCGTGCGGTCGCGCGCCATCTGGTTGAAGTCGACGAAGACCCGGGTGCCGCGCTCCTCCTTCCACCAGGCTGTGGTGACCAGGTCGGGGTTGCGGCGCTCCACCTCCCGGGCCAGCGCGATGGTGGCCCGACGCACCTCGGTGAACGTCCAGCGGGGTTGGATGCGCAGGTAGACGTGCACGCCCCGGCCGCCGGAGGTCTTCGGCCAGCCGGTCGCGCCCAGCTCGTCGAGGAGCGCGCGGACCTCGCCGGCGGCCCGCGCCGCGTCGGCGAAGTCGGTGCCGGGCTGCGGGTCCAGGTCGATGCGCAGCTCGTCGGGGTGGTCGACGTCGGCGGCCCGCACGGGCCACGGGTGAAAGACGATCGTGCCCATCTGCGCCGCCCAGGCCACGTGCGCCAGATCGGCCGGGCAGAGCTCCGCCGCGTTCCGACCGCTCGGGAAGGTGATCTGCGCGGTCGTCACCCAGGGCGGCACCCCCCGGGTGGGCACCCGCTTCTGGAAGAACGCCTCGCCTTCGACACCCTCGGGGAAGCGTTGCAGAGTGGTCGGTCGGTCCCGCAGAGCGCGCATGATCCCGTCGCCGACAGCGAGGTAGTAGTGGAAGACGTCCGCCTTGGTGAACCCCCGCTGCGGGAAGATCACCCGATCCGGACTGCTCAGCCGGACGGTGTGCCCGGCCACCTCGACCTCGGCGGCCGCAGCCTTGGTGCCACCCATCCCGCGACCTTATGCCACGCCCCCGACGTTCGACGTACCGTTGAGGGGTGAGTCTTGACGACAACGAGCTGCCCCGTACCGACGAAGAGTGGCGGGTCCGACTGACCCCCGAGGAGTTCCACGTCCTGCGGGAGGCCGGCACCGAACGCCCGTGGACGGGCGAGTACGTGGACACGAAGACCCAGGGGGTCTACCACTGTCGCGCCTGCGGGCTGGAGCTGTTCTCCAGCGACACGAAGTTCGACTCGCACTGCGGCTGGCCGAGCTTCGACGACGCCATCCCGGGCCGGGTCAAGGAGATCGAGGACCGCACCCTCGGCATGGCGCGTACGGAGATCCGCTGCGCCCGCTGCGACAGTCACCTCGGGCACGTCTTCCACGGTGAGGGCTTCACCCCGAAGGACACCCGGCACTGCGTCAACTCGGTCTCCATCAAGCTGGAACCCCGCTGACCCGGGCACGCCGGGCGTAACCGCGCTCAGGGCATGACCGTGCTCAGGGCTTACCCGTACCCCTGAGCAGCTCGACCTCGGCGGTCCGGGACTGCTCGATCCGCCGGGCCAGGTCGCGGACCCGCTCGTTGCGGCCGACGCCGACGTGGGATCGGGCCAGGTCGGCGGCCGATCGCTGGTGGTCGGCGAGCACGTCGCGCAGCATCCGGTCGACGTCCGCGTCCGGCGCGGTCCGCAGCCGGTCGAGGGCGGCGTCGTCGCCGTGCCCGTCGTGGTGGTGTGCGGCCGCGCTGGCACCCGGCCCGGTCGTGGGCAACCAGCCGCGCATGGCGGCCAGTTCGTCGGCCTCGGTCGCCTCGACGGCGGCGGCCAGAGTGCGCAGCGCGTCGTCGCGCACCCGGTCCCGGGCCAGCCGGACGATCTGCAGGGTGCGTTCGCTGTGCCCGACCATGGTGCTCAGGAACACCACGTCGATCCCGCTCATCGCGTCCGCCTCGATCGCGGACCCGGCACCCGCGGACCCGGCCGCCGTCGAGCCGGCCGGGGACGCGAGGGCCGGCTGAGGCAGGGCCGACGGGCTCGACGTGGGCGATCCGGCGCAGGCTCCGGTGAGCAGCAGAGCGGCAACGAGGGACGCCAGCGGGGTGCGGCGGGGCATGCCGGTTGCTCCGTTCACGCGAGGGCGGCGACACGGGTGCGACCAGGGGCCGCACCCGTGTGCGGTCAGACCTTGAGCCAGAGCGCCGGTACGTTCGGCGGCTCCCAGCCCGGGATCGCGGTGTGCGCCTGCCGGCAGCGGTACGTCGCTCCGCCGTAGGTGACCTGGTCGCCGACCTGGTACGCCCGACCCGTCGTCCAACTGCCGCCCGGCGCGGGCGGAGTGGTCGGCGTGGTTGTCGGGGTGGGCCGTGGGGTGGGTGAGGTGGTGGGGGTGGGCGTCGGGTTCGATCCTCCGCCGCCGATCTGCACGTCGATGCAGGAGTAGAAGGCGTTCGCCGTGTCGGAGATGTTCCACACCGCGAGGATCTTCTGCCGGCCGGAGAAGCCGCCGAGGTTGACGTTGTGCGACACCGTGGCGCCCGGCTGCTGGCCGTTGCCGTTGACCACGCCGACCCGGGTGTTGCCGATCCAGTACTCCCAGTTGCTGGTGGCGTGCCGGGCCGTGTTCACCCAGGTGAAGGTCAGCGAGCTGCCCACCGAGGTGGCCGGCCAGCCCCGACTGTCGTCGTTGAGGACGGCGAACTGGGCGATTCCGGCGTTGCAGCTGCGTAGGCCCTTCGGTCCTTCGACGCTCTGCGGCTCGTACTTGATCTGCCCGCAGTCGGGCACCCGGCCCTGCGCGCAGAGCGCCTGCCGGCTCGGTGGGGCGGAGACGTAGCCGTGCGCCTGCGCGGGGGCGGCGACGGTGAGGGTGGCGGCGACGGCGCCCGCCGCCACCAGCGGGACGGTGATTCTTCGACGCATGGGGGCAGCTCCTTCTCCAGGGTCCGGTGGGTGCCCTCAACGTAATTTAAACATTGTTAACAGTAAAGACTCTCATCGATAAATCCATCGATGATGGCAGTTTTATTCTCAGAGTCGGAGCAGGCTGCCCCGGTCGTCGACCTGGTCGGCCGACTCGTCGTCCAACCAGACGCCGCCGGTGCCGAGGTAACGGAACCGGTACTCCCCCGGCGGCAGCTTCACCGTCACCGTCCTGGTGCCGTCGCGGCGGACCACCAACTCGTGCCGGCCCGGCTGCCAGCCGTTGAAGGAGCCGACGACGCTCACCGGGCCGGGCGGGACATCGCGGGGCAGGCAGAAGGTGACCCGGGTCTGGTTGCCGAAGAGCTTGTTGCGCTTGATCACGGTGATCCTCCGGGGGTTGCGGCGGTTCACCCGGCATAACGGGCAACACGCCGACGCCGACACGCCGTCGGCGTGGCCAGGCCTCGACGTTCCGCCCCCACGTCAGGGCTGTCTGGGAGATTCTGTAGGCACTTGTTCACTTAACGGAGGTTTTCGGTGGCAACCTGCGAGGTCTGCGGCAACGACTACTGGATGGCGTTCGAAGTGCACACCGTCAGCGGCGACGTGCACACCTTCGACTCGTTCGAGTGCGCGATCCAGCGCATGGCACCGATCTGCGAGCACTGCCAGGTCAAGATCGTCGGGCACGGCGTCGAGGTCAATGGCCGTTTCTTCTGCTGCGCACACTGCGCCCGCGCCGTCGAGGGCGCGGTGGGCGCCGAGATCCGCGACGCGGTCGGCGCCCGCCCGGCCTGACGCGCCCGCCCGGCCGCCGCCACCTACCTCGTACCCGACCGGGCGGGCCTCAGGTGAACCCGCCCGACCTACCATCGTTGGATGCCCCAGCAGACCACCGAGCTACGGACGGCCTCCTTCGCCGACCTGAACGCCCGCACCCTCCACGACCTGCTCAAACTGCGCATCGACGTGTTCGTGGTGGAGCAGAACTGCCCGTATCCGGAGCTGGACGGGCGGGACGTCGAGCCGGGCACCCGGCACGTCTGGCTCACCGACGGCGGCGCGCCGCTGGCGTACCTGCGGATTCTGGCGGACCCGGACGGTGTCGCCCGAATCGGTCGGGTCGTGGTGGCCCCGGCGGCGCGCGGCGGCGGACACGCCGGCCGGCTGATGACGGCGGCGCTGGAGGTGGTGGGCAACCGACCCTGCGTGCTGGACGCCCAGTCGCACCTGGTCGCGTTCTACACCCGGCACGGCTTCGCGGTCAGCGGCCCCGAGTACGTCGAGGACGGCATCCCGCACACGCCGATGCGACGCGATGCCATTGACGGCTGACGATCGAGCTGGCATGGTGCCGGGTAGAGCCATCGCGGGAGCCAGCGATTAGGCACGGGAGTGGGCAACTCCCGGCGATCTGGGTGTCGACGTCCGACCTCATCCCCCCGGGGGCTCCATGTCTTTCACCGGATCACGACGTGTGCTCTGGTTGTTCGCCATCATGGCGACCATCACGCTTTTGTTGACGACCGCACTGACCACCATGCTGCCCAAGTCCGCTTCGGCGCATGGTTCGGTCGTCGACCCGGCTTCGCGTAACTACAGCTGCTGGCAACGCTGGGGCGGCGACTTCCAGAACCCCCGGATGGCCACCGAGGACCCGATGTGCTGGCAGGCCTGGCAGGCCGACCCGGCCGCCATGTGGAACTGGAACGGCCTGTTCCGCGAGGGCGTGGGAGGCAACCACCAGGCCGCCGTGCCCGACGGCCAGCTGTGCAGCGGCGGACGCACCCAGAGCCCTCGCTACAACGCGCTGGACACCGTCGGTGCCTGGAAGACCACGTCGGTGTCGAACAACTTCCGGCTCCGCTTCTTCGACCAGGCCAGCCACGGCGCCGACTACATCAGGGTGTACGTGACGAAGCAGGGCTTCAACTCCGCCACCCAACCGCTCGGCTGGGGCAACCTGGAGTTGGCCGGCCAGATCGGTAACACCCCGGCCTCCCAGTGGGACCCGGACACCGGTGGTGTCTCGATCCAGATCCCGGTGAACGCACCGGGACGCACCGGACGGCACATCGTCTACACCGTCTGGCAAGCGAGCCACCTGGACCAGTCGTACTACCTGTGCAGCGACGTCGACTTCGGCGGCGGGTCGACCACCCCGCCGCCCACCACGCCCCCGCCGACGACCCCGCCGCCCACCACCCCGCCGCCGACCACGCCCCCGCCGACCACCCCGCCGCCGGCCGGTGCCTGCACGGCGACGTACCAGGTGACTGGTCAGTGGTCCGGTGGCTTCCAGGCCGAGGTGAAGGTGACCGCCGGCGGTTCACCCACCCGAGGCTGGTCGGTGAGCTGGAACTACAACAACGGCCAGCAGGTCACCTCGTCGTGGAACGCGACGGTCGGCGCCAACGGCACGCTGGTCACCGCACGTAACGCGAACCACAACGGCACCCTTGCCGCCGGAGCGAGCACCACGTTCGGTTTCCTCGGCTCGTGGAACGGCAGCAACCCGGTTCCGCTGGTCTCCTGCACGACGACCAGTTGATCCCCGTCCGGCGCCGCACCCGGGCGGGGGTGCGGCGCCGGCCGGCGGGAATGCGGTGGTGCCCGGCAGTCCGTCCGGGCACCATGCCCCGCATGATCGAGATCAGGCTGCTCACCCCCGACGACTGGCCCACCTGGCGTGAACTGCGGCTGGCCGCCCTCACCGAGGCACCGGGAGCGTTCGGCTCCCGGCTCGCCGACTGGCAGGGCGACGGCGACCGCGAGCAACGCTGGCGCGACCGGCTGAGCATCCCCAACTCCCACGACCTGGTGGCCGTCCTGGACGGGCGCCCGGTCGGGATGTCGAGCGGTGTACCCACGCCGGACCCGCTGATGATGGACCTGATCTCGATGTGGGTGCACCCCGACGCCCGCGGCAAGGGTGTCGCAGACCGTTTGGTGAACGAGGTGGCGCAGTGGGCCCGCGGGGCCGGCGCCGACCGGCTGCGCCTCAACGTCATGCCGGACAACGCGCGAGCGAAGGCCCTCTACCGCCGCGCCGGCTTCCGGATGACCGACGAGCCGGGCAACCTGACGCCCGACGGCGAACAGGTCATGCTCCGCCCCCTCTGACCCCGCACCCACCCTCCCCGACCCGCACCCCCGCCTTCCCGCGATCTTGCACTTTCGGTCGCCCGATCGCGGCTTATGCCCTTCTCGCCGGGACAGAAACTGCAAGATCAGCGCAGCGCAGGGCAGGGCGGGGCAGGGCAGGGGCGGGGTGGGGGCCGGCGGGCGTCAGACCAGGCAGTTGACGATCTCGGCTACCGAACGGCGGCGGCCGGTGTAGAACGGGACCTCTTCGCGGACGTGCCGGCGGGCGCTGGAGGCGCGCAGGTCCCGCATCAGGTCGACGATCCGGTGCAGTTCGTCGGCCTCGAAGGCGAGCATCCACTCGTAGTCGCCGAGCGCGAACGAGGCGACCGTGTTGGCCCGCACGTCCGGGTAGCCGCGGGCCATCTTGCCGTGTTCGGCCAGCATCTCGCGCCGCTCGGCGTCGGGCAGCAGGTACCACTCGTAGGAGCGGATGAACGGGTACACACAGATGTAGGGGCGGGCCTCCTCACCCGCCAGGAACGCCGGAATGTGACTCTTGTTGAACTCGGCCGGCCGGTGCAGCGCCATCTGCGACCACACCGGGGTCAGCGCCCGACCCAGCGTGGTGCGGCGGAACCGCAGGTAAGCGTCCTGGAGCGCGTCGGGGGACGCGGAGTGCCACCAGATCATCACGTCCGCGTCGGCGCGCAGCCCGGAGACGTCGTACACGCCCCGGACCACCACGTCCTTGCCGGCCAGCTCGTCGAAGAGGGACACCACCTCGCCGGTGACGTTGTCCCGCAGCGACGGCAGCGGGGAGCTGGCCCGGAACACCGACCACATGGTGTAGCGGATGCTGTCGTTCAGCTCCCGCAACCGGGCCGCGTTGGTCTGCTCGGTCATCTCGCCGATCCTCCCAGTGCTGTGATGATCTCTTCGGCCGCCGTCTCGCCGGAGCGGACGCAAACCGGGATGCCGACGCCGTCGTAACCGGCGCCGGCGAGGACCACTGTGGGGTGCGCGGCCCGCAGCGCCGTCCGCGCGGCGCCGAGCCGGTCGGCGTGCCCCGGCGCGTACTGCGGCAGCGCACCGCCCCACCGCTGCACGTGCCCGTCGACCGGGGCGGGCAGCGGCGTGCCGAGCACCGCCGACAGCTCCCGGTGCACTGTCGCCGCCAGGTCCGCGTCGGGGCGCTGAAGGTGCGCCTCCTCGCCGTACCGGCCCACCGAGGCGCGCACCACTGCCAACCCGTCCGGCCGGCGCAGGTGCCCCCACTTGGTGGTGAAGAAGGTCGCCGCCTTGATCAGCAGGCCCTCGGTGCTCGGCACCAGGAAGCCGGACAGCTCGGGCAGTCGCGGCTGCGGCAACGCCATGGTGACCAGCGCGACGCTCGCGTAGTCCAGCGCGCCAACGCCCGCCGCCACCGCCGGCGCGGGGCCGGCGAGCAGCCGCGCCGCCGGTCGCGCCGGCACCGCCAGCACCACCGCGTCCACGTCCACCAGCTTGGGGTCGCGGGTCGGGCCGACGGTGAGCCGCCAGCCGGTGCCGGTCGCTGTCAACTCGCGCACGGCGGCGTCCCGCCGTACCGTCGCGCCGCTGGCCGTCACCGCCGCCTCGACCAGGGTGCTCAGCCCGCCAGCAAGGGTGCCGAAGACCGGGGCGCCGGGCGCACGCGGCGCGGCGGCCTGCGCGGCCCGGACCGCGCCGACCAGGGTGTGCTCCACCCGGGCCGTGCGGGCCAGTGCCGGCATCGTCGTGACCAGGGAAAGATCGTCGGCACGGCCCGCGTACACGCCGCCCAGCATCGGGTCGACCAGCCGCTCGACCACCTCGTTGCCGAAGCGGGACCGGACCAGCGCGCCCACCGAGACGTCCGCGTCCGGCCCGACCAGCGGCCGGCCGCCGTCGGTGTCGGCGTCCGCGGCCGGGCGGGCGACAGCGGCCACCCGTTCCAGATCCCCGGGTACGCCCACCAGGGTGCCGCCCGGGATGGGGCGCAGCCCCCCGTCGATGACCAGCGCGGCCTGCCCCACCGTGGGGTGCACGATCTTCTCGGCCAATCCGAGCCGGCGGGCCAATGCCACCGCCGCGCTCTCGGCGCCGGTCGGGTCGCGCATCAGGAACGACTCCGCGCCGAACTCCACCGGCTGACCAGCCAGCTCCCCGGTGCGCAGCTTTCCGCCCAGCACGCCGGACTGCTCGTACACAGTGATCTCGGTGCCGGCCGGTGCGCGGTCGCGCAGGCGGACCGCGGCGGCCAGACCGGCGATCCCGCCGCCGACCACCGCCACCCGCCAGGGCTGCCGCATTCCCGGTCAGCCCTGGTCGGCTCGGCGGCTGGACAGCTCGTGCACCAGCGCGACCACCCGGGTCAGCACCTCCGGGTCGGTCTCCGGCAGCACCCCGTGGCCGAGGTTGAACACGTGCCCGGGGGCCGCCCGGCCCTGCTCAAGAATGCGGCGCACCTCGGCCTCGACAACGGGCCACGGCGCGAGCAGCACGCACGGGTCCAGGTTGCCCTGCACCGCCTTGTCCGCGCCGATCCGGCCGGTGGCCACGTCCAGCGGCGTACGCCAGTCGACGCCGACCACGTCGGCCCCGGCCTCGCCCATCGCGCCGAGCAGTTCGGCGGTGCCCACGCCGAAGTGGATCCGGGGCACCCCGGCGTGCGACCGCTCCGACTCGGCGCGTCTGTCGCCGCGCCCCGACCCGGAGCGGTCGTCGACCAGCCCGCTCAGCACGGTGGTCGAGTGCGGCAACACGAAACGGCGGTAGTCGGCCTCGGAGAGCGCGCCAGCCCACGAGTCGAACAGCTGCACGGCGGAGACGCCGGCCTCGATCTGCACCCGCAGGAAGGCCAACGTCACCTCAGCCAGGCGGGCACAGAGCGCGTGCCACAGCTCAGGGTCGCCGTACATCAGGGCCTTGGTCTTGGCGTGGGTGCGCGACGGCCCGCCCTCGACCAGGTAGCTGGCCAGCGTGAACGGCGCGCCGGCGAAACCGATCAGCGGGGTGTCGCCCAGCTCGACCACCAACTGCCGGACGGCCTCGTCAACGTACGAGACGTCGTCGCGGGTGATCCGGCGGATCCGCTCCACGTCGGCGGCGGTGCGGATCGGCTCGGCGACCACCGGGCCGGTGCCCGGCACGATGTCCAGGTCGATCCCGGCCGCGGCGACGGGCACCACGATGTCGCTGAACAGGATGGCCGCGTCCACGCCGTGTCGGCGCACCGGCTGGAGGGTGATCTCGGTGACCAGCTCCGGTCGGCGGCAGGACTCCAGCATCGGCACGCTCGCCCGGATCTCCCGGTACTCCGGCAGGGAGCGGCCGGCCTGGCGCATGAACCAGACCGGGGTGTGCGGAACGGGCCGACGTCGGCAGGCCCTGATGAAGGGCGAGTCGGCCGGTCCGCCGGGGCGGGATTCTCCGTCTCGGGCGACAGTGCCCGTGGTGTCCGTGGTCATCGCCGCAATCGTGCCACGCCCGCCACCCCCGACCGGGTGGGGGTGAGAGGAAGGGCACCGTTCCTTGCCTCGGAGTCGAAGCGAGGGCCCCTCGGTGAGCGTCGGCGCGCCGTCGAAGCGGGGGGCGGACGGCGGCATAGGCTGCCGACATGGCCCCCCCGATCGCGCTCCCGGAGACGTTCGCCCGCGCGGTCGCCGGGCTGCGGTCGGCCGCCCCGCGGCCGGAGATCACCCTGGAGGAGGTCGGCGCCCCTCAGCGGCTGGCCCCGTACGCGTTCGCGCTCGCCGCGACCGTGCTGCGCGACGACGACGAGGTGGCTACCGGCCGGCTGATCCTGCTGCACAACCCGGTCGGGCACGAGGCGTGGCAGGGCACCCTGCGGCTGGTCACCTACGTGAGCGCCGAGTTGGAGGTCGATCTGGCCGCCGACCCGCTGCTGCCCGGGGTCGGCTGGACGTGGCTGACCGACGCACTGGACGCCCAGGACGCCGGCCACCGGGCGATCGGCGGAACGGTGACGCAGACCATGTCGACCCGGTTCGGCGATCTCGCCGGGCCACCGACCATCGGTGACATCGAGATCCGCGCGTCCTGGACGCCGATCGACGACGACCTGACCCCACACCTGCTCGGCTGGTGCGCGTTGCTCGCCTCCACCGCCGGTCTCCCCCCACCCGGCGTCACCGCCCTCTCCGACCGCCGCCCGGCCGGCGCAGCCTGACGTTCGGCCCTCGGAACGACACTTTGCGGACACCTGATCGACACACGCCGGACCGGCTGCACCCGCCGGATCTCCGCGCGCACTAGGGTTGTCAGGTGACCGACGAACCACCCCTGCGCCGTCGGCCCACCGAAGAACTTCCGGGAAACGCACCCCAGCACCCGCAGTCGGCCCAGCCGCAGCCGGCGGGCGAGGGGGCCGACCCGGCCGACGGTGGGCCCGTTCCGCTGATCGCCCCGCGTGACGGCACCCCCGATCCGGTGGCCGCCCCGGCCGAGCTTGCCGAGGTGGTGGCCCGCTTCGCGGCGGGCACCGGCCCGGTCGCCCTGGACGCCGAGCGCGCTTCCGGCTACCGCTACAGCCAGCGCGCGTACCTGGTGCAACTGCGCCGGGCCGGTGCGGGCACCGCGCTGATCGACCCGCTGCCCCTGCCCGACCTCAGCGCGCTGGACGCGGTGATCGGCGAGGCCGAGTGGGTCCTCCACGCGGCCAGCCAGGATCTGCCCTGTCTGGCCGAGGTGGGGTTGCGTCCGCGCCGACTGTTCGACACCGAGCTGGCGGCTCGACTGGCCGGCTTCGAACGCGTCGGGCTTGCCGCGCTCACCGAGCAGTTGCTCGGCTTCACCCTGGAGAAGCACCACTCGGCGGCCGACTGGTCGAGCCGACCGCTGCCCGAGTCGTGGTTGACGTACGCCGCGCTCGACGTGGAGTTGCTCACCGACCTGCGCGACGCGCTGGACGCCGAGTTGACCCGGCAGGGCAAGTCGGCCTGGGCCGCGGAGGAGTTCGCCGCGCTGGTCCGCACCGGGGCACGCCCGCCCCGGGTCCGGGCGGAGCCGTGGCGGCGCACTTCGGGCATCCACCGGCTGCGGGGGGCGCGGGCCCAGGCCCGGGTCCGCTCGATGTGGTACGCCCGGGACCAGATCGCGGCCCGGCGGGACGCCGCTCCCGGTCGGGTGCTGCCCGACTCGGCGATCATCGCCGCGGCCGAGCTGGACCCGAAGGACGAGAAGACCCTGCTGACCCTGCCCGGCTTCGGTGGTCGGTCGGTCCGTCGGCTGGCCCGCACCTGGCTCGCCGCGCTCGACGACGCGCGGCAGCTGCCGGAGGATTCCCTGCCGGTCTCGCCGGCCGTGGAGGGCCCGCCTCCGCCGCACCGGTGGGCCGAGCGGGACCCGGTGGCGGCCGGTCGGCTGGCCCGCTGCCGGGAGGTCGTGATCCGCATCGCCGGCGAGCACAACCTTCCGCCGGAAAATCTGATCACTCCGGATTCGGTCCGCCGGCTGGCCTGGACCCCGCCGGAGGAGATCACCGAGGCGTCGGTAGCGGAGACCCTGCGCGGCCTCAACGCCCGCGAGTGGCAGATCAACCTCCTCACCCCAGACCTCGCCGAGGCCCTCTCCCCCCAACCCTTAACCCCCAACCCCTGACCAACCCCCACCCACCCCCGCCTGCTGTCACCCGCTGTCGTTGATCATGAAGTTGTTGTCACCGGGCCGGCGTGTCTCGACAACAACTTCATGATCGACCGAGGCTGGCGGGTGAGGGTGGTGTGGGGTGGGCCACAGGCAGGGGTGGGGACGGGGTTGGTTACTGGCGAGTAGCATTCGAGGGAAACGTGCCCGTGTCGGCGACCCTTGTCCGGTCCGGCGCGCCACGTCGGCGCGAAGGCCGAATCACGGTCGAATAGGAGGCTCAAGTGCCCCGTGAAGTTCGCGACGTCGTCTTCGTCGACGGCGTCCGTACCCCGTTCGGCAAGGCGGGTGGCATGTACGCCAACACCCGCGCCGACGACCTGGTGATCCGCTGCATCCGGGAACTGCTGCGTCGCAACCCGCAGCTGCCCCCGGAGCGGGTCGAGGAGGTCGCCATCGCGGCCACCACCCAGATCGGCGACCAGGGCCTCACCATCGGCCGCACCGCCGCCCTGCTGGCCGGGCTACCCAAGACCGTTCCCGGCTTCGCCATCGACCGAATGTGCGCCGGTGCGATGACCGCCGTGACCACCGTCGCGAGCGGCATCGCCATGGGCGCGTACGACATCGCCATCGCCGGCGGCGTCGAGCACATGGGCCGCCACCCGATGGGTGAGGGCGTGGACCCCAACCCGCGCATCATCGCGGAGAAGCTGGTCGACCCGTCCGCGCTGGTGATGGGCTCCACCGCGGAGAACCTGCACGACCTGGTCCCGCACATCACCAAGGCACGCACCGACGCGTTCGCGCTGGCCTCGCAGCAGAAGACCGCGAAGGCGTACGCCAACGGCAAGCTCCAGGACGACCTGGTGCCAGTGGCCATCCGCGACGCGGAGGGCGGCTGGGGCCTGGCAGGAGTGGACGAGGCCCCGCGGGACACCTCGCTGGAGAAGCTGGCCACGCTGAAGACCCCGTTCCGCCCGCACGGCAAGGTCACCGCGGGCAACGCCGCCGGCCTGAACGACGGCGCCACAGCTAGTCTGCTGGCCGACGAGGCCACCGCCCGCGAGCTGGGCCTGCCGGTCGCCATGCGGCTGGTGTCGTTCGGCTTCGTCGGAGTCGAGCCGGAGGTGATGGGCGTCGGCCCGATCCCGTCGACCGAGAAGGCGCTGCGCCTCGCCGGGCTCAGCATCGACGACATCGGCCTGTTCGAGCTGAACGAGGCGTTCGCCGTGCAGGTGCTCGCCTTCCTCGACCACTTCGGCATCGCCGACGACGACGCACGGGTCAACCCGTGGGGCGGTGCGATCGCCATCGGTCACCCGCTGGCCTCCTCCGGCGTGCGGCTGATGACGCAGCTGGCCCGCCAGTTCGCCGAGCACCCCGAGGTCCGGTACGGCCTCACGGCGATGTGCATCGGCATCGGCATGGGCGGCACTGTCATCTGGGAGAACCCGCACTGGGAGGGTGGCAACAAGTGAAGGCACCGAACGAGGTCGTTACCCGGGCGCTGCTGCGCCAGGTGAACGTGCCGGGGCTGGACCGGCCCGCCGCCCTGATCACGCTGGACAACGGCTTCGACCACACCAAGCCGAACACCTTCGGCCCGGGCGGGCTGGCCAGCCTGGACGAGGCGATCACCGCGGCGCTCGCCGCCGACCCGGCGTTCATCGCGGTCACCGGCAAGCCATACATCTTCTGCGTGGGCGCCGACATCGTCGGCCTGCCGCAGCTTGCCGACCGCGCGCAGGCGCTGGAGATCGGCCGGCTCGGCCACCGGGTCTTCGCCCGGCTCAAGGACAGCAGCGTCCCCACCTTCGCGTTCGTCAACGGCGCGGCGATGGGCGGTGGCCTGGAGCTGGCGCTGCACTGCCATTACCGGACGCTCTCCGGCGGCACGGCGGCCCTCGCGCTGCCCGAGGTCTCCCTCGGTCTGGTGCCGGGCTGGGGCGGCACCCAGTTGCTGCCGAACCTGATCGGCATTCCCGCCGCGACACAGGTGATCATCCAGAACCCGCTGATGCAGAACAAGATGCTCAAGCCCAAGCAGGCGGCCGAGCTGGGCATCGCGGACATCCTGTTGGAGCCGGCGGACTTCCTGGAGCGGTCCCTGGAGTGGGCTGCCGGCGTGGTCCGGGGTCAGGTCACAGTGACCCGGCCCGAGGTCGACAAGGACATGTGGGCGGGCGTGCTCTACTTCGCCCGGGAGACGCTGAACCAGCGGCTGCACGGCGCGGTCCCGGCCGCGTACAAGGCGCTCGACCTGCTGGAGACGGCGAAGGACGGCGACTTCGCCGCCGGCACCGCTGCCGAGGACGAGGCCCTCGCGGACCTGGTCTTCTCCGAGGAGCTGCGCAGCGGCCTGTACGCGTTCGACCTGGTGCAGCGGCGGGCCAAGCGCCCGGCCGGCGCACCGGACAAGGGTCTGGCTCGCACGATCACCAAGGTCGGTATCGTCGGCGCGGGTCTGATGGCCAGCCAGCTGGCGCTGCTGTTCGCCCGCCGCCTCCAGGTGCCGGTGGTGATGACCGACCTCGACCAGTCCCGGGTGGACAAGGGCGTCGGCTACGTGCACACCCAGATCGAGAAGGCCGTCACCAAGGGCCGGATGGACAAGGGCACCGCCGCCAAGCTGTACGGCCTGGTCAGCGGCACTGTCGACAAGAGCGCCTTCGCCGACGCGGACTTCGTCATCGAAGCGGTCTTCGAGGACCTGGGCGTCAAGAAGCAGGTCTGGGCCGAGTTGGAGAAGATCGTTTCCCCGGAGGCGGTGCTCGCCACCAACACCAGCTCGCTGTCGATCACTGAGATGGCCGCCGAGTTGGAGCACCCGGAGCGGGTGGTCGGCTTCCACTTCTTCAACCCGGTGGCGGTGCTGCCGCTGTTGGAGATCGTCCGGGGTGAGCGCACCGACGACGTCACCCTGGCGACCGCGTTCGCGGTGGGCAAGCAGCTCAAGAAGTCGAGCGTGCTGGTCAAGGACGCTCCGGCGTTCGTGGTGAACCGGCTGCTCACCCGCTTTTTGGGCACCGTCTTCGCCGCCGTCGACGCGGGCACTCCGCTGGACGTGGCGAACAGCGCACTGGACCCACTGGGCCTGCCGATGCGTCCGCTCGCCCTGCTCCAGTTGGTCGGGCCGGCCGTCGCGTACCACGTGGGCGGCACCCTGCACGCCGCGTACCCGGACCGGTTCGGGGTCAGCGAGAACCTCAAGCGGATCGCCGACTCCGGTCGGCCGATCGTGGTCGACGACCAGGTCAACGAGGAGGTGGCCGCCCTGCTCGTGGTAGGTGACCAGCCGTTGACCGCCGAGCAGGTACGCCAGAACGCCCTCGACGCGCTCGCGCAGGAGATTTGGCTGATGCTGGACGAGGGAGTGGTCGCCGAGGCACAGGACATCGACCTGTGCATGATCCTGGGCGCTGGCTGGCCGTTCCACCTGGGCGGCGTCACGCCGTACCTGGACCGGACCGGCACCTCCGAGCGGGTCACCGGCCGGCGGTTCCTGCCGCGTGGTGCGGCGAGCCTGCCCGCCTGACCGATCCCTGTACCACCGTCGCGGTGGTCGGACCGTCCCTCGTGGACGGACCGGCCACCGCGACCGTTTGTGATCAGTCGATCGCTGGCTGCGGGTTTCGGCGGGGACGACGGCGGGCGCCGCGCCGGGTTAGGATCACGCGTTTTGCACACCCATCTTGGAGCTGACTGATGTCCCAGCCGCCGGCCAATCCCTACGGCCCGCCGCACGATTCCCCCGACCCGTCGCAGCAGCCGGGCCAGCAGCCTGGCGGTTGGCCGGCGCCGCAGCAGCAGGGACACCCACAGCAGCCCGGTGGTTTCCCACCCGCGCAATCGGGCTTCCCGCCCGCGCAGCCAGGCTTCCCACCCGCGCAGCCAGGCTTCCCACCCGCGCAGCCGGGTCAGCCGTACGGTGACCCGAACCTGGCCGGGGGGTCTCTTCCGGCGAAGAAGTCGAACATCGGCAAGATCGTGTTG
This sequence comes from Micromonospora sp. NPDC051227, assembly GCF_044455385.1. Lineage (NCBI taxonomy): Bacteria > Bacillati > Actinomycetota > Actinomycetes > Micromonosporales > Micromonosporaceae > Micromonospora > Micromonospora sp. NPDC051227. Next base: position 70,000 of record NZ_JBITET010000009.1, read on the forward strand.
ATCGTGTTGGCAGTGGTGCTGGTGCTCTGCCTCGGCGGCGCGGCGATCACCTGGCTCGTCGTCAAGGACGACGTGGGCGCCGTGGTGGACGCCAGCAAGACCCGGGTGGTCGCGCCGGCCACCCTCGCCGACCGGCCAAAGCTCACCAACCCGGAGCTCCTGACGGCCGCCGAGCAGGCGGTCGCCGGGATGAAGACGGCGGCGGGGAACGAGACCAGCACGGTCGCCGCCTTCTACGGCGACCCGACCAAGCAGGACCTCGTCATGATCGCGGGCGTGTCCGGGCTGCTGTCGGACCCGAAGAAGGAGCTCGACGCCTATGTGGACGGCCTGTCCAAGCAGCTGACTGTGAACAAGATGACGGCCGTCGACGCCGGCCCGCTCGGCGGTGAGGCGCGTTGCGGCGACGGCAAGGCCGACACCGTGCCGCTGGGCATCTGCGTCTGGGCCGACCGGGGCAGCCTGGGCATGGTGGTGATGTACTTCAAGTCCGCCGACCAGGCGAAGGCCGAGTTCACCACGATCCGGGGCCAGGTCGAGCAGCAGTCCTGATCCATACGAGACCGGGGCCCCGGCCACCCGAGGGTGGCCGGGGCCCCTCCTGCTCTCCTGAAGCGCCCCGACCGGCCGCGGTCGGCACGGCAGCCACTCCCCGGGGCCGCCAATACTTTGCCCTTGCGCTAAGTGTCATCTCCAGCAACACTTAGCCGCATGGCACAGTATTCGGCGCAGCTCGACGGCGTGTTCGTCGCCCTCGCTGACCCGACCCGGCGCTGGGTCATCCGCCGCCTCGGCCACGGTCCGACGAGCGTCGGTGACCTCGCTCGCGAGTTTCCGATGACCCTTCCCTCGTTCATGAAGCACGTGCAGACGCTCGAGTCGAACGGACTGATCCACACGACCAAGTCCGGCCGGGTGCGCACCTGCGTGCTCAACCGCGAGCGCCTCGCTGTCGTCGACGACTGGCTCGCGGAGCAGCGCCGGATCTGGGAAGAGCGCACGGATCGCCTGGAACGCCTCGTCACCGATGAGCAGGAGAACCAGCAATGAATCCCGACCTGGACCTGACCATGGCGCGGGTCATCCGCGCACCTCTCGCCGCCGTGTGGAGCGCCTGGACCGACCCGTCCCGTTTCGAGAAGTGGTGGATACCGGCGCCGGCCCTGTGCCGCGTCGACCGCTTGGACGTCCGGCCCGGTGGCGCACTCGTGACACGACTGAGCGAGGACGGGGTGGAGTTCGTCCCGCACCTCGACGCGTGCTTCCTCGTCGTCGACGATCTCGAACGGATCGTGTTCACCAACGTGATCGACAGCGCCTGGCGGCCCGCGCACCCAACCCCGGTTCCGATGACCGCGGAGATCACCATGAAGGATCATCCGGACGGCACTGACTATCAGATCATCGTCCGTCACGGTGATCCCGCCGCTCGTGACCTCCACGAGAAGATCGGCTTCGCCGACGGCTGGGGCTCGGTCACCGAGCAACTCGCCGAGCTCGCCGAGAGCCAGGGGACGCTGTGAAGATCGTCCTTACCGAGTTCGTCACTCTCGACGGCGTCAGCCAGGGGCCCGGCTCACCGACCGAGGACACGAGCGACGGCTTCACCCGAGGCGGCTGGCTCGTGCCCTACCTGGACGAGGTCTTCGTCCGCCGGACCTCTGACTGGTTGGGTCTCGCCGACGGTCTGCTGCTCGGACGGCGGACCTACGAGGCGTTCGCCCGCGACTGGCCGCAGATCACCGACCCGGACGATCCGTTCACCGAACGCATGAACTCACTACCGAAGTACGTGGTGACCAACACCCTCGCGGCAGGCAGTTGGCACCCGACGAGCGTGCTCCACGGCGACCCGATCCACACCGTCGGGGAGCTCAAGACTCAGCCAGGACGGGAGCTCCAGATCCACGGGAGCGCACGACTTGGCAAGGCTCTGTTGTCGGCCGGCCTCGTCGACACACTCCGGCTCGTCGTCGCCCCCGCCGTGGCCGGTTCCGGGCGGCGGCTGCTCGACCATCCGAGCGCATCCGTCGGCCTCCGACTGGTTCACTACGAGGCGACGGCGAAGGGCCTGCTCCTGCTCGAGTACGAGCATGTCGGCGCCGCCCCGGTGGCGGGTTACGAAGGCGCGACGGCCTTCGTCCAGTCACCCGCGCCACGGCACGGCCCGGCCACGGCCTGAATCTCGCGGTCAGGTCCCGCCCCGGCAGCGTGGAACCGGGCACCGGCCACGCGAAGGTGGCCGGTGCCCGGTGCCGTACATCGACGGTCAGGCCGGTTCGGCAACCGCTGCCGCGGCCCGCGCCGCTGCGGCGGCCGCCCGCTCGGCGGAATTGCCCAGCACGCAGAACTCGTTGCCCTCCGGGTCGGCGAGCACCACCCAACCACCACCGGTCGGGCCGACGTGGTCGGCGACGAGCGTCGCGCCGATGCCGAGCAGTCGCTCGACCTCCTCGGCCCGGGTCCGATCGGCGGGTTGCAGGTCCAGGTGCAGCCGGTTCTTCACCGTCTTGCCCTCGGGCACCGCGATGAACAGCACCTCCGGGCCACCCGGCGGCAGGAGCATCGCCTCCGGGTCGCCGGGGAAGTCGTCGGGCTGCCGTGGGCAGTCGAAGACCTGCGCCCAGAAGCCGGCGAGGGCGTACGTGTCCTGACAGTCGATGCTGATGTTGTGGATCGTCGAACTCATGCTTGGTCCTCCACAGTGGTGTCGACCCGCTCCCCGGCGCTGCGGAGCACGCAGAACTCGTTCCCCTCCGGGTCGGCGAGAACGGCCCAGCCCGTCCCGTCGGTGCGCCGCCGGTCGATGACCATGGTGGCCCCGAGGCCGAGTACCCGCTCGACCTCCTCGTCGCGGGTCCGGTCGACCGGTTCCAGGCAGATGTGGACCCGGTTCTTGGTCATCTTGTCCTCGGGCACCGCTTGGAAGAACATGTTCGGCGTGGCACCGTCCGGTGGCAGCAGGGCAGCTTCCGGGTCACCCGGAACGTCCTCCGGGAGCCGGCTGTAGCCGAGCACCGCCGACCAGAAGCCGGCCAGGGTGTACGTGTCGTGGCAGTCGAAACTGATGTTGCGGATCCGTAGATACACGGTGGTCTCTCCATCTTCGGATGGGGACGCGCTCCGCCGCCGGGGGTCAGCCTGCGAGGACCCGGGGTGCGGAGCCTTGACTGATGGACATCGACGCACCCCCTTTCACTCTCCGAGCTGACCCGGCGATCTTGCCATCGGCCGAGCGGGGCGCGCAACCCCGATCAGCCGGCGGCGGGAACCGTTCCGGGCACCGCCGGGGCGTCCGACGACGGCAGGGTTACCGTCACCTCCAGGCCACCGCCGGGCTGCGCGATCACCCGTACGGTGCCGCCGTGCGCCGTGCAGACCGCCCGGACGATGGACAGCCCCAAGCCGGAGCCACGGGCTCCGGTGCGTTCCCGGCCACCACGGCGGAACGGCTCGAACAGCCCTGGCACGTCGGCCTGGTCCACCTCGAAACCGGTGTTCCCCACCACCAGCCAGGACCGGTCACCGTCGGTGCCGGTACGCACCCAGAGCCGACCGTGCAGGTGGTTGTAGCGGACCGCGTTCTCGATCAGGTTTCCGGCCAGCCGGTCGAGCAGCCCCGGGTCACCGACGACCGGCGCGGACTCCAGCGACGTCTGCACCCGCAGGCCGATCCGTTCCACCTCGCGGCGCATCGCCGACAGTGCGTTGGCGGTGCCCGCCGCGAGGTCACACTCGGTACGCCGGCCCAGCTGCCGCCCGGCCTGCGCCTCGCTACGGGCCAGCACCAGCAGCGCGTCCACCAGGCCGTTGGCCCGCTCGGAGGCGTCGCGGACCACTGTCGCCATCCGTCGGTACTCGGCGGTGTCCGCGTCGTCGTCGCTGAGCGTAACGTCGATCTCCGTCCGCATCACGGCGAGCGGGGTACGCAGCTCGTGCGAGGCGTTCGCCACGAAACGCTTCTGGGCCTCGAAGGCGGACGCGATCCGGTCCAACATGGCGTCGAACGTCTTGGCCAGCTCGGCCACCTCGTCGTCGGCGCCCGAGTAACCGATCCGCTGATCCAGGGTCGCCTCACCGAGCCGCTGGGCGGTCGCCGTGACCTGGTGCAGTGGGCGCAGCGCCCGACCGGCCACCGCGTACGCGCCGGCCACTCCGACCACGCTGATCGCCAGCAGCGCGACCAGGCCCTTGGCCAGCAGCTCCCCGGAGGCGGCGTCGACCAACTGCCGCTGCCACTCGGCGGCGTCCATCTGCCGGCCGTCGGAGAGCAGCACCATCGTGCCGGGCACCAACTCGTCGGTGGGACGCAACGCGTCGCGGACCAGCAGCCACGCCAGCAACACCAGGATCGCTCCGGCCCCGATCAGCAGCACCCCGTTGAGCACTGTCAGCCGCAGCCGCAGGGTGGGTCGCAGCCGGCGGCTCATGCGCCTACCTCGGCGGTACGGTAGCCCGCCCCGACCACTGTCTCGATCAACGGCGGGTCACCGAGCTTCTTGCGCAGCGTCATCACGGTGACCCGGACGATGGTGGTGAACGGGTCGGTGTTCGCGTCCCAGACCCGTTCCAGCAACTCCTCGCTGGAGACCACCGCGCCGCGCGCCTTGAGCAGTTCGCAGAGCACCCCGAACTCCTTGTTGGTGAGGTCCACCGGCACCCCGGCGCGGGTGGCCACCCGGCGGGCCGGGTCGAGCACCAGGTCGGCCAGTTCGAGCACCGGCGGCGCGGCCGGGGTGGCCCGCCGGCCCAGCGCCTGCACCCGGGCGACCAGCTCGTCGAAGGCGAACGGTTTGGGCAGGTAGTCGTCCGCGCCGAGCTGCAACCCCTCCACCCGGTCGGCGACAGTGCCGCTGGCGGTGAGCATCAGCACCCGGGTCAACGCGCCGGAGGCCGCCAGGTCGGCGCAGATCTGGTCACCGTGCACACCCGGCAGGTCGCGGTCGAGCACCACCACGTCGTACCGGGTGACGAACGCCGCCTCGTGGCCGGCGTCGCCGTCGTACGCCACGTCGACCGCCATCCCCCGCTTGCGCAACCCCCGTGCGATCGCGTCGGCGAGGTTGCGCTCGTCCTCGACCACCAGTACCCGCATCCCGGCCTCCTCGCTGCTGACCACCGACAACCTAGTGCCGGCCGGCAACCATCGTCCCTCGCCGTCCGCGCCGGCCGGCGTTGCGGGCCACCGCGGCGTACGCGATGCTGGCCGGCGGCACCGAACGACGGACGGACTGGCATGACCACTGCGGCACCACCCACCCGGCGAGACATCGCCTACCGGGGTTTCCACCTGCCGGCCGACACGACCAGCGGCAGCGGCGACGGCCTGCTCGCCAGCGGCCAAGGGCTCACTCTCGACGGCGTCGCCCCGCAGGGCACCTGGACGTCGCCGCCGGTACCTGTCGGCTTCGCCGTCGCCGAGGTGGTGCCGTCCTGGACGGCCGACACCCCGGACGGCTGCTGGATCGATGTCGACCTGCGCGGCTGGCACGACGACGCACCCAGCACCGACTGGTACCGGCTGGCCCACTGGGCCGCCGGCGACCACACGGTACGGCGCACCTCGGTGCCCGGACAGCGCGACAGTGCCGCCCGGGTCGACACCGACACCCTGATCGTGACCGGAGCCACGGTCACCGGTTGGCAGGCGCGGGTGACAGTGTGCCGGCCCGCCGGCAGCCCGACCGGCCCGGTGCTGCGCAGCATCGGCGCGGTCGCCACCGGCCCCACGACGGCTCACCAGGGGTACGCGGGGAAGCCCGTCCCGTCCGCTGCCTGGGGCCGGGTGTTGGACGTGCCCCGCTACTCGCAGCGGCTGCACGCCGGCCAGTACCCGCAGTGGGGCGGTGGCGGGGACTCCTGGTGCAGCCCCACCTGCACCTCGATGGTGCTCGCCTACTGGGGCGCCGAGCCGACGCCGGACCGCTACGCCTGGGTGGAGCCGTCCGGCCCGCGTCCGGTGGTCGTACACGCCGCCCGGCACTGCTACGACCACGCGTACGCCGGGGCCGGCAACTGGCCGTTCAACACCGCGTACGCCGGTCTGCACGGGGTGGACGCGTTCGTCACCCGGCTGCGGTCGCTGGTCGAGGCGGAGGCGTTCGTCGCCGCCGGCATCCCTCTGATCGTCTCCGCCGCGTTCCGGGCCGACGAGGTGCCGGGGCTCGGGTACGACACCGGAGGGCACCTGATGGTGCTTGTCGGCTTCACCGCCGACGGCGACCCGGTGCTCAACGACCCGTACGCACCGGACGACGACGCGGTCCGTCGCACCGTGCCCCGACAGGGGTTCGAGGCGGTCTGGCAACGCGGCAGCGGCGGGGTGGCGTACGTGCTTCGACCCGCGTCGGTGCCGCTGCCCCCGCCGCCCACCCAGGCGAACTGGTGATCAGTCGGTCAGTCTCCAGAGCTGGTACGAGCCGGTCGTGGTGGCAATGCACACCAGGTAGTCGGTGACCGCCTGGCACCCTCCGGTGACATCGGGCAGCACGTCCACGACGTGCACCTTCCCGGCGGCGATGTCCAGCTCGCCGACGAGCACCCCTCCGTCGGGATGCCGGCGTATGCCGACCAGCCGGCCGCCGACACCGAGTTGGTACAGCTCCCACCGGCCCAGGTCGGCCAGCTGCCGGCCGGTCAGCGCATCGAGCACGACGTACTGCTCCGACGGACCGACACCGCTGAGGTTGGCCAACAGCCGGCCGTCGGCCGGCCAGGCCCACCCCCACTGGCTGCTGCGCCAGCGCACCTCGCCGGTCGCCGGGTCGAGCGCCTGTAGCTCGTTGTTGCCGGTGCGCAGACACAGGACGGGGCCACAGTCCAGCGCGAAGTCGATGTGCACCCTGGCGCGGGTCCAGCGGGGCTTGAGCTGGTCCAGCTCGTACGCGGTGACAGTGCCCGAGCCTCTGTCGATGGACAGCAGCAGGTCCTTGGTCAGGTCCAGTCCGATCCGACCGCCGTCGGGTGGGCGCAGGTCGGCGCGGGCCAGCACGGCACCAGTGATCGCGTCGCGTACCTCGACCGGCCCGTCCAACTGGTTGAGCACCACCCGGTCCACCCCGAGCCCGGTGTCCCGCACCCTCATGTCGGCGCTGAGGCCGGATTGCTCCCAGCGCACGGTGCCACAGCACGGATCCACAGCGCGCAAACTGGACGGTACGGTCTCGCCGCCGCTGCGCAGCAGCAGGTTGCCGTCGGTCAGCTTGGAGACGGTGCCCGGCTGCTGCCACCGGTACGCCCCGGTCGCCCGGTCCAGTGCGACGGTGAGTGTCTCCCGACCTTCCGGGCCGATCTCGTACCCGGTGGCCAGCAGCATCCCGGCCAGCGGAATCATCCCCCAGTACCGGGCCTCCGCCGGCAGCGGCGCCTGCCAGACGGGCTCGCCGCCGGGCAGCCGGTACGCGGCCAGCCGCGCCTGCCGCGCTTCGGTGCTGGCCGGCTCCATGACCAGGAGCAGGTCACCATCGATCATGACATCGGACCCGGGCCGGCCCGGCAGCGTCACCGGGGCCCGCCGGGGCGGTACGACGGCGGACGCGGCGAGCGTGACCAGCGCCAGCACCACTACCAGCGCGCAGCGCAGCGGGCGACCGTGGGCGCGAGGTGCGCGGGGCGTCGACTCCGGGTCCGGGTCGTCCCGCAGGTCGCCGAGGTCGATCACCGAGTCGGTCACCGCGTCAACCTCCAGAGAGCGGTAGTGCCGTCGAGGCGCTGGCAGAGCAGAATTGGCAGGGACGCCTGGCAACTGCCGGCGATGCCCGGCAGCACGTCGACGATCCGCGTTCGGCCGGCCACCAGGTCCAGTTCGGCGACGACCATCCGACCGTCGTCACCCCGCCGCACACCGACCAGCGGGTCGTCCGGCCGCAGCACCGGCAGCAGGCTCCACGTACCCATCTCGATGCGCACCTGTCCGGTCGCCGCGTCCCGCACCGTGTACCCCTGGCCGGGCCTGGCCATCAGTAGCCGACCGTACCGAACGTCGGCCAGGACGTCCTGGCCCGGTTCCGACCACCGCACCGAGCCGGTGGCCGGGTCGAGCACCTGGACGCCGCCGGTCTGCGGTACCGCGCAGAGTAGGCCACCGCATTCGAGCACATGCGACACCAGCGTCACCTCCGCCGTCCACAGTGGCTCCAACCCGGCCAGCCCGAAGCTCACCAGCCGGGTGCTGCCCGGCGGAACGAGCAGCAGCAGGTCGTCGACGATCTGCACCCGCTGGTACGCCGACCGGTCACCGGGCAGCGTGTCGATGCTGCGCAGCAGCTGGCCGGTGCCGGCGTCGTACACCTGCACCTCGCCGGTCGGTTGCAGGAGCACGAACCGGTCGACCTGCCCCTCGGGAGTGAGGTGGTAGGTGGGGCTGGCGGCCCGCGGGGTCGGCACCGACCAGAGCACCAGGCCGGTGTCGGGCTCAACCCCGCTCATCGCGCCCGACCCGTCCTCCCGGCCATTGGTCACCAGCAGGCCACCGCCGGGCGTCGGTTGGGGAGCACCGGGGTGCTGCCAGCGTTGCCGGCCCGTCGCGGTGTCGAAGGCGGTGGTCTGGAACAGCCGGTTGGGGGCGTTGACCGCCAACGCCAGCACCAGACCCCGTTCGACCCAGACGTCGAGGTAGTTACCGGTGCGGGCCAGCGGCGCCTGCCACCGCCGCCGCACCCCAGCGCCGGTCGGTCCCGGCTGGGCGTACGCGGTCAGGTACCGGTCCCCGTCGGGTGTCGGCGGATCGACAACGAAGACGCCGTCCCCGGCCAGGTACGCGGTGGCCGTCCGCGACGCCGGCACCACGCTCACCGTTCGCTGCGTTGGTGGCGCGGCACCGGCCAGCACCACCAGGCTGAGCAACAGCACAGTCGCGCTGTGCAGCGGGCGACCGACGGCGCGCGGGCGGCGAACCGGAGGTGCCGACGCGGGCTCGTCCCGGATCTCGCCCAGCTCGATGATCGACAAGGACCGTCCCTCCGTCACCAGGTAAGGCTGGCCGACGGGTGACCCGCCCGGCAAACCGACAGTCAGCGCACCGGCCCGGCAAAAGTGACGGAACCCCGCCTGTACGATGGCGCGTCGTGGCTGTGCCGGTGGTAGACCCTTCGCTGAATCCCGTGACCGACGCCGACCCGGCCGAGGCCGAGTCGACACGGCGGCCTCGACGCCGTCCGGCCCGAGCCGACCTGTTGGCCCTCGGAGCCTATGTGCTGCTGGGCGTGTTCGTCTGCCTCAACTACTGGGGTGACGTCGACGGCCGGGTCTCCTCGCACCTGCCCACCGATCACAGTTGGTTCGAGTGGCTGTTCGCGCACGGTGAGTACTCGGTGCGGCACCTGGAGAACCCGCTGTTCACGGCCCGGCAGAACGCCCCGGACGGGGTGAACATGATGGCCAACACCTCGCTGCTCGGGGTGACAGTGCCGCTGGCTCCGCTGACCATGCTGTTCGGCCCCCAGGTGATGTACGCGCTCTACCTGGGCGCGGCGCTGGCGGCCACCGCCGGCACCGGGTACTGGATGCTCTCCCGCCACCTGGTGCGCTCCCGGGCGGCGGCGTTCGTCGGCGGCGCGTTCCTCGGCTTCGCGCCGGGAATCATCCACCACGCCAACGGCCAACCGAACTTCGTTTCCAACTTCCTGCTCCCGCTGATCGTGGTGCGGGTGCTGACCCTGGGTGAGCCGGGCCGGTGGCGACGCAACGGGCTCGTGCTCGGTGCGCTGGTGGCGTACCAGATCTTCATCAACGAGGAGATGCTGCTGCTCACCGCGCTGGCCTGCCTGGTCATCGTGCTGGCGTACGCCGTGCAGCGGCCGCGGGCGACCCGGGCCGCCGCCGGCACCTTCCTGGCCGGGCTCGGCGTCGCCGGCGGGCTGGCCCTGGTGCTCACCGCGTACCCGATCTGGTTCCAGTTCAACGGCCCGCAGTCCTACCGGGGCCTGCAGGGCGGCGTGTTCCACAACTGGGGCGAGGACCTGGTCGCCTTCGTCACCTTCGCCCGGGACACCTGGGCCGGTGACCCGGCGGTAGAGAAGACGATCGGTCTGACCGAGCAGAACACCTGGTTCGGTTGGCCGCTGGTGCTGCTCTCGGTGGTGGCTCTGGTGCTGCTCGTACGCCGCTCGCTGGCCGCCCGGATCGCCGCGGTGCTCATCGTGGTGTTCAGCGTTGCCGCGATCGGGCCGTTCGTGCGGTTCAACGGTGTGGAGACCGGCGTGCGCGGCCCGTGGTCGTACGTGTCGGACGACTTGCCGCTGGTCGAGATGATGATGCCGACCCGGTTGACGCTGGTGGTCGCCGCCGCGGTGGGTGTGCTGCTCGCGTTGACCTGGGACGCCGCGCACCGCCAGGGGCGCCCGGTGGCCGACCGGCCGCGGGTGCCGGCCCAGCGCGCCGCCGAAGGGGCCCCGGCTGTGTCCCCCGAGCCCGCCAGGCCCGCCGAGCCGGTCGCGTCGCGCCGTCGGTGGCTGCGCCCGGTGGGGTACGCGGCGGTCGCCCTCGCCGTGCTGCCGCTCTTTCCCCGCCCGCTGCCCGCCCAGCAGATCGACCCACCGCCGCACTTCATCACCGCTGGCGGTTGGCGGCCGTACGTGCCGGCGGGTCGAACCCTGGTGCCGGTGCCGATCCCGAGCAACGTGCACGGTCTGCCGACGCTGCGCTGGAGTGCGCTGACCGGGCAGGAGTTCCCCGTTCCGGGCGGCTACTTCATCGGCCCGAACGAGCTGGGTGAGGGGGTCTTCGGTGCGCCGAACAGACCGACCAGCTCCCTCATCTACTCCACCATGGACAGCGGCACGGTTCCGGCGCTGACCGACGAGAACCGCCGCCAGGCCGTCGAGGACCTGCGGTTCTGGCGGGCGTCGGTGGTGGTGCTCGGGGCGCACCCCCGCGAGGCGGTGCTCCGTGAGCTGGTCACCGCCCTGCTGGGGCCACCGCAGCGGGTCGACGACGTCTGGGTGTGGGACGTGCGCGCCCTGGTGGGTTAGTCGGAAGACCGCGCCATCGGTCGGCTCAGCCGACGTGGTCCCGGACGTCCCACAACCATCCGCCGTCGACCGGTCGGCCCGGGCCGAGCAGGTCGTCGACGGTCCGGCGGACCGATTCACCGCGCTCCAGGTGCCCGAGTACGACCACCGCGGCACGCCAGTGCCGCAGGTCCTCGACAGCCTGGCGGCGGTCGACGTCGGTGAGCACCGGCACCACGCCGGTCTCGGCCACCTGCCGCAGCAGCACCGACGTGGGCCGGTCCGGCGCACCCCAGCGGGCCGCCGGGTCGTCCGGGCCGCTGGGGCCGATGAAGTAACCGCCCGGCGCGGCGAACCCCAGACCGGTACGGGCGGACCAGAGCATCACCGGGCTGCGCCCGGCACCGGTGACCGGAGGAACCGCGACCACCGTCCGGCCGGGCGGCACCAGCGGACGCCAGACACCGGTGGCGAGAAACGCCGGCACCGGCGCGACCGGCACCACCCGGATCGGCGTCGGAATCAGGGGCAGCAACGCGGCGGCGACCGCGCCGGCCCACAGCAGCCGCACCGGTAGGCCCGGTGCCACGTTCGGCCCCCGCGCGGCCCGGACCCGGTCCACTGACAGCGCCACCAGCACACCCAGCACCGGTACGCAGACCAGTGCGAACCGGGCCGGCACCGCGAGATCGAGCAACGGCAGCCCGCCGACCAGCCGGTACGGCCCCGGAATGCCGGTGGCCTCACCGTCCACCCGCAGCTCATCGCCGAGCGAGAGCAGGGCGAAGACCACGCCGCAGGCGGCCAGTGCCCGGACCAGCGGTCGTCGCCACTGCCAGATCACGATCACCACGGCGAGCACCAGCAGGCCCGGGCCGAAGAACGAGTTCTCCTCGGTCGGATTCGGCGAGAGCAGCCCCGGCAGCCAGTCGTCACCCAGCACGGTCTGCCGGGCCGACGCGGTGAACGAGGCGACGTCCAGTTGGAAACCCTGCGTGGCGAACGCCATCCCGGAGTAGTGCTGCGGGCCGTGGAACTGGAACCACAGCGGGTACGCCAGCGGCACCGCCGCCACGCCGGCCGCCACCGCGAGTCGGCCGAAGAGGGCCGGCGCCAGCCGCCGTGCGGCCACCCGGTCGGCGAGCGCGTAACCCAGCGCGAAGACGCCGGCCGCGAGCACCAGGAAGACCAGCACCTCCTCGCCGATGAAGACCTGCCAGACGAGCAGCAGCCCCAGGCCGACGCCGGGCCGCCAGACGCCGTGTCGCGTCGTCTCCGAGGCGGGCCGGAACACCAGGGCGAGGATCGCGGGCACCAGGAACTGGGCAGCGATGTGCAGGTGCGCGCCGGCCTGAGCGATCATGCCCGGGGCGAAACCACAGATCAGCCCACCCACCGCGGCCGGGGCCCGGGTGCCGACCAGCCGGCGACGCAGCAGCACGTACCAGGCGAAGGCGGTCCCGGCGAGGCAGCAGACGACCGCCACGCAGAACGCCACCTGCGAGCCGAAGAGCACTGTGATCGGGGTGAGCGGGACACCCAGGCCGAGCACCGAGGTGTTCGCCATCAGGTTGACCCCGTCTGGCGCGTTCAACCCGTTGCTGAAGAGCGGATTCTCCCCCTCCACCACGGCATGCGCCGCGTGGGCCAGCATCCACTCGAAGAGGATCTGGTCACCCGCCTGGTGGAACAGCTGCCACGGGCGACCCCACTGCCCGCTGGTCACCAGCACCGCGAGGCCCAGATAGCCGGCCACCACCAGCGCGTCCCGCAGCCAGGCCGGACGGGACGTGCCGCCCGTCGCCGGCAACGAGGTGTTCGGGGACGTCGTCCCGGTGGCCATCAGACCGAACGGTCGGTGAGCGTCCGGACGTCCCAGACCCAGACATCCAACTCCTGGCGGCCCGGGCCGACCAGCTCCTCGACCGTACGCCGCAGTGGCTCGGCGTTCTGCTGCCGCACCGGAAGCACCAGGATCGCCGCCCGCCAGTGCCGCAGTTCGTCGGTGAAGCGCCGACGCTGCCGGTCGTCCAGCTTGGGCGTACGGCCGGTGGTCGCCACCTCCTCAAGCATCTGACCCACCCCGCTGGGACGACCGCCGAACCGGCCCGCGTCACCGGTGTTGCCGTTGCGGGGCGCGAGGAAGTATCCGCCGGGGATCTTGAAGTCGAGGTTGGTGGCCGCCGCCCAGCGCATGCCGTGCGTGTTGCCCATGCTGGGCACCGGGATCGGCACCAGCGTCTGGTCCGGGCCGACGTACGCCCGCCACCGGTCCGCAGTGATGAAGTCCGGCACCGGCGGCCGGGAGACCATCCGCAGCGGCATCGGTGCGATCGGCAACAGCGCGAAGGCCAGGCCCGCGGCGGTCAGCACCCGGACGGTACGGCGGTCGGCCGGGCGTAGCGCCCAGGCCCGCTCGACGGCGAGCGCCAGCAGCAGGCCGATCACCACGCTGGTGATGAGCCCGAACCGGGTCGGCACCACCGCGTCCAGCAGCGGCAGGTGGACCAACCACTGCCACGGCCCGGTGATCAGCTCCCGGTCCCACCAGGAGACCCGCTCGCCGAGGGAGAGCACGGCGAAGAACACGCCGGTCACCGCGAGCGCCCGAACGATCAACTCCCGGCGCAGCCAGACCACGATGCCGATGGCCAGCATCGACAGGCTCCAGCCGAAGAAGGCGTTCTCCTCGGAGTAGTTCGGTGCCAGGTTGATGTTGGCTCGCTGGTTGCCGCCGAGGGTGGGCGAGCCCGGAGCGAAGAAGGCGGCGATGTCGTTGCCGTAGTCCTTCACCGCGTCGCTGAGCCCGTGGTAGGCCATCGGCCCGGCGAACTGCACGTAGAGCGGGTACGCCAGCAGCGACCCGGCCAGCAGCGCGCAGGTCACCACGCCGACGCCCAGGGGTCGCCACGCGGCCCGCCACCGGGCCGGTTCCTGGGCCAGCACCGCCAGCAGGAAGACGCCACAGGCCAGCGCCGTGAAGAGCAGGATCTCCTCGTTGATGAACGCCTGCGCTGTGACCAGCAGGGCGAGCAGCGCCCCGTCCCGAACAGGTCTTCCGGAGCGGGTGAGGACCAGCACCCGCCACACGATGAACGGCAGCAGGAACTGGCTGATGATGTTCGGGTGCCAGCTGGCGTGCGAGAGCATCGCGGGCGAGAACCCGCAGAACCAGCCGCCGACCGCCGCCGCGAGCGGGGTGCGCACCAGGTGGCGGGAGAGCATCAGGTACCAGGCCATGGCGGTGCCGGCGAGACCGAGCGTGACCAGCACCACGAAGGAGACCGCCGGGCCGAAGAGCAGCGTCACCGGGACCATCGGGATGCCCAGCGCCAGCACGGCCGTGTTGGCCATCAGGTTGACGCCGTCCGGGTAGTTGAACTGCTCGGTGTAGAACGGGTACTCGCCGTGCAGCACGACGCGTACCGAGTGGGCGAGGAAGAACTGCACCTGCGCCGGGTCGCCGGTGTAGAGCGAGGCCACCCGACCGGACGGGTCCAACCAGATCCGGCTGGTCACCCAGAGCGCGGCGAGCAGGAACAGCCCGCCCACCGCCAGGTGCTGCCGACGCCGAGTCCACCGACGCCACCGCGCCCGCGTCGGCACCGCCCTCTCGGCCGCTGCTCCGGGCTCGGCCCGCGTCACGGGGTCGGCCGGCGCTTCGGGCTCGGGCGGTGCTTCGGACTCGGCCGGCGCTTCGGGCTCGGCCGGCGCTCCGGGGCCGGCCGGCGCTGTGGTGGGGGCGGCCAGCGTGGGCGGGCCGGCGAAGAGGCCGGCCGGTGTGCGGTAGTTCACCAGCTCGGCGGAGTCGGCTGCCGCCTCCGGGTGCGGCGCGGGCAGGGCGCGGGACTCGGCAGGCGTCACAGTCGGCGGAGTCTACCGGAGCAACCAAAACGCCCTAAACCCCCGGTGGTGTCCATTGTGGTGGTTTGGATGCCGGCCAACTGAGGCGCCGCGTCGGACATCTCGTACTATGGCGCTTTCCGACAGCGACGGCGAGGCGATCGGGGGCGGGCCAGGTGACTCCAGGCCGTCGGTACGGCAGGGCGCTTCCCGTCCTGCTGAGCGCGCTGCTGGCCGGCACGGCCTGCGGTCCGGTAGCCGAACGGAAGCCGCAGGACCTCCGGGTCGGGTACGACAGCCTGGACGGCACCCTCGCCGTTTGGCCGCCCCGCGGCGACCTCTCCGGGGATTCCACGGCGACGGCGGCGGTCACCGCGGCGGTCCGGGGCTGGCGATCGCCGGCCGACGACCGCGCGCACCTGCCCTCGTCGGGAATCCTCTTCTCCGGTCGGGTCGACGGCGCCCCGGTGGCGCTGGTGGCCGCCGACGTGCCCGGCGAAAGCGCGTCCTGGTTGCTGCAACTGACCCGCGAGGGTGACCGGTACGCGGTGACCCGCGCCACCGAGTACACCGATCCGGGTTACCTCGTCTACTCCGACGTACTCCCGGTGCAGACGGCCGGTGGCCGGCGTTATCTGGTCTCGGCCCGGGTGCAGAGCCTCCTCGGGCCACAGGACCGGACGTTGACCATCGCGGACGGTCTCAGCGCACCGGTCGACGTGCCGTCCTGCACGGCCGTCGGCGTGACCGCGACCCTGCGAACCACTGAGTCGCTCCCCCGTGGGCGGGCCGCCGACCGGCTGCTCGACCTGGGCACCGGCACCGTCGACCCGCGCTACCCGTTGGTCCGCGACGAGTCCGGCACGGGCCGGCGGGCGCTCGCCGGCCTGGACACCTGCGTGCTGTCCGGCGATCGAGGCCCCTTCGGCAGCATCCCGCGCCGGATCGGGGACCGGGACGCCCCACGCTCGGTGCCGACGTCCTGGCCGATGGCGAAGCTCACCGTGCGCTCGCTCGGCGAAGTCGCCCTCGGCGGCGGCGAGCCGGCCGAGTTGCAGCAGCTCAGCTGGGACACCGACGCCGGCGCGATGACGGCGGTGATCTATCGACCGGCCGACGGGAGCGCGCCCGTCGCCTCACCCGCCGACCGGGCCACCCCGTTGCAGGCGTACCAACTGCCGGTGCCCGGTCAGCCGCTGGTGGTGCTGAGCTGGCGGGCCACCCGGGACAGCTCCCTGTCCGTCCCGCCGGGCACTCCCCTGCTGGTCGAGCGCCCCGGCCTCGCGGTCATCCCCACCCCGTCGCGCTCCCAGACCTACAGCCTCGCCAACACCGACAAAACCCACTACCGCTCAATCTCCCCCCGCTAGCCCCACCCCAACCCACCCTCACCCGCCCTCGCCCGCCCTCGCCCGCCCTCACCCGCCCTCACCCGCCCTCACCCGCGCGATCTTGCACTTTCTGCGCCGACAAATCGGCGCTCAAGACGCATTACGGCAACCGAAAGTGCAAGATCGGCGGAGACGAGGTAGGGCAGGGCGGGGCGAGGGCGGGGTGGGGCGAGGGCGGGGTGACGGGTTGGGGATGGACACAGACGGCGGGCGTCCCGAGGGACGCCCGCCGTTGTTCGTTCTCGTCAGTTCTGTGCGGCCGCGTCGCTGGGGGTGAGGCGGTCCGGGGTGGCGTCCAGGCCGGAGATCCAACCGGTGACGTTGCGGGCCACGTCCTGAGCGGTCAGACCCAGGTCGGCGAGGATCTGCGCGCGAGTGCCGTGCGGGTGCCAGTCAGCCGGCACACCCAGGTCCTTCAGCGGCACCCGGACGTCGGCGTCGCGCATCGCCTGGGCGAGCGCGTCGCCCACCCCACCGACCCGGACGCCGTCCTCGACGCTGACCACGAGCCGGTGGCGGGCGGCCAGGTCGACCAGCTCCGCCGGGACCGGACGCACCCAGCGGGGGTCGACGACGGTGACCCCGTAGCCCTGCTCGGCAACCCGGGCGGCCACCTCCATGCCCAACTGACCGAAGGAGCCGACGGCGACGAGCAGCACGTCAGTACGGGCGGACTCGGCCAGCACGTCGACCGGGCCGACCCGGCGCAGCGCCGGCAGGTCCGCGGCGACCGCACCGGTCGGGAACCGCACCACGGTCGGGCCGTTGTCGACGGCCAGCGCCTCGCGCAGCTCCTCGCGCAGGGTGGCGGCGTCGCGGGGGGCGGCGATCCGCAGCCCCGGCACCACCCCGAAGACCGACATGTCCCAGATGCCGTAGTGGCTGGGCCCGTCCGGGCCGGTGATGCCCGCCCGGTCCAGCACGAACGTCACCGGCAGCTTGTGCATCGCCACGTCCAGCAGGACCTGGTCGAAGGCGCGGTTGAGGAAGGTGGCGTAGACCGCGACCACCGGGTGCAGGCCACCGAGCGCCAACCCGGCCGCCGAGGTGGCCGCGTGCTGCTCGGCGATGCCCACGTCGTACACCCGCTCGGGGTACTTGCGGGCCAGCTTGGCGATGCCGGTCGGCTCGGCCATCGCGGCGGTGATGCCCACCACGTCCGGGCGCTCGTCGGCGACGGCCAGCAGCTCGTCGGCGAAGACGTGCGTCCACTTCACCGACGGGGCGGCCAGCAGCGCGCCGGTCTCCACGTCGAAGGCGCTGCCGGGGCCGTGCAGGCAGTCCGCCTCGTCCTCCTCGGCGGGACGGTAGCCGTAGCCCTTGCGGGTGACCGCGTGCACGATGACCGGACCGCCGAAGTTCTTGGCCGCGCGCAGCGCCGCCTCGACCGCCGTCACGTCGTGCCCGTCCACCGGGCCCACGTACTTGATGCCCAGGTCCTCGAACATGGCCTGCGGGGCAACCGCGTCCTTGATGCCCTTCTTGACCGCGTGCAGCACCTCGTACATCGGCTTGCCGACCAGCGGCGTGGAGCCGAGGGCGTCCTTGACGGTGTCGAGGACCTTCTCGTAGCCGGGGTTGAGCCGCAGCGAGGAGAGGTGGTCGGCCAGCCCGCCGATGGTCGGCGAGTAGGACCGGCCGTTGTCATTGACAACGATGACGAGGGAGTTGCCGGCGGTGGCGATGTTGTTCAGCGCCTCCCAGCACATGCCGCCGGTCAGCGCGCCGTCACCGACCACGGCCACGACGCTGCGTGCCTCGCCCCGGAGGGCGTACGCCTTGGCGAGGCCATCGGCGTAGGACAGCGCGGTGGAAGCGTGCGAGTTCTCGATGAGGTCGTGCTCGCTCTCCGCCTGGCTGGGGTAGCCGGAGAGGCCACCGCGCTGGCGGAGCTTGTCGAAGCCGGCCTGACGCCCGGTAAGGATCTTGTGTACGTACGCCTGGTGGCCGGTGTCGAACAGGAGCCGGTCCCGGGGGGAGTCGAAGACGCGATGCATGGCGAGCGTCAGCTCGACCACACCGAGGTTGGGCCCGACGTGCCCGCCGGTACGGGAGACCTTGGTGATCAGGAAATCCCGGATCTCGGCGGCGAGGACGTCCAGTTCCTCGCCGGACATCCGCTTGACGTCCTGCGGACCTCGAACCGTGCCCAGCAGCCGGCCGTGGTTGGCCGTGTCCTCTTCAACGCTCATGACCGGAGAGTCTATCGGCCGCCCGGTACTCCGCAGCCCGGCCCGAGCCCCGCGCACCCGGGCCGGGCGGGGAGTGGGCAGCTGAGCACCCGGTCAGGCGCCGACGCGAGGTGTGCTACCGCGCGGCCGGGGGAAGCAGCAGCCCGACCTGCTCGACGTGCTGCGTCATCGGGAAGAGGTCGAAGCCCCGGAGCGCCGCCAGCCGCCAACCGAGGTCGGCGAAGGTCCGCACGTCCCGGGCGAAGGCGGCCGGGTCACAGGCCACGTACGCGACCGCCCGCGGGCCGGCGGCGGCCAGCGCGCGAACCACCGGGGCACCGGCCCCGGAGCGCGGCGGGTCGAGTACGACCACGTCGACCGGGCCGGTGATCCGTCGGCGGGCCAGCGCGGTCTCCACCCGGGCCGACACCACCTCGACGCTGGGCAGGTCGGCGAGGTTCTCCCGGGCTGCTGCGACACCCTGCGCCGCCGCTTCGACCACTGTCACCCGGCCGGTCGCGCCGACCCGT
Source organism: Micromonospora sp. NPDC051227 (assembly GCF_044455385.1). Taxonomy (NCBI): domain Bacteria; kingdom Bacillati; phylum Actinomycetota; class Actinomycetes; order Micromonosporales; family Micromonosporaceae; genus Micromonospora; species Micromonospora sp. NPDC051227. Next base: position 88,884 of record NZ_JBITET010000009.1, read on the forward strand.
GCGGCCAGCCCGGCGGCGAACAGCCCAGCGCCGCCGTAGAGGTCCCAGGCGACCTCGCCCGGCTGTGGGTCCAGCAACTCCAGCACCGCTGCGGAGAGGGCGTCTGCGGCAGCCGGGTGCACCTGCCAGAACGCGGACACGGGCAGCGTCCAGTCACGTCCGGCGGCGACCTCGCGGACCTCGGTCGGGCCACTGACCGGGGCGGGCACCCCATCGCGGATCTCCGTGACGGTCACGTCCCCGCCGGTGCTGGCGACGGTCTCCACCGCCTCGGCGGCCGGCCAGCGCGCACCGGTGGGGGTGAGCACCGGCAGCTGCTGGATGGCCGGGTGGGCGATCCGGCAGCGGTCGATCGGCACCACCTCGTGCGAGCGGTGCTTGAGCAGGCCGGCCCGGTCGGCGGCGTCGACCGCGTAACGGACCCGGGAGCGCCAGCCGAGCAGCCCACCGGGCAACGCCTCGACCCGGACGCCGAGCCGGTCCAGCTCGACGTCGGTCAGCCCACCGAGGCGGACCAACTGCTCGCGGACCACGGCGGTCTTCCAGGCCAGCTGCGCCGCCGGTGCGACGTGCTGCAGGTCGCAGCCCCCGCAGGCACCCGGCTTCGCGTACGGGCAGGGCGGCTCGACCCGGTCCGGTGAGGGTTCCAGCACGGTCACCGCGTCGGCCCGGACGAACCCCCGGTGCACCTCGGTGACCTCGGCGATGACCCGTTCACCGGGCAGCGCGTGTCGAACGAAGACCACCTGCCCGTCCACCCGGGCGACACAGTGTCCGCCGGGGGCGACGGCGTCGACGGTCAGCTCGACCCGGTCCGTCTCGGCCAGCCCCCCCTCGAACGCCGATGAGGCCGACGCCGACGGCATCCTGGGTGTCGCGGTCCGCGGACCGCCCGGCTCAGTCACGACTGTTCCCCATCGTTGCGCTGTTCTCGGGTCCGCCCTCGCCGGGCGGCGTGGCGGCCACCGGCGGCGTGGCGACCAGTGGTGGCACGGCGCTGCGTGGCCCGCGCGCCGGTGTCCGGGACAGCGTGGCGTCCAGCCGGTCCAGGTTCTTGCTCTCTGTCGACGCGAGCTGCCACGGCACGCTGACCACCATCACCCCCGGTTCGAAGAGCAGCCGGCCCTTGAGGCGCAGGGCGCTCTGGTTGTGCAGCAGGTTCTCCCACCAACGGCCGACCACGTACTCCGGGATGAACACGGTGACCACGTCCCGGGGCGACTTGCGGCGGGTGGAGGCGACGAAGTCCAGGATCGGGCGGGTGATCTCCCGGTACGGCGAGTCGACCACGGTCAGCGGGATCGCCATCTCCCGTCGCTCCCAGTCGGCCTGCAGGTCCCGGGTGTCCTTCTCGTCCACGTTGACGGTCACCGCGGTGAGCGTGTCCGGCCGGGTGGCGCGGGCGTAGGCGATGGCCCGCAGCGTCGGCTGGTGCAGCTTGCTGACCAGCACGATCGCGTGGTTGCGGGCGGGCAGCACGGCCCGGCCCTCGTCCGGCGGGGTCAGCTCGACGGCGATCCGGTCGTAGTGCCGGCGGATCGCCAGCATCAGCGCGTAGATCACCGCCATCGCGGCGATCGCGATCCAGGCGCCGAGCAGGAACTTGGTGATCAGGACGATCACCAGCACCGTGCCGGTCAGGCCCATGCCGAACGTGTTGATCGCCCGGGAGCGGACCATCCTCCGGCGTGCCTCCGGGTCCCGCTCGGTGCGCAGGTGCCGGTTCCAGTGCCGGATCATGCCGGCCTGGGAGACGGTGAACGAGACGAAGACCCCGACGATGTAGAGCTGGATCAGCTTCGTCACCTCGGCCTGGAAGCCGACGATCAGCACGATCGCGAAGAGGGCGAGGAAGGTGATGCCGTTGGAGAAGGCCAGCCGGTCGCCCCGGGTGTGGAACTGGCGGGGCAGGTAGCGGTCCTGGGCCAGGATCGAGCCGAGCACCGGGAAACCGTTGAACGCGGTGTTCGCTGCCAGGAACAGGATCAGTGCGGTCACCCCGGCCAGCACGTAGAGCAGGATCGACCCGGAACCGAAGACCGTCTCCCCGAGCTGGGTGGTGACCGTCTTCTGCACGTACCCCTCGGGGCCGGAGACGATCTGGAGATTCGGATCCTCGACGAACTGCAGGTGGGTCAGCCGGGCCAGCCAGATGATCCCGACCAGCATGCTCACCGAGATGGTGCCGAGCAGCAGCAGGGTGGTGGCGGCGTTGCGGCTCTTCGGCGCCTTGAACGCCGGCACCCCGTTGGAGATCGCCTCCACGCCGGTGAGCGCGGCGGCGCCCGAGCTGAACGTCCGCAGCAGCAGGAAGATGAGCGCGAAACCGGTCACGCTGTGCTCGGCCTGGATCACCAGGTCGGCGCTCGGCGCGCGCAGCTCGTCGCCCAGCACGAAGACCCGGAACAGCCCGGTGAGCAGCATCCCGAGCATCACGATCACGAAGCCGTAGGTGGGGATGGCGAACGCTGTGCCCGACTCGCGCAGCCCGCGCAGGTTGACCGCGGTGAGCAGGACCACCGCGCTCACCGCGATCAGAACCTTGTGGGTGGCCACGAACGGCACCACGGAGCCCAGGTTGGCCACCCCGGAGGAGACCGACACCGCCACCGTGAGCACGTAGTCGACCAGCAACGCGCTGGCCACCCCGACACCGAACTTCGGCCCCAGGTTGACAGTGGCCACCTCGTAGTCACCACCACCGGACGGATAGGCGTGCACGTTCTGCCGGTAGCTCGCCACCACGGTGAGCATGACCACGACCACGGCCAGCGCGATCCACGGCGAGAAGAAGTACGCGGACGCACCGGCGATGGAGAGGGTAAGCAGGATCTCGTCGGGCGCGTACGCGACGCTGGACAGCGCGTCGGAGGCGAATACGGGCAGCGCGATGCGCTTCGGCAGGAGGGTGTGCTGGAGCCGGTCGGACCGGAACGGTCGACCGAGAAGAAGCCGCTTCAGCAGCGAGGTGGGACTGGCCACGAACGCCAAGAGTACGACCACCACGGCGGGGGCGCGGGGGTGGGCGATCACCGCTGCTCGCGACGGCGGGGTACGGTCGGTCCCCGCTCGCGACCGGGACGTGGCAGGCTCGCACTCGAAGGCCACCGGCAGCGGAAGTGGTACGCACCTTGGGAGGGACAGCGTGCACGTCGTGATCATGGGATGTGGTCGGGTCGGGTCGACCCTCGCCCACAGCCTGGAGTCCCGAGGGCACTCGGTGGCGGTGATCGACCAGGACGCCGACGCCTTCCGCCGGCTCGGCCCCGACTTCGCCGGGATCACGGTGACCGGGGCCGGTTTTGACGGCGAGGTGCTCCGGCAGGCCGGCATCGAGCGCGCGGACGCCTTCGCGGCGGTGTCGAGCGGCGACAACTCCAACATCATCTCGGCCCGGCTGGCCCGCGAGACGTTCGGCGTGTCCCGGGTCGCCGCCCGCATCTACGACCAGCGCCGGGCGCAGGTCTACGAGCGGCTGGGCATTCCCACCGTGGCGACCGTGCGGTGGACGGCGGACCGGATGCTGCGACACCTGGTGCCGGAGGGCAACGTGGAGATCTTCCGCGACCCGACGAGCACGGTGTCGATCGTCGAGGTGCCCGTCCACAAGGACTGGATCGGCCGACCGGTGCGGACGCTGGAGGACGCGACCGGGGCGCGGGTGGCCTACCTGATCCGCTTCGGCATCGGCACGCTGCCCACCGGCTCCACCGTCATGCAGGAGGGCGACCAGGTGTTCATGCTGGTCAGCGATGACATCGTGGCGACGGTCACGTCGGTGGCGGCGACGCCGCCGGAAGGAGGGCACTGAGCCATGCGGGTCGCCATCGCGGGCGCGGGCAACGTGGGCCGCTCGATCGCCCAGGAGTTGATCGACAACGGCCACCAGGTGATGCTGATCGAGCGTCAACCCAAGATGTTGCGCCCGGACCGGGTGCCGGCCGCCGAGTGGGTGCTGGCCGACGCGTGCGAGCTGAGCAGCCTGGAGGAGGCCGATGTCGCCGGCTGCGACGTGGTGGTCGCGGCGACCGGCGACGACAAGACCAACCTGGTGCTGTCGCTGCTGGCCAAGACCGAGTTCGCGGTGCCCCGGGTGGTCGCCCGGGTCAACCGGGCCGAGAACGAGTGGTTGTTCACCGAGCAGTGGGGCGTGGACGTCGCGGTGAGCAAGCCGCGGGTGATGGCCGCGCTCGTCGAGGAGGCGGTCACCGTCGGCGACCTGGTCCGGCTGATGACCTTCCGGCAGGGCGAGGCGAACCTCGTGGAGATCACGCTGCCGCCGACCGCGCCCTACGTCGGCCAGCCGATCCACGCCGTGCCGCTGCCCCGGGACTCCGCCCTGGTGGCGATCCTGCGCGGCAAGCGGGTCCTGGTGCCCAGCCCGGACGACCCGATCGAGGCCGGCGACGAGCTGATCTTCGTCTGCACCGCCGAGGTGGAGGACGAGGTCCGCGCGGTGATCCTCGGGCCGGACAGCGTCGAACGGACCCGCAGCTCACGCTGACGCCGACGGGCGCGCTGAGCGGTTCGGGTGGCCCGGCCTCGCTCAGGCGCTGGGTAGCGGGGCCGGCGGCGACTCCCGGGTGACCCGGCGCACCGTCCAGACCGTGATCAGCAACAGCAACGCGTACGGCGGGTAGCCCAGCGCCAGCCGGGCCACGCCCAGGGCGGTGTCCTGGTGGGCCAGGTAGAGCCCGGCCTGCACGCCCACCTTGGCCAGCCAGACCACGCCCCAGAGCACTGTCAGCTGCGTGAAGGTGCGCACCAGCTTCGGGTCGGACCGCCACTCCGAACGGCCCTTGGCCACCAACACCGACCAGATCCAGCCCACCAGCGGCTGCCGGATCGCGGCCGAGATCAGCAGGGCGACGCCGTAGCCGATGCCGTAGAGGATGCCGGGAAGGTAGAAGTCACGCTCGTCGCCGGTGCGCCACGCGATGGCCGCGCCGACGCCGACGCCGAAGAGCCCGTTGACGGCGTGCCGGATCGGCCGACGCTGGGCCAGCCGCAGCCCCGCGATCAGCACCGCGACCGCGATCGACGCGATCACCGCCGGCCGCAGCTCGCCGATGATGTTGGCGACGACGAACACCACGACCGGGATGCTCGACTCGACCAGCCCGCGCCAGCCGCCGAGCTGGTCGGCCATCTGCTCGGCGATCGTCGGCAGCGGCTCCTCGTCCTGAGGGTCGGTATCCGGCTGTGCCGCCCGGTCCTGTCCCGTCGTCATCGCCGGCCTTCCGTCCGCAGTGCCGTCACTTGGGCGAGTCCAGCTCGTAGTAGGGGTTGTAGATGACCTTGCGGTCGTCCCGCACCGCCACCCGGCCACGGGCGGTCAGATGCCGGCCCGGCTCGATCCCGGCGATGTGCCGTCGCCCCAGCCAGACCAGGGTCACCACGTCACTGCCGTCGTACAGGTCGGCCTCAAGGGTGGGCAGATTGGTGCGCGGTGTGTAGACCACCGTGCGCAGCCGACCGGCGACCGAGACCAGCTGACCCCGGGAGCACTGCTGGGCGGGGATTCCGCCGCACTCGGCGCTCTCCCGACGCAGCTCCTGCGCATCGATCTCGGCCTCGCTGGCGGTGAACCTCTGCAGGATGCGCCGCAGCGACACCCGGCCCTCGTCGGTCATCATGACCTCCGCGTCACCCTCTCCACGCTCGCCGTCCCCGGCTGGCCCCGGCGGCGCCGGAACCGTGCCGCCAGCGTACGCCGACGGGGCTGGTTCCGGCGGGCCGGTGCGCGCCGGTCAGACCTGACGCGGTGCGGCGGCGGCGTCGCCCGCCTCGGCCTCGGCCTGGTCGGCGATCTCCCGGGGCAGCCGCAGCGGCAGCGGCTCGCGGACCGGCTTCGCCTCCTGCCCACGGTCGACCACCAGGCCGTCCAGGCACTCGACGAGCGGCCCGGCCATGGCCGGATCGGTGGCCACCGGGCCCTGGAACACGCCCCGGACCATCCAGCGCGGCCCGTCGATTCCGACGAACCGCAGGTTCGTCGGGCCGTCCGGGGTATTCACCTGGGCGTGCAGCTCCGGACCGTACTCGCCGGCGACCTCCTGCGCGCTCGCGCCGTCGCGGAGCAGCGACTGCCGGATCTCCTCGCGCACCTCGTCCCAGATTCCCTCGGACCGTGGGGCGGCGAAGACGCCCAACTGGAGCGCGTTGTCACCGTGCACCAGCACCACCTGCTGGACCACACCCTGCGGGTCGGCCTGCACCCGCACCTCGACGTCGGCGATCGCCGGGATGTGCAGGCTGCCCAGGTCGAGTCGCTGCACGTCGTCGTAGCTCTCGGAGATGTCGTACGGGCCGCGCTCCAGCGTCGGCGTCGCATCGCCCTGGTCCGGGACCTGGGTAGCCCGCTCGTCACGGGTCTGCCGCTCCGCATCGGCCCGCTTTCGGGAGAAGATCACTGCGCCTGCCCTCCGCTGTTCACACTCACCCTGCCACCTCTTCCGTCTGCCCGCGGACCGGCTCGCTCGGCCGCCGCTCGACCCGGTCCTGGCCCGTCGGCGACGGCACCAGCCCGGCGTGCCCACCGGTGGACCCGTGCCCACCGGTCCCGCGCCGGGACGCGGGCAGCTCGACCACCGGCTCGAACCGCGCCCGCGCGACCTGCTGGACCACGAGCTGCGCGATCCGATCGCCGCGGGAGATCTTCGCCGGCACATCCCGATCATGATTGATCAGGTTGACCAGGATCTCACCCCGGTAGCCGGCGTCGACCGTACCGGGCGCGTTGAGCACCGTCACGCCGAGCCTGGCCGCCAGACCGGACCGGGGATGGACCAGGCCCACGTACCCCTCCGGCAGCGCGATGGCCACGCCGGTGGGCACCAGGGCACGGCCGCCGGGTGGCAGCTCCACGTCCGCGGCCGCCACCAGGTCGGCCCCGGCGTCGCCGGGATGGGCGTACGTGGGCAACGGCAGCTCCGGGTCGAGCAGCTGCACGGGCACGGGTACGACGTCGGTCACGGGTCCCCTCTTCCGTCCGGTTCGCGGGGTGACCCTGCCATCCTGCCGGTTCGTCGAGCTGCCGTGCGCCGTACCCTCGCAGGAATGAGCATGTCGCCCTCCCCGTCCGCCGATCAGCCGCCGGTCGCCGCCCGCTCGGCGTACACCGAGCGGCTGAATCTGCCCTGGTGGCTGTGGCTGGCCGGGCTGGTGGCCGCCGCGTTGCTGGCCGTCGAGATCTGGATGGGCGCGTCCGGCGTCCGCGCCTGGCTGCCGTTCGCCGTGCTGGTGCCGCTCACCGCTGTCGGGCTGTGGTGGCTGGGCCGGATCCGGGTCGGGGTGGTCGACGCCGAGCTGCGGGTGGACGACGCCCGACTGCCGGTCCGTTTCGTGGCCGACGTGGTGCCGCTGGACGTGGCCGGCCGACGTGAGGTGCTCGGCGTCGGCGCGGACCCGCTCGCCTTCGTGGTGCAGCGACCGTGGATCGGCGGCGCCGTGCAGGTGATCCTCGACGATCCCGCGGATCCGACGCCGTTCTGGGTGGTGAGCACCCGCCATCCGGTCGAGCTGGCCGAGGCGGTGCTGACCGCGCGGGACGCCCTGGCGGCTTCCCACCCGACGGCGGGCGAGCCGGGCTGACCCGACGGCGAAGGGCCGCTCTGGTGCCGGTCCGAGGCGAAGGCCCACTCAATTGCCGGTCCGACGGCCAGGGCCCGCTCAGGTGCCGGTAGGCGGACCTGGGAGGGCCGCCGGTGGCGCGGGCCGGGCGATGCCTCGCCGACGCAGGTCGACCTGGAGTTGGTCGGCCATCTGCTGGGTGGCCCGGCGGTTGAGGAAGCTGGCCACCGCCGCGCCGGTCAGGAACGGCCCGAGCGTGGTGAGGTTGCGACCGAAACGCCGCAGCAGCATGTCCCGCAACTCCTTGCGGGCGGCGGTGCCGAGCACCGCTCCCACTCCCACGCCGGGCACCATCGGGTTGACGCCGCGTTGAGTGGCCCAGGAGTGCACCAGCGCGACCGCCCGTTGGCTTCCGGCGGCCGGTAGTGCCACGCCGTGGATCTCGTGCAGCTCGCCAACGAGTTTCAGCTCCACCGCCACCACGGCCACGGTCTCGGCGGCGAGCAGCACCGGCGCGGAGAGCAGGGTCGGGGCCACCGCCCACTCGACGGCGGCGACGCCCCCACCGGCCGCGCCGATCGCGGCGGTGGTCCTCGACGCGTTGCGGATGAGCCGGTCGGCCAGGGCGGCATCGTCCAGGCCGGGGAAGTGCTGGCGCAGCGTGTCCAGGTCCCGTACCGGCACGTGCGGGGCGATCTCGGCGACGGTGTCGACCATCCACCGCACGGCGGCGCGCGGCTTGAACAAATCGGAGATGCCCCGCGCACGGGCCTGCCCGACCATCCGGGTCAGCAGTTGGCGGCGTCGGGCCGGCGCGATGTCGTCCGCGGTCAACGCCGCGACGGTGGCACCGAGGTCTTCCGTGCCACGGGTGGCACCAAGGTCGTCCGTGCCACGGGTGGCACCAAGGTCGTCCGTGCCACGGGTGGCACCAAGGTCGTCCGTGCCGCCATCGGTGGTGCCGCCTCGATCGCTCATCGGACCTCCCGGTGCTGTGGCTACCCGCTACGAGTCAAGCAGGTACCCACCGCTGCCGCATGCCTACACCGGCAGCGGCGACCCCGTTCAGGAGGCCGCCGCCGGTGTTGTTGTGGTTGTCAGACGCACTCGCGGCAGATCAGCTCGCCGTTACGCTCGACCGCCAGCTGGCTACGGTGGTGGACCAGGAAGCAGCGGGCGCACCGGAACTCGTCCTGCTGCATCGGAAGCACCTTGACCGTGAGCTCCTCGTCGGCCAGATCGGCACCGGGCAGCTCAAAGCTCTCGGCCACCTCGGCCTCGTCGACGTCCACCGCGCCTGACTGTGAGTCGACGCGCCGTGCCTTGAGCTCTTCCAGGCTGTCCTCGCCGAGGTCGACCTCGTCGCGACGCGGGGCGTCGTAGTCGGTGGCCATCGGTTTCACTCTCCCATATCGATGTTGTCGCTTCCGGTTGTAACGCCGGACGACGCTGTTTCGGTTCCGCTGGCCGGCCACCACTTGTGTCGGGCACCCGACCCGAGGACCGAACGGGTCGAGCTCGCCGGGGCGACTCCCCTGCGAGCGCGGAACCTTACCCCCCCTTGGGCGAGGCATGTATACCGCCCTTGCGGCTGAGATGTACGCCCCCGCACGCGAAGTTGTTCCCAATGTGATTCAGGCGACACGAAGATAGGGGTAGTAGTACCCGGTTCGCGGTCGGCGCGCCGGCATGTCGGGCTGTTTCCACGCGACGGCCGGACAACCGTTAACCTCAGCGGCGTATTCGACGGCCGGCGGCTGAGCGATCGTTCCCGGCCGCCACCACCCACTGAGGTCCGGGGAGTGCCCTGATGAGTTTTGCGCGCGTGCGAGCACTCGTCGTCGTCGGCCTGCTGGCGATCATCGCCCTGGTCTTCGTCGTCGTGGCCGTGGTCCGCGACAGCCAGGGCAACGTGGGCACCGCGGCGGGCTGCCCCGAGGGCTGGCCGCTGGCGGATCTGACCCTGCGCGAGCGCAAAGACGTCAAGATCAACGTGTTCAACGCCACGGATCAGCCCGGTCTCGCCCACACCGTCGCCGACGAGTTCAGCAATCGACAGTTCCAGGTCAAGAAGACCGGGAACGAGAAGAAGGTCGACAGCGTCGCGGTGCTGCGGTACGGCCCGAAGGGCGTCGGTTCCGCGCACCTGCTCCAGGCGTACTTCCTCAACAACGCCGTGCCGGGCTACGACCCGAAGCGCGCCGACGACACCGTGGACGTGGTGCTGGGCAACCGCTTCCAGCAGCTCGCCACCACGACCGAGGTCAACCAGTCGCTCGGGGACTCGGGTCCGCCGGAGGCCCCCAAGGGCTCCTGCCCGTCCCCACCCGCCAAGTGACGGCGTAACCGGTCCACCGCAGCGCCAGGTCGGCGACCGGCACCGACCTGGCCGGCCGACCGGAGCCAGCCGCCTCAAAGGCCGGAGCCGGCCGCTCGGAGCCGGCCGACCTGGTCCGGCGGTCAGGGACCGCCAGCGGCGTCCAGCGCGGCCAACCGGTCGTGCAGCGGCGCGAAGAGCGCGGGCGGGGCCGCGACCACCAGATCCGGCCCTGGCGGCCGACCGGCCAGGCCGGCGACCCGAACTCCCGCCTCGGCGGCCACCAGCCCGCCAGCCGCCAGGTCCCAGGCCGCAAGACCCTTCTCGAAGTACGCGTCGAGCCGCCCCTCGGCGACCAGGCAGAGGTCCAGCGCCGCGGCGCCGAGCCGGCGGATGTCCCGTACGTGTGCGATCAGCCCGGCGACCACCTGCGCCTGGTGCGCCCGACGGCCGGCGTCGTAGCCGAAGCCGGTGCCGACCAGCGCCTGCCCCAGATCGACCTCGCCGGAGCAGCGCAGCCGGACACCGTCGCGCCAGGCCCCACCGCCGGCCGTGGCGGTCCATTGCTCGCCGGTGCTCACGTTGCGCACCACGCCGGCAACCACCACCCCGTCCACCTCGGCTGCCAGCGAGACCGCGGAGTACGGCAGCCCGTACAGGTAGTTCACCGTGCCGTCGATCGGGTCGACGATCCAGCGCACACCGCTGCGCGTCGCGCCGGAAGCTCCCTCGCCGTACTCCTCGCCCAGCACCGAGTCGTCCGGGCGCAGCGCGGCCAACGCGTCGAGGATCTGGCGCTCTACCGCCCGGTCGGCTGCGGTGACCACGTCGGTGACGGTGCTCTTGGTGGCGGCGACGACGACCCCCTCGGCGCGCATCCGGTACGCGGTGTCCGCCGCGTCCCGAGCCACCTCCACCGCGATGGTCAGCAGCTCCGACGGTGTCGTGGCCGAGTTGGTCATGATTCGCCTCTTTCCGCACTCCGGGTACATGTGGGTGGGTGAAACTACCGATCCGGCTTCCGAAGATGATCGTTCCCGACGCCGTACGACGGGCACCAGCTGAGGATCTTTGGCGCCTGAGATCCGGTGCGAGGTGGGCGCACCCGCGCCGCCCTCGCGGCTTGAGCGGCCGACCTCCGCCAATATGCCCCTTTCGGTTGGTAATGTCGCTTAAGTGCTTACCGCCCCGTCCATGCTCGGCTCACAACCGTTGCCCAACCGCGACCTGCTGGGGACGCCACCGGCCGGACCGACAGCGACCTCGGTGATCCACCCGCGCACCCTCGCAACCGCCACATTCACCTCGTACTTCCTGGTCAAACGGCAGTTCGAACACGATCTGCGCGCCACCGGGCTCGACGACGGAAGCCCTTCGCCGGCCGCGCGGCTATCATTACCGCGAAGCCCATATCTCCACCCCGCCGACGGTCCCCACCGGCGGTACGCGGTGCGGAGCAGGATGATCGCCGCAGACGGCGTTACAATTCACCCCTGCCCACGCGGCACGGACCGCCGACCACCGGCCGGACCGTGACACGAGGGTCCCTCAACCACATCGCCCGGCACGGTAACCCTCGCTGCGCTGGACGAGCCCGCCGTGCCCGCTCTTCGCCTCCGGAAGGTCATTCGTGACAGAACCCCGCCAGCCCGGCGCCGACGTTCGCTCGCTCACCGACACCCTGATCGCCCACGCGCAGAGCGCCGGTGGTCAGCTCACGTCGGCTCAGCTCGCGCGCACCGTCGAGTCCGCCGAGGTGACTCCGGCCCAGGCCAAGAAGATCCTGCGGGCGCTCTCCGAGGCGGGAGTCACCGTCGTGGTGGACGGCTCGGCGAGCACCCGTCGCCGCGTCGCCGCGGCCCGCTCGACCACGCCAGCGTCCCGGGCCACCACCGCCAAGACCACCAAGAAGGCCGCCGCGCCGGCCCCGAAGCAGGCGCCCGCCGGCGACGACGCCCCGGCGACGTCTGCCCCGCGCAAGGTGGCCGCTCGCAAGGCGACCGGCGCCGAGGCCGCCACCGCGACGCCGGCGAAGCCGACCCGGTCGACCCGAGCCACCAAGGCGACGGTGGCCGCGGCCGCGGGAGCCAAGCCGACCAAGGCTGGCGGCAAGGCCAAGGGCGAGGGCGCTGAGGGCGAGATCGACCCGGAGGAGCTGGCCGCCGCGATCGAGGACGTGGTGGTCGAGGAGCCGGCCGAGCTGGCCCAGGCCGCCGAGACCGACGCCGCCGCCTCGGCGACCGACAACGACTTCGAGTGGGACGACGAGGAGTCCGAGGCCCTCAAGCAGGCGCGACGCGACGCCGAGCTGACCGCCTCCGCCGACTCCGTCCGGGCGTACCTGAAGCAGATCGGCAAGGTTCCGCTGCTCAACGCCGAGCAGGAGGTGGAGCTGGCCAAGCGGATCGAGGCCGGGCTCTACGCCGCCGAGCGGCTGCGGGCTGCCGACGAGGGCGAGGAGAAGCTCGTCCGGGAGATGGTCCGTGACCTGGGCTGGATCTCCCGGGACGGCGAGCGGGCCAAGAACCACCTCCTGGAGGCGAACCTCCGACTGGTGGTGTCGCTGGCCAAGCGCTACACGGGCCGTGGCATGGCGTTCCTCGACCTGATCCAGGAGGGCAACCTCGGCCTGATCCGGGCCGTGGAGAAGTTCGACTACACCAAGGGCTACAAGTTCTCCACGTACGCCACCTGGTGGATCCGACAGGCCATCACCCGCGCCATGGCCGACCAGGCCCGCACCATCCGCATCCCCGTGCACATGGTCGAGGTCATCAACAAGCTCGGCCGCATACAGCGTGAGCTGCTCCAGGACCTGGGCCGCGAGCCCACTCCGGAGGAGCTGGCCAAGGAGATGGACATCACACCCGAGAAGGTGCTGGAGATCCAGCAGTACGCTCGGGAGCCCATCTCACTGGACCAGACCATCGGCGACGAGGGCGACAGCCAGCTCGGCGACTTCATCGAGGATTCCGAGGCCGTGGTCGCTGTCGACGCGGTCTCGTTCTCGCTCCTGCAGGACCAGCTCCAGCAGGTGCTGCAGACGCTCTCCGAGCGTGAGGCGGGTGTGGTACGCCTGCGCTTCGGCCTGACCGACGGCCAACCGCGGACGCTCGACGAGATCGGCCAGGTCTACGGGGTGACCCGGGAGCGGATCCGGCAGATCGAGTCCAAGACGATGTCCAAGCTGCGTCACCCGTCCCGGTCGCAGGTCCTCCGGGATTACCTGGACTGAGCGGGTTTCGTCAACCGAACGTGTCGTTTTGACCACCTGGTGTGCAACACCAGATGGTGATCGTCCGGATGCACGAATGTGATCGTTGACGTGGCACCCTGGGTGCACGGCACACTGTCCCTTCCAGGTGTGACCTCGGTCCCCCGCGGGCACACAGGGAAGGCAGTGCCTAGTAAGGGTGTTGCACGATAGGTGAGCAACGACCGAAGAGATTGTTCATCGGTGACGACCAGAGGAGGAAGGCGATGACCCCGACCCTCACGCCGCCGCCCGAGACGGTGGCGCCCCCAGCCGCCGATGAACGGTGCGACCGCTGCAATGCTGCCGGGAAGCTCCGGATCACTCTGGCGGGTGGGAGCGAGCTGGTGTTCTGCGGGCACCACGCGAACAAGTACGCGGAGGATCTCGTGAAGATCACCGAGCGGTTCGCAACGGAGCCCGATTTCAGCTGGCGTGGCGCCGATCTGATGGCGAACTAAGTCCGCAAACCGACATAGCTGACCGGAGGCACCCCGAGGGTGCCTCCGGTCAGCTTTTTTGTCCGAACGCCCCGCGCCAAGATCATGCTCGAACCAGGATGTAGTGGCCTCACCCACGCGCCGATGCCACTAGATCCCGGATATTGCGCGATCTTGACGAAACACCCCCCGCAGAGGGCATCCGGGGCCGTCAGGGCAGGCAGGCGATCCTCGGCGCCCCAGCCAGCCGGCTTGCGGCCGGGCAGGGTCTGGAGCCCGGCAGGTCTGGAGGCCCGGCAGGTCTAGAGGGTTTGCACGGTGGCGATGCGTTCCTCAAGCTGCTCGATGGTGGCCTGGGCGCTCGGCGGCCCGCCGCAGAGCCGGCGCAGCTCGGCATGAATCTTGCCGTGCGGCTGACCGGTGCGGTGGTGTCGGGCGGCCACGAGAGCGTTCAGTTGGCGCCGGAGCGCCACGCGACGCTGGGCGGCGCTCATGGGTGCGGGTGGCGCTGCCGTGGGCGCAGCGGCCGGCTGAGCGGCCCCGTCGGCCGTACGACGGCGTTGGGCGGCGAGCTGTGCGGCCTGCCGCTTGGTCAGCAGCAGCGAAACCTGGTCGGCGGTGAGCAGACCGGGCAGGCCGAGGTATTCCTCTTCTTCGGGGGTGCCGGCCTGGGCCGCGGTGCCGAAGGACGCGCCGTCGAAGATCACCTGGTCCAGCTCGGCGGTGGCAGAGAGCGCCGCGAACCGCTTCTCCAGCTCCCCGCTGGCCTGGTCGTCGCGCTGTGCGCGTTCCAGCAGGTCGTCGTCGAAACCGTCGGCTTCCTTGGGTTTGCCGAGGACGTGGTCGCGCTCGGTCTCCATCTCGCTGGCCAAGCCGAGCAGGTGCGGCACGCTGGGGAGGAAGACCGATGCGGTCTCCCCGGGTCGGCGGGCCCGCACGAACCGGCCGATCGCCTGGGCGAAGTAGAGCGGCGTGCTGGCGCTGGTGGCGTAGACCCCGACCGCCAGTCGCGGGATGTCGACCCCCTCGGACACCATCCGCACCGCGACCAACCACCGCTGGTCCGACGCCGCGAACGTCGCGATCCGGGCGGACGCGCCCTGGTCGTCGGAGAGCACCACGGCGGCCTTCTCGCCGGTCACCTGCTCGATCAGCTTGGCGTACGAGCGGGCGGTCTGCTGGTCGGTGGCGATGATCAGACCACCGGCGTCGGCCATGCCCGCGTTGCGCAGCACTGTGAGTCGGGCGTCGGCGGCCCGCAGCACCTGTGGCATCCAGTCGCCGGCCGGGTCCAGGGCGGTACGCCACGCCTGGGCCACCAGGTCCTGGGTCATCGGCTCGCCCAACCGGGCCGCCAGCTCCTCCCCCGCGTTGGTCCGCCAGCGGGTCTCCCCGGAGTACGCCAGGAAGAGCACCGGACGGACCACCCCGTCGCGCAGCGCGTCGGAGTAGCCGTACACCGAGTCGGCGCGGGAGCGCAGCAGCCCGTCCCCGCCCCGCTCGTAGCTGACGAACGGGATCGGGTTGTCGTCGGAGCGGAACGGAGTCCCGGTGAGCATCAGCCGGCGTACGGCGGGTTCGAAGGCGTTCTTCACCCCGTCGCCCCAGGACCGGGAGTCGCCGGCGTGGTGGATCTCGTCGAGGATGACCAGTGTGCGTCGGGTCATGGTGCGTCGCCGGTGCACCTGCGGGGCCATCCCCACCTGCGCGTAGGTGACCACCGCGCCGTGGAAGTCGGCTGCGGAGTGCAGGTCGGCGTTGCGGAACGCGGCGTCGAGTTGGATGCCCACCCGGGCCGCCGCGTCGGCCCACTGGTTCTTCAGGTGCTCGGTCGGCGCGACAACGGTGACCGCCTCCACGGTGCCGTCACCGAGCAACTCGGCTGCGATCCGCAGGGCGAAGGTGGTCTTGCCGGCGCCGGGCGTGGCGACCGCGGTGAAGTCGTCGCTACGGCGACGCAGGTACTCCACCAGCGCCTTGCGCTGCCAGGCGCGCAGCGCCGGGAACGTCTCGAGCACCGGCGTCCGGGCTGCCACGCGAAGCTCCTCTCCGACCGCACGATGGCGGACCCCGGGCGAGGGCCACGAGGATCCGCCGCCCATGAAAACGCCTCCGCGCAGAAGCTGCCGCGAAGGCCGACTCAGCATAACCAGCACGGGCCGTCGGGCCCAGGCGACGCCACGCTGGTCACAATCCCGCACCCAACCGAACAGCGGCCCGTACGTCTCACCACTCCCGGTCGGTGCGTGGATCCGCCCCGGCGGCGCGGGGCGGGCGCAGCGTGGCCACCGGCGCGGACCAGCGCCGACGCAGCGCGATCAGGCGTAGTCCGAAGACCAGGACGGCGGCGGCGGTGAGCGGCGCGGGCCCGGTCTGCCCGGTGGCGTACAGCAGCACCACCAGGACCGCACCGGCCAGTGCGGCCAGCGCGTAGATCTCCCGGCGCAGCACGACCGGGATCTCGGCGGTGAGCAGGTCGCGGCCGAGCCCGCCGCCGATCGCAGTGAGCATGCCGATCAGGCAGGCGCCGACGGCCGGCACCCGGGCGTCGAGCGCCTTGAGCGTGCCGGTGACGGTGAACAGCGCCAGGCCGGCCGCGTCCAGCACCAGCACGGTGGTGCGCAGTCGGACCAGTTGCGGGTGCAGCCAGAAGACGGCAAGCGCGGTGATCGCGGCGGTGGCCGCGTACCGCCAGTCGGCGAAGGCCAGCGGTGGCACCTCGTCGATGACCAGGTCCCGGAAGATCCCACCGCCGAGGGCGGCCACGAAGCCGACGAACGCGACACCGAACAGGTCCAGTCGCTTGGCCACCGCAGCTGAGGCCCCGGACGCGGCGAACACCGCCACCCCGGTCAGGTCGGCGAGGAGCAGGACGGTGGAGGTGGTCACCGCCGCAGGCTACGTCGCCGGCCGGAGCACCGGCCGAGGTTCACTCACGGTACGAGTCGTAGATCTCCTTGCACTTGGGGCAGACCGGCGAACCCGGCTTGGCCGCCTTGGTGACCGGGAAGGTCTCGCCGCAGAGAGCGACGACGAAAGTGCCCATGACGGCGCTCTCGGCAATCTTCTCCTTGCGGACGTAGTGGAACATTTCGGGACCGGTATCGGCGTCCTTCAGCTCCGGACGCTCGAGAACCTCTGTGCTCACGTCTGCACCTCCGACCGACAAGTTTGGCAGGTCATCATGGCCGGGTCCACTTGAGGCCGGCCGAGGCCCCACCCCGTACGGTGCCCGTGTGACTGACTTTCGCATCAGCTACGGCACCGAGGTCGCCGAAGCCCTGCGCGACGGCCGGCCCGTCGTCGCGCTGGAGAGCACCATCGTCTCGCACGGTCTGCCCCGACCGGAGAACCTGCGGGTGGCCAGGGAGATCGAGCGAACGGTTCGGGACGCCGGGGCCGTTCCGGCGACGATCGGCATGATCGCCGGCGAGCTGGTGGTCGGCCTGGACGACGCCCAGCTGACCCGGCTGGCCACCGTCGACGGGGTGACGAAGCTCTCCGTCCGCGACCTCGCGGTGGCTGGCGCGACCGGCGCGGACGGCGCGACCACGGTGGCCGCGACCAGCGCGGTGGCCGCCGCCGCCGGCATCGGCGTGTTCGCCACCGGCGGGCTGGGTGGGGTGCACCGGGAGGCCGCGCACACCTTCGACGAGTCGGCGGACCTGGTGACCCTGGCGCAGACCCCGATCGCTGTGGTCTGCGCCGGGGTCAAGTCGATCCTCGACGTGGGCGCGACGCTGGAGCGCCTGGAGACCCTCGGGGTCGCGGTGGTCGGTTACCGCACCCGCCGGTTCCCCGGCTTCTACCTCACCGACGCCGGCTTCGACCTGGACTGGTCGGTGGACTCGCCGGAGCAGGTCGCCGCCGTGCTCGCCGCCCGGGACGAGCACGCCGTGCACAGCGGCGGGCTGCTCATCGCCAACCCGCTGCCGGTCGACGAGCAGCTCGACCCGGAGCTGCACGACCGGACGCTCACCGAGGGCCTGGCCCTGCTGGAGCGGGACGGGATCACCGGAAAGGCCGTCACTCCGTACCTGCTCGCGCACTTCCACTCGGCCACCGAGGGCGCGAGCCTGGCGGTGAACGTGCGGATCATCCTGCGCAACGCCGACCTGGCCGCGCGGATCGCGGTCGCCTCGGTGGCCCGCGGCACCGCCGTCACGACATGATCCGACCGGCCCGGGTGGTCGTCGTCGGGGACGTGATCACCGATGTGGTCGCCGTGTTGTCCGGGCCGCTCGCGGCCGGCTCGGACACCGGGGCCGCGATCAGTCTCGGCGGCGGCGGTCAGGCGGCCAACACCGCCGCCTGGGTCGCCGCGCAGCGGGTGGACGTCACGCTCGTCGGCGCTGTCGGTGACGACGACGCCGGGCGGGACCGGGTGGCCGAGCTGGAACGGGCGGGCGTCGACTGCGCCATCGAGCGGGTCGAGGGCGCCCCGACCGGCACGGTCATCGTGTTGGCCGCCGACGACGAGCGCACCATGGTCAGCCAGCGGGGCGCGAACCTGCGACTGAGCGCCGCGCACGTCGAACAGGCCCTCGCGGCGGCGCCCGGCGCTGGGCATCTGCACCTGTCCGCGTACACCCTGTTGGACGCGGAGTCGCGCGGCGCGGGGCTGCGGGCGTTGGCCGCCGCCCGCGAGCGCGGGCTCACCATCAGCGTCGACGCGGCCTCCGCGGCGCCGTTGCGGCGGGTCGGCGCGGCGGCGTTCCTGGGTTGGGTACGCGACATCGACCTGCTCCTGGTCAACGCGGACGAGGCCACGGTACTGGCCGGCGGGCTGGACCCGGCGGCGCAGGGGCGGGCGCTGTCGGCGACGGCTCGGCGGGTGGTGGTGAAGCGCGGCGCGGCCGGCGCGGTCTGGGTGGACCGCACCACGCCGGTCTGCGTGGCTCCGGCCAGCCGGGTGGCGGTGGTGGACGTCACGGGCGCGGGCGACGCCTTCGCGGCCGGTCTGCTCACCGCGTGGCTCGCCGGTGCCACCCCGACCGCGGCACTGAGCCGCGCCACCGACCTGGGCGCGCTTGCAGTCTCCACCGCCGGGGCTCGGCCACAGGCGTAGCGGCCGGTGCCGGGCCTGGCGCGGTCGGGACGGATCGAACCCTGGCCCGTTCGCGGGTCAGGGTTCGACGTCGATGACCTTGTGCGGGCGCTCCTCGGCGGTGAGGCTCATCGGCGGCGTGTCGTCCTGGTGGCGGGGGTGGAACCGGTTGGCCAGCCGGTGCTCTTCCTTCGGCGGCCGGTCGTTGGCCAGCAGCACGGCCAGCCAGGGAATGAGCACCATGCCGAGGCCGCACAGTGGCAGCCAGAGCCAGAGCAGTGGGGCGTTCGCACCGACCAGGATCGCGCCGACGATGATGCACAGCACCCGGATGCCCATCATCAGGACGTAGCGGCGCTGGCGACTGTTGAGCTGATCGTCCTGGCTGCGCGAGGCGTCGGTGATCAGAATCGGCTGGTACGCCTGACGCTTCACCATGGACCTCCTCGAGGGGGTTACGCCTCATCCTGTCACCGCAGGCCCGTGATCAGCGAACTTCGACTCATCCCGCCGCGTGTTACGCCCGTGGTACGCTCCGCGATGTGGGCAGCAGGTTCAGCTTCACCGACGAGGCGTTGGCCAACCTGAGGGTCTACGACGTCACACCCGGGGAAGTCTGGGAGGCGCTGCACAGCGCCCGACGGGTCATCCGTCATCTGGGTGACGACGTGATGGTGGTCTACGCCGCCGCCCGTCGGGGCCGCCGGCTGGCGGTGCTGCTCGCCGAGGCCGATGGCACCGACAACGACTGGGACATCCTCTCCGCCCGCGAGTTGAGCGACGTCGAGTCCAAGCGCTATGACGAGGCCGTGCGGAGATCTCGGTAGATGAGGAGGCCGTGACGATGCACCGTAACGACGCGACCAAGCAGTTCCACGACGGCGGCGAGCGAATCGCCGAGCTGATCGACGAGAGCCCGGCGGCGGAGCTGCCCACCCCCGACACCGACGTGCCGATGGTGAGCCGCTCGGTACGGCTGCCGCTGGACACCTACGAACGGGTTCGCGCCGCCGCCGACGCCCGGGGCATCGGGGTCACCACGCTGATGCGCCAGTGGATCGAGGCCGGCCTGGCCGACCTGGACGACTCCGCGACCGTCTCGCTGGCCGATGTCCGGCGCGCGCTGGCCTCGCTGGCGCACCCCACCGCCGCCTGAGCAGACGGCCCCTCAACAGGCCGGTCGGTCAGCCGCCGGTGGTCTTCGCCTTGGCCGCCGCCTTCATCTGCTGCTTGAACTCCCGCACCCGACGCAGCGAATCGGCGTCGGTGACGTCGGCCACCGACCGGTACGCGCCCGGGTCGCCGTAGTCTCCGGCTGCCTTCCGCCAGTCCTGCGGGGTCACCCCGAACCGCTTGCCGAGCAGGGCCACGAAGATCTGCGCCTTCTGCTTGCCGAAGCCGGGCAGCGCGGCAACCCGGCGCAGCAGCTCCGGCCCGTCGGCAACCTCGGCCCAGAGCAGCGCCGCGTCACCGTCGTAGCGCTCCACCAGCACCTGGCAGACCTCCTGCACCCGGGCCGCCATGGCCTTGGGAAATCGGTGCAACGCGGGCGGCTGGGCGAAGAGCGCGACCAGGGCCTCCGGGTCGTACCCGGCCAGCTCCGCCGCGTCCAGCTCATGGCCGAGCCGCTGCTGGAGCACGTACGGCGACGAGAACGCCTTCTCCATCGGCACCTGTTGATCAAGAACGAGCGCAAGGACAAGCGCCAGAGCATTCCGCTGGAGAAGCTCGTTCGCCTCGGGGTCGATAGGGAGGGACAGCGCCATGCTCTGATGATGCCGCACGCGACCGGTACTGCCGGTTGGGTAGGCAGCAATCGGAACGAGGTTCGATAGAGTCTGCGGGCTGGTGTGAACAGAAGCGCAGGAGTCGAGCTGCCATGACGGCGAACCAAGTGACGGCTCGGCGTGTCTGACGGGGTCAGCGTGAGAGACCGGTGGATCTATCACTTCACGCACGTGGACAACATAGAGGCGATCTTTAGTTCGGGCCGGGTCGCCTGTGACATCACCGCACGCGAGGGTCTGACCCGCACCGAGGTCGGCGACCGGGCAATCAAGGAGTCTCGTCGCCGACGACCAGTGCTGGCCGGGCCCGGTGGACAGGTGGGTGACTACGTCCCGTTCTACTATGCTCCCAGGTCGCCCATGATGTACCGAATCGCCTGCGATCACCGGGACAGCAAGCCAAATTGCTATCCCGGGGGCGACCGGCCGCTTGTTTACCTCCTGACTACCGTCGGATCTGCGGTCGATGGCGCATCAGGATGGGTCGGAACCGACGGCAACGCCGCCACCGCTACCACGGAGTTCACGGCTGACCTTCGGGCCTTGGACGAGATGGTCGACTGGCCGCTCATGACAGCCGAGCGATGGAACAACACCGCCGAAGACATGGACCGCCAACGCAGGCGACAGGCGGAATTCCTCGTTCATCAGGAGATGGATACGCAGCTGATCAAGTGGGTTGGCGTTCACGATGATCATCACCAGTCGCAGGTGCAGGCGCTCCTAGCAGGGCATCCACTCACGGAGCGGGTTATCGTCAGGCCCAAGTGGTACTACGGGTACGGAAGGAGGTGAGAAGCATGATCGAAGATGGCCACGGCAACCTGCTCACCGCTGAGGTCGACGCTCTCGTCAACACGGTCAATACCGTGGGTGTAATGGGCAAGGGCATCGCTCTGCAGTTCAAACGGGCATTCCCGGCGAACTTCCGCGCCTACCGAGCTGCCTGCGCGAGAGGTGAGGTTCGCTTGGGCGAGGTCTGGACGTTCGATAACGCCGTACTTGGGCACCGTCGATACATCCTGAACTTTCCGACCAAGGGACACTGGCGGGGCAGGTCGCATCTAGAGGACATCGTTGCTGGCCTCGGCTCGCTGGTAGAGGTAGTCAACGAGCGAGGTATCACCTCCATCGCCATACCCGCCCTAGGCTGCGGCAACGGTGGTTTGCAGTGGAGCGACGTTCGTCCGTTGATTGAGCAGGCAGCCGCTCGTATGCCGAACGTGCGCGTCGTGGTCTTCGCTCCGGAAGGAGCTCCAGCGCCCGCCGCCATGCCCAACGCAACGCCAGCCCCCGCCCTGACCCCTCTCCGCGCCGTCCTACTGATCGCGATCGCCCGATATCTCGACCGTGCTCGGCTTCAGGAGGTTCGGGAGGGGATCAGCGAGTTGGAGATTCAGAAGCTTGCGTACTTCCTCCAGGTTCTAGGCACACCGCTGAAGTTGGCGTTCAACCGGGGAACCTATGGGCCCTACGCGCCGACTCTTGGCCACGTACTGGACAGCCTTGAAGGCCACTACCTGTCAGGCATCGGGGACCGGTCTGCGCCGGTCACTCAGTTCGCGCCGATCAACCCCCTTCCCCAGAGCGTCGAGGCGGCCGAAACTGCCCTACGAGGCGAAGATGAGATCGTCCGCCGCGTCAACGAGCTGCTTGAACTGGTCGACAGCTTCGAAACGCCTTACAGTCTCGAACTTCTCGCCACAGTGCACTTCGCCTCTGTTCAGGCACCTCTGACAGCCGAACCGGCCGAATTGGCCGATCGAGTGGCCTCCTGGAGTCTTCGCAAGGCACGCATGTTCACCGACAAGCACGTACGGGTAGCCGCAGCCCGGCTCAAGGAGCATGAGCTTCTGCCAGCCTGACAGGAACGAGTCCGCTTCCTATGGGCAGGGCAGGCGCTGGTCGAGAACCATGCCGACCAGCAGGGCCAGCGGGCTGCGCTCGAGCAGCCGGTTGGCCTCCGGGTCGATGGGCAGGACAAGCGTCATGCGGACCATCCTGCCCGGCCCACCGATCCGGGCGGCACCGACGCTCCGACCGTTCGCCACAGATGTTGCCCGTCTGCCACTCTCAGCGACATACTTCCAACCGCCCCACCCGGATCCCCGTACCACCGGCTCGGCCACACCGTCCGGCACCGCTGGTGGCGACCCCTGGTCGGCACCGTCGCGCTGGCTGCCTCGGCGTTGGTGGTCTTCTGCCTGCTCTTCGGCGTCGCCGCCCTCGTGGCCGAGCTCACTGACCGCCCCTACGACGCCGACGGGCTGCCGACCTTCGGCCCGATTCCGGACGCCGCGCTACTGATCGCCTCGCTGGCCCTGCTGCTCCCCCTGCTCTTCGGCGCCGCCTGGCTCGTGCAACGCCGACCCGCCGGCACGCTCTCCTCGGTGCTCGGCCGGCTGCGGTGGGGCTGGCTCGGCCGCTGCCTACTGATCGCCACACCGCTGATCATCGTCATGCTGTTCGGCGCGGACCTCCTGCTCGGCCTGACCGACGAGAGCTCGAATCTCGACCCGGCAGACACGTGGGTGGGTTAGCCTCAATTCGCCGCCGGCCTACTGATGGTCCTCCTGCTGGTGCCATTCCAGGCCGCCGCAGAGGAGTACGCCTTCCGGGGGCTGGCTGTTGCAGGCCGTCGGCGCGTACCTGCGCTCGCCCTGGCCCGCGATCGCCCTCCAGGCGGTGCTCTTCGCCGCCGCACACGGCTGGGGCACCGGCTGGGGTTTCCTGGACCTGGCATTCATGGGCGCGTTGGTCGGCTGGTTGACTGTGCGAACCGGCGGGCTCGAGGCCGCCATCGCGCTGCACGTGGTGAACAATCTGACCGCTTTCGCGCTGGCGGCGGCCTTCGGCGGGCTCACGGCCGACGAGACGATTGCCGACGCCCCGTGGCAGCTCGTCCTCGTCGACGTGCTGGCACTGTCGGCGTACGCCCTGGTCATCGACCGGCTGGCCGCGCGTCGAGGGCTGGCGACGGTCGTACCGCCGGCCCTGGTCGTGGCGGTGCCCGGCGAGCCATCGGCCCCGACCGGTGCCGAGCTGAAGCTGCCGGGCGTCGGGGTCGAATCTCGCGGGTGATGATGGGTTCCCCCGCGCCGGGAGGCAGGATGTCGGGGTGGACGAACACGACATGCTGCTCTCCCCCGCCGGCGTCGACGCGCTGCGCACCGCGCTGACCCGGGCCGGATTCACCAGCAACGGCATCGCCGGCCGGCTCGGCTCGCAGGCCACCGGCGGGGTCGCGCGCAACGACTACCGGGCGGCGCTGCGCGCCACCGAGGACCGGGACCCGCTCGGCACGCTGATCCGGGTGTTCATCTGCGCCCAGACCGAGTCGGAGGCCGCGGTGGCCGCCGCCCTGGCGCCGCTGAGCCTGGCCGAGGCGCTGGCCGGCGGGCTGGTCGAGCGGTACGGCGACGGCCTGCGTGCCGGCATCGACCTGGAGCCGTACGGCGAGGACTGGTGGGTGCTCGCCGACGTGCCGGCCAGCGCCCGCCCGGGTCGCCCGTTGCACGCCGAGCACGTCCTCGGCGTCGGAGGGGCGACCCACACCCTGATCGGCGCGACCATGCGCCGGCCGGTCGACACCGCACTGGACCTGGGCACCGGCTCCGGGATCCAGGCCCTGCACCTGGGCACCCACGCCAGGTCGGTGACCGCCACCGACCTCTCCGAGCGGGCGCTGCGCTTCGCCGCGACCACCGCCGCCCTCAACGGTCAGGACTGGGAGCTGCTCCGCGGCGACCTGGTCGCCCCGGTGGCCGGTCGGCGGTTCGACCTGGTGGTGAGCAACCCACCGTTCGTGGTCGGCCCGGGCACCACCACGCACGTGTACCGCGACTCCGGCCGGGTCGGTGACGCGATCGGCGCCGAGCTGGCCGCCGCCGCCCCGGGCCTGCTCACCGAGGGCGGCACCATGCAGTACCTGGCGAACTGGGTGCACGTCGCCGGCGAGGAGTGGGACGAGCGGGTGGCCGGCTGGTTCGCCGGGACCGGCCTGGACGCCTGGGTGATCCAGCGCGAGGTGGCCGACCCGATGGCGTACGTCGAACTGTGGCTCACCGACGTCGGCGAGACCGCCGACCCGCAACGGATGGCCGCCTGGCTGGACTGGTTCGACGCGCACAAGGTGGAGGGCATCGGCTTCGGCATCGTGTCACTGCGTCGGGGCGGGCACGCCGACCCGGTGGTCCGGGTGGAGGATCTGCGCCAGCGGGTGCAGCCACCGCTGGGCGACCAGGTCGCCGCCTGGTTCGACCGCCAGGACTTTCTCCGGGTACGCGACACCGAGGCGTTGCTCGCCGAGCGCTACCGGGCCGCCGAGGGCCTCCAGCTGCGACAGGAGGCCACCATGGGCGACGAGGGCTGGGGGGTGGACCGGCAGGTCCTCGCGATGCCGCACGGCCTGCGCTGGACCGAGGAGATCGACCCGCTGGTGCTGGCGCTGGTCGGTGGCGCCGAGGGCCGGCTGCCGCTGCGTGACCAGCTCGCCCTGCTCGCCGCCGCGCACGACGTCGAGCCCGACGAGGTGGCCGAGGCCGCCGGCCCGATCGTGGCGCACCTGGTGGAGCGTGGCTTCATCGAGCCGGTGAGCGCCTGATGCGGGCGGTGGTGCAGACCGTCGGGCGGGCCAGCGTGACGGTGGACGGCGAGGTGGTCGGTGCCATCGAGAACGGCCTGCTGGTGCTGCTCGGCGTGACCCACACCGACACCGCGGAGACCGCTCAGACGATGGCCCGCAAGGTGCACGAGGTGCGCATCCTGGACGGTGAGCGGTCCGTCGCCGACACCGGCGCGCCGATCCTGGTGGTCAGCCAGTTCACCCTCTACGGCGACGTCCGCAAGGGCCGCCGACCGAGCTGGACCGCCGCCGCCCCCGCCGAGGTCGCCGAGCCACTGGTGACAGCGGTCGTCGACGCGCTCCGCCAACGGGGTGCCAAGGTCGAGACCGGCCGCTTCCGCGCCCACATGCTGGTCGACAGCACGAACATAGGCCCCCAAACCCTCCTCCTGGACATCTAACCCCGCCGTCCGCCTGTCCCCGACCCCCACCCCGGTTGATGCGGGGGTGGGGGCGGGTCGGTTAGGAGAAGAGGCCTCGGCGGGACAGGGACTGGCGGAGCCAGTTGTCGAGTTCGGCGGTCCAGTCGGTGCGGTCGGCGGTGGCGTGATCGACGGTGAACCGGCCGAAGGCGTCCCGGCCCTCGGTGAAGACACCGCCGCGCTTGTCGACCTCCAGCACCACCTGCATCTGCTGCGCGTCGGCGATGAAGGTGACCTCCAACTGGTTGATCGAACGGGCGTACTGCGGTGCCGGGCTGAACTCGATCTCCTGGTAGAACGGCAACGTCTGGTGTACGCCGTAGATGTGGCCACGCTCCACGTCGGCGCGGGCGAACCGGAAGCCCAGCCGCAGCAGCGCGTCCAGCAGTCGCTCCTGCGCCGGCAGCGGGTGCACCGACACGGCGTCCAGGTCACCCTTGTCGACCGCGCGGGCGACCTCCAGCTCGGTACGCAGGCCCATCGTCATCCCGTGCAGGTGCTGCCCGTACAGCTCGGTGACCGGTGTCTCCCACGGCACGTCGAAGCGGAACGGAAGGTCGTAGCGCTGCCCCGGCTCCAGCCGGAACGCGCCGGTGACCTGCTGGCGGTGGAACTCCTGAGTGGTGTCGTAGTCGTTGTCGCCGCTCTCCACCTCGACCCGGGTGACCAGGCCGAGGGCGACGTGGTCGATGTCGACCTGGTGGTCGCCGCCCAGCACCTGGATCCGGCCCTCCAG
The DNA here is from genome assembly GCF_044455385.1 of Micromonospora sp. NPDC051227. Taxonomy (NCBI): domain Bacteria; kingdom Bacillati; phylum Actinomycetota; class Actinomycetes; order Micromonosporales; family Micromonosporaceae; genus Micromonospora; species Micromonospora sp. NPDC051227. The sequence goes on from NZ_JBITET010000009.1 coordinate 115,082, forward strand.
ATGGCCGCCCGGGCGGCAGTTCGCGTTGGCGAGCACCGTCTCCACCGACGGACCACCGACGCCCATCGCCTTCATGAGCCGCTTGAAGACCACACCGTCCTCCAACTGTCGTTTTCGGCCGACCAGGGGTGGCCGGCCGTCCGCAACGTAGCCGGGGCGGGCAACCACACACTCCGGTGACACACCGCGCCAACGATCCGACGCAATTCCTGTCGGTTGCCCGATCGCCTCACTCCCGTTTTACGCCCCGCCCGCCAAGCTGTTGTTCACACCGGCACCACTGGGCCGGGAACACGGCACCGACGTGGAAACGGGGAGAGACAGAGATGGTCCTTCAGATGACGGAACACCGGACGCGCCCGGCAACCACGACCGACACTGACGCCGCCCCCGAGGCCCTCGTCGACCTGGACGCCACCGACGAGCGCGGCATCTCCACCGACCTGGTCCGGGCCTACCTCAACGGAATCGGCCGGACGAAGCTGCTGACCGCCGCGCAGGAGGTCGACCTGGCCCGGCGCGTCGAGGCCGGCCTGTTCGCCGACGAGAAGCTGGCCACCTGCACCCCGGTCTCCGCGGAGCTGCGAGCCGACCTGGAGCTGATCGTCGCGGAGGGTCGCGCAGCCAAGGACCACCTGTTGGAGGCGAACCTGCGGCTGGTGGTCAGCATCGCCAAGCGCTACACCGGCCGTGGCATGGCGTTCCTCGACCTGATCCAGGAGGGCAACCTCGGTCTGATCCGGGCGGTGGAGAAGTTCGACTACGCCAAGGGCTACAAGTTCTCCACGTACGCCACCTGGTGGATCCGACAGGCAATCACCCGCGCCATGGCCGACCAGGCCCGCACCATCCGCATCCCGGTGCACATGGTCGAGCAGGTCAACCGGATGGTTCGGGCCCGCCGCGAACTGGCGGTGACGCTGGGCCGCGAGCCGACTGTCGCCGAGGTGGCCCGGGCACTGGAGATCCCCGAGATCCAGGTCATCGAGCTGATCTCCTACGACCGGGAACCGGTCAGCCTGGACCAGGCCGTCGGCGACGACGGTGAGAGCGCGCTCGGCGACTTCGTGGCCTCGGTGGACCCGCGCACCGAGCCGGGCGACGCCGCCGCCCAGGGCGAGCTGCGCAACGAGGTCAGCATCGTGCTCTCCACCCTGTCCCAGCGGGAACAGGCGGTCATCCGCCTCCGGTTCGGCCTGGACGACGGCCGCCAGCGCACCCTGGACGAGGTCGGCCGGGAGTTCGGCCTGTCCCGGGAGCGGATCCGGCAGATCGAGAAGGTGACGCTGCTGAAGCTGCGCGCCCCGGAGCGGGCCCAGCGCCTGGAGGCGTACGCCTGCTGACGCACCCGGTTCCCACGGAAGGCCCTGGCGGTTCGCCGGGGCCTTCCGTGCTGTCGAGGTGCTTGACTGGGACACCGTCCGCTGACCGACGACGCGAGGAGAGCGACGATGAACTGGACACTTGAAGTGGTGATCGTGCCGGTCGCCGATGTGGACCGGGCGAAGAAGTTCTACGCCGATCAGCTCGGCTTCACTGTGGACCACGACACGGTGATCAGCGAGGAGGCGCGCATCGTCCAGCTGACCCCGCCCGGCTCCGGCTGCTCGATCGTGATCGGTAAGGGCGTCGTCCCGCAGATGCCGCCCGGCTCACTCAAAGGTCTGCAACTGGTGGTACCCAACCTGAAGCGGGCCCACGAGGAGCTGGTCGGGCGGGGCGTGGAGGTCAGCGACATCCAGGTGGTGGGTCAGAACCCCCGGCCGGTGCCGGATCCGCTGGACAATGTCGGCTTCGTCTTCTTCGCTGACCCGGACGGCAACACCTGGGGCGTCCAGCAGATCTCCAGCCGCGCCTGACCGGCACGCTCACAGGCGGCGGGGGCCGGTGTCCGGGCGGGCCACCACGCCACCCACCCCTACCTGCGCGTGCAGGATCGAGATGCCGTCCGGGCGGGCGAGCACCGGGTTGAGGGTCAGCGACCGCACCCGGGGCTGTTCGTCGGCGAGCTGACCCACCCGCAGCAGCAGGTCGGCCAGGGCCGCCCGGTCGACCGGCGCGGCCCCCCGGTGCCCGCGCAGCAGCGGCGCCGCCCGAGGCTCGTCGACCAGCTCGGCCGCGTCCCGGTCGGTCAGCGGCACCGCCCGCCAGGCCCGATCGCCGAGCAGCTCGGTGGCGACCCCGCCCAGGCCGAAACCGACCACCGGCCCGAACGCGGGGTCTTCCACCACCTCCACCACGCAGGCCACGCCGGGCGAGACCATCGGCTGGACCAGCGCGTCCGCGCCGAAGGTCGCCGCCAGGTCCGCGTACGCCCGGCGGAGGGTCGGCTCGTCGGGCAGGTCCAGCCGGACCGCGCCGAGGTCGAGCCGGTGCCGCAGCCCGGGGGCGGCCGCCTTGAGCGCCACCGGGAAGCCCAGCCGCGCCGCCGCGTCGACCGCAGCGTCGACCGAGTCGACGGACACCGAGGGCACCACGTCGATGCCGTACGCGGCCAGCAGCGCACCCGGGTCGGTGGCGTCGGCCCGGAGCGCGGCCTGCGCGGCAGCCCGATCGAGGTCGGGCAGCTCCGGTGCCACCCCGGGCGGGCGGCGAAGCCACTCGGCGTACCGGTGCGCGCGGGCGAGCGCGCGGACCGCCTCCTCCACGCCGCCGTACGCCGGCACCCCCGGTGACAGTCGCCCGACCAGGAACGTCGCCACGGTCGGCTTGCCCAGCGCGAGGGCGGCCGGCAGCGCGGCGGTCACGTCGGCGTCCACCTCGGTCAGCTGGCCGGGTAGCGGCGGGGCGAAGACCACCACCAGGGCGTCCACCCGTTCGTCAGCGGCCGTCTCGGCGAGCGCGGCGGCGAACACGGCCGCACCGGCGCTCGGCCCGACGTCGCGGGGATAACCGTCGGCCACGCTCAGGCCGTGCCCGACGCAGGCGGTCGCGGCGAGCCCGGTGAGGGCCGAGGAGTTGCCGACCACACCGACCCGGCCGCCGGCCGGCAACGGCTGGTTGGCCAGCAGCACACCCACGTCGAGCAACTCCGGCACGGTGTCCACCCGAATCACCCCGGACTGGGCGAAGAGCGCCGCCACCGCCACCTCGTCCGGCCCGGCGGCGTCACCGACCCCGGGCGGACGGGCCGGCGAGGCGAGCGCGACGACCGGTTTGGCGCGGCCGATCCGCCGGGCCAACCGGGCGAACTTGCGCGGGTTCCCGAAGGTCTCCAGGTAGAGCATGATCACGTCGGTGCCGGGGTCGTCCTGCCAGTACTGCAGGAGGTCGTTGCCGGAGACGTCGGCCCGGTTGCCGGCCGAGACGAAGCTGGACAGCCCGAGGCCCCGCCGGTCCGCCTCGGCGAGCAGCGCCACCCCGAACGCACCCGACTGACTGAAGATGCCGACCCGACCGGCCGGCGGCAGGGCCGGGGCGAGGGTGGCGTTGAGGCGTACCGTCGGGTCGGTGTTGGCCACGCCCAGGCAGTTCGGGCCGACGACCCGCATCCCGGCCGCGTGCGCCGCGCGGACCAGTGCCCGCTGGGTGGCCGCGCCCTCGCCGCCGGCCTCGGCGAAGCCGGCCGAGATGATCACCAGGCCGTGCACCCCCGCGGCAGCGGCGTCGGCGACCACGGCGGTCGCCGCCTCCGGTGGGACCGCCACCACCGCCAGGTCCACCGGCGCTCCGGCATCAACCGCCGACGGGTACGCCGGGAGGCCCGCCACTGTCGACGCGCTCGGATGCACCGGCACCACCGCACCGGTGAACCCGCCGTCGCGCAGGTGCCCGAGCACCGCCGCGCCGACGCCCTGGCCGGTGGCGCTGGCGCCGTAGACGACGATGCCGCGCGGGGCGAGCAGCCGGGCGATCGAGCGGGCCTCGGTGCGGTGCTCCCGGCCGCGCTGCACCTCCAGGCTGGCCTCGGTGGGCGCGATGGGGAAGCTCAGGTGGACCACGCCGTCGGCGTACTCGCGCTGGACCTGGTAGCCGAAGTCGGCGAAGACCCGCAACATCGTCCCGTTGGCCGGCAGCACCTCCGCGACGAAGCTCATGATGTCGTTGCGGCGGGCCGCGTCGGCCAGGTGTTCCATCAGCACCGAGCCGATGCCCCGCCCCTGGTAGGCGTCCTCCACCACGAAGGCCACCTCCGCCTCGGGGGCCTGCGGGCCGAGCCGCTCGTACCGGCCGACCGCGACGATCTGGTCGGCGGCCAGCACCACGAACGCCTCCCGGTCGTGGTGGTCCACGGTGACGAAACGGATCAGATCCCGCTCCGGGATGCGCGGGTACGGCGAGAAGTACCGCAGGTAGCGGGTGCGCTCGGAGAAACGGCTGTGCATCGCCACGATGCCCGGCGCGTCGGTCGGGTCGATGGGTCGCAACTGGACCGTGCTGCCATCACTGAGCAGCACGTCGACCGGCTGGTCCACGCTCGTCACCGGAACGCCCTCCCCCGGCCCGGCTCAGTCCCGTGGATCGTGCGGGTCGAGCCCGAGCAGCGGGAAGACCGTCTTGCGGGTGGCCGCGATCGCCCGGTCCACCGCGTTCGGCTCGCCGGTCGGCTGCCACGGCTCGTACGACGGGTCGGCGTCGTCGGTCATCCGCAGCGGCACCTCCCGGCCCAGGCTGCGGGAGGCGACCAGGTCCCGCCACGCGGGTGGGGTGAGCGTGGCCGGGTCGATCGGGTCACCGGTGGCCACGGCCAGCAGGTGACTCCAGGCCCGGGGCACCACTTCGACGAGCGCGTACCCGCCGCCGCCGGTGGCCACCCATCGGCCGTCGCACAACTCGTCGGCGAGCGCCCGCATCGCCAGGTAGGTGGCCCGCTGCCCGTCCACCGTCAGGTTCAGGTCGGCGAGCGGATCCAGCCGGTGCCCGTCGGCGCCGCACTGGCTGACCAGCACCTGCGGCCGGAACGCGCGCAGCACCGACGGCACGATCGCGTGGAACGCGCGCTGCCAGCCGCTGTCGTCGACACCGGGCGGCAGCGGCATGTTGACAGCGGTGCCCTGCGCACCCGGCCCACCCGTCTCGTCCGGGAAGCCCGTGCCCGGGAAGAGCGCCAGCGGGGTCTCGTGCAGGCTGACCGTCAGGACGCGCGGGTCGTTCCAGAAGATGTCCTGCACCCCGTCGCCGTGGTGCACGTCGACGTCCACGTACGCGACCCGCTCGGCGCCCAGGTCGAGCAGGCGGGCGATGGCGACCGCCGGGTCGTTGTAGACGCAGAAGCCGGAGGCTCGGGCGGACATCGCGTGGTGCAGACCACCGGCCACGTTCACCGCCCGCCGGGCGTCGCCGCGCCAGACCGCCTCGGCGGCGGCCACCGTTGCGCCGGCGATGAGCGCGCTGGACTCGTGCATACCCTCGAAGACCGGGTTGTCGGAGGTGCCGAGCCCGTACCCGGCGAAGAGCGGGTCGCGCGGCGCGTTGCGCACGGCGGCGAGGTAGGCCGGCGCGTGCACCCGAGTGAGCAGGGCATCGTCGGCGGGCTCCGGCTTGACCATCCGCACCCCGGGCCGATTCAGGATGCCCAGCTCGCGGGCGAGCGCGATGGTCAGCTCCACCCGGACCGGGTCGAGTGGATGGTCACCCATGTCGTAGGCGAGCAGCGACTCGTCCCACACCACAACCGTGTCGTCGGACATGGGCCCATCGTCGCACGAGGATCGGCGCCGGCCCACCGCACGCGCTGGTCAGCGGCCGGGTGTCGACCCGGAGGCGACCGGTCGCGCCGGGTCCGCCACCCAGTTGCTCCACGATCCAACGTAGAGCGCGGCGTCCGTGCGGCCGGCCAGGTGCAGCGCGAGCACCGCCTGGGCGGCGGTCACCCCCGAGCCGCAGTACGCCCCGACTGCCCGCCCCTCGGTCACCCCGGCGGCGGCGAACCGCTCGCTCAGCACGTCGGCGGCCAGGAAACGGCCGTCCGGTCCGACGTACTCCCCGGCGGGCAGGTTCGCCGCTCCGGGCACGTGCCCGGCTACCGGGTCGATCGGCTCGACCTCACCCCGGTAGCGGGGCGCCGCCCGTACGTCGAGCAGCACGGCGTCGTCCGCGGCGGCCAGCGCGGCGGCCTGCCCGGCGTCGAGCACCGGGAGATCGCCGGGGCGTACCACGACGTCACCGGGGGTCGGGGCGGGCGCGTCGGTGGAGACGGGCCGGCCGGCGGCGACCCAGGCCGGGTAGCCGCCGTGCAGCAGGCGCACCGACCGGTGACCTGCCCAGCGCAGCGTCCACCAGGCCCGTGCGGCGGCCATGCCGTCGCCGCCGTCGTACACCACCACGGGGTGACCGGCGCGGACGCCGGCGGCCCGCAGCGCGGACTGCAACGCGGCCGGGTCGGGCAACGGGTGCCGGCCGCCGGCGCCCGGCGCCCCGCAGAGCGCGGTGTCCAGGTCGACGAAGACCGCCCCGGGCAGGTGGCCGGCGAGGTAGTCGTCGCGCCCGGGCGGACCGATGAGCCGCCAGCGGACGTCGAGCAGGGTGGGCGGATCGACCTGGTCGAGCTCGGCGACGAGCCGATCGACCTCGGCCAACGGCTCCTGGGTACCGGACATGGCGACCATCCAACACCATTCGCATAGACGGCACGCGGTTCGCCGAAGGTCACCCGCCGTTCCCCGAGGTAATATCGTGCACCGGAGGACCGCTGACCTTATGAAGTCTCACGACCTGGTCGACACGACCGAAATGTACCTGCGCACCATCCTCGAGTTGGAAGAAGAGGGGGTGCCACCGCTGCGTGCCCGGATCGCCGAAAGGCTGCAGCAGAGTGGCCCCACCGTGAGCCAGACCGTCGCCCGGATGGAGCGCGACGGCCTGCTCACCGTCGAGGGAGACCGGCACCTGACGCTCACCGCCCTGGGTCGCGGCAGCGCCGTGTCCGTGATGCGCAAGCACCGCCTCGCCGAGCTGCTGCTGGTCAACGTCATCGGGATGCCCTACGAGGAGGCCCACGAGGAGGCCTGCCGCTGGGAGCACGTGATGAGCGACGCAGTGGAGAAGCGGGTCTACGACCTGCTCAACCGGCCGACCCGTTCCCCGTACGGCAACCCGATCCCCGGGCTTCAGGAGCTGGGTTCGCCGGCGGCGGAGACCACCGAGGCCGCCGAGGGCGAGCGCAACCTGGCCTTCCCGGGCCTCTCCGGGTCGGTCGTGGTGCGCCGGATCTGCGAGAGCGTGCAGAAGGACGCCGACGTGCTGCGCCAACTGCACGCCGCCGGTGTCGACCCGGGCGCCACGGTGACAGTGGCCCAGGAGCGCGACGGGGTGTCGATCGACCGCTCCGGTGACCGGGTGCGGCTGCCCCGCGAGGTCGCCTCCCGGGTCTTCGTCGCCGCCAACTGACCTTTCGGGCACCCGGGCGTCACAACGTCCGGGTGTCCACCTTTTTCGCCAACGCGGTCAGGTCACCGGTCAGCTTCTCCACCGTCGAGCGCTCACTGCCACGGGCCGTGGTCCAACTCACCGTGGCCAGCCGTCCGTCGCCGGCCAGCCAGCCCACCTCGGCGACCGGCCCGTGCCCGCTCGCCGCGGCGGTGGTCCGCTTGTACGCCTGCTGGCCCAGCCCGGTGACCTTCGCCGCCTTGTCCGGCACCACGTCCGCGCCGAAGCTGGTCTTGTCGATCGTGGTCTCGGTCACGCTGAGCGTCAGCTCCGGCAGGGTCGCGCCGGAGGCCCGGACCACGCAGGTGTGGGTGTCGCCCTGTTCGCTGGCCGCCGCCACGTCGAAGCGGACCTTCACCACCTGCTCGATGACTGTGAAGTCCAGCAGGCGGCAGGCGCCGCCCGAGGAGGCCGCCGCCGCGTCCACCGTGATCGGCACCGGCGGCGGCACCGCCACCGGTTCCGCCTCGTCGGCGCAGCCGCTCACCAGCAGCCCGGCCAGCCCGGCGACCACGATCCGACCGCGCACGTCCCACCCTCTCGCCGACCGACGGCGGAAGGCGCCCGCCAAGTGTCCGTCGGACACCGTACGGGGTGTCGGTGTTGCGCGGAAGTCCTCGTTCCCGCCTATTCCGAGGGTGGATCATCCACGTACGGACAGTGCCGGCAGCCGCGCCCGCAGCACGTGCCACGGCGGGCCAGGAACTTGGCGCTGAGCACAAAAAGGCCGCTTGCCGGGTCGAGGTAACCGGCCTCACCGGCGGCCAGCGCGGCGGTGTGCGCGGCGAGGATCCGGGCCCGGTCGGGATGGTCGGACGGCAGCCGGGACGGGTGCGGCTCGGTGAGCGGCCGGTCGGCCAAGGGTCGTCGCTCTCCGGTCACCGCAGCAGTCTAGGGACGGTTCGTGGTCGGACTCCCGCTGCCTGGATGCCCGACATAACCCCGGCGTCGTCGCGGCGGGCGGTCGTTTCGTCGTACGGTCCGACGACGATCGGGTTCGACACCCGTCGACGCGTACGGAGGGGAAACGATGCGGAAGATCGTTGTGCAGATGAGCGTGTCGTTGGACGGGTTCTTCGAGGGCCCGGGCGGCGACATCGGCTGGCACCAGGTCGACGAGGAGTTGCACCAGCACTTCAACGACGTGATCGCCCCGATGGGCGGGTTCCTCAGCGGCCGGGTCAGCCACGAGCTGATGGCCGCCTACTGGCCGACCGCCGACCAGGACCCGACCGCCAGCGGCCCGGAGCGCGAGTTCGCCCGCATCTGGCGGGACATGCCGAAGATCGTCTACTCGCGCACCCTCGACCACGCCGACTGGAACGCCACAGTCGTGCACGAGGTCGACGTCGAGCAGGTCCGCAGGCTCACCGCCGAGCCGGGCGGCGACCTGGCGCTGGGTGGGGCCGACCTGGCCGCGACGTTCGCCCGGCACGACCTGATCGACGAGTACCGGATCTACGTCCACCCGGTGTTGCTCGGTCGGGGCCGCCGGCTCTTTCCCGAGGCGGACGCCCCGACCGGTCTGCGACTCGTGGAGAGCCGGGTCTTCAGCAACGGCGTGGTCCTGCTCCACCACGAGCGGGTCCGCTGACCGATGATCACCACTTTCACCGCAACCGACGGGACCAACCTCGCGTACCGGACGGTCGGGGTTGGGGACCCGGTGGTCTGCCTGCCGGGCGGGCCGATGCGCGACTCCGCGTACCTCGGTGACCTCGGCGGTCTGGGCGCGCACCGGACGCTGGTCATCCTCGATCCGCGGGGCACCGGCCGGTCGGCGGCCCCGGTGGACGTCTCGACGTGCCGCTGCGACCGCATGGTCGACGATGTGGAGGCGCTGCGCGGGCACCTGGGCCTCGACCGGCTGGATCTGCTCGGGCACTCCGCCGGCGCCAACCTGGCTCTGCGGTACCTGACCGGGCATCCCGATCGGGTGGGCCGACTCGCGCTGGTCAACCCGAGCATCCGAGCGGTCGGGCTGGAGGTGACCGCAGCGCAGCGCCAGGAGGTCACCGAGGCCCGGGCCGGCGAGCCGTGGTTTCCGGTGGCAGCGGCGGCGTTGAAGTCCATCCTCTCGGGTCGGGCCGGGCCGGACTCCAAGCAGGAGATCGCGCCGTTCTTGTACGGCCGGTGGGACACGGCCGCTCAGGCCCACCAGGCCGCCGAGTCCGGCCAGCGCAACGAGGAGCTGGCGCGGGTCTTCAGCTCCGAAGGCGCCTTCGATCCGCCGGCCACCCGTGCGGCGCTCGCCGCACATCGAGGCCCGGTGCTGCTGCTCGCCGGCGCTGTCGACCTGGCCGCACCGCCGGGCCTGGTGACCCAGTTCGCCGAGCTGAGTCCGCGCGCCGAGCTGGTCGTTCAGCCCGGTGCCGGGCACTACCCATGGCTGGACGACGCCGAGGCGTTCACCGCGACGGTCGCGGCGTTCCTCGTCGGCTCGCACGGTGCTTGAGTCTCCACCGGGGGGAGACGCGAGGGTTGGGACATGAGCGGGCAGACGTTTCACACGATCGGCGAGCTGGCCCGGCGGACCGGCCTGAGCGTCAAGACCATCCGGTACTACGCCGACAGCGGGATCGTGCCACCGACGGACCGGAGCCAGGCCGGCTACCGGCGGTACGGCCCGGAGGCCGTGGCCCGGTTGGAGCTGGTCCGGACGCTGCGTGACCTGGGCCTGGACCTGGCCACCATCCGGCGGGTGGTGGATCACGAGGTACCCCTGCCCGAGGTCGCCGCCGCGCACGCCGAGGCGTTGGCCGTGCAGATCCGGGTGCTGCGGCTGCGCCAGGCGGTGCTCACCGTCGCGGCAAGGCGTGGGTCGGGCCCGGCCGAGGTGGACGAGCTGCACCGACTGGCCCAGCTCATTACCCGCGAACGCGGGAAGTTGATGACCGACTTCCTAGACAGCGTCTTCGCCGGCCTCGGCGACCAGCCCGCGTACCCGGGTGTGATCGTCTCGTTGACGCCGGAGCTTCCCGACGATCCCAGTACCGAGCAGATCGAGGCGTGGCTGGAGCTGGCCGAGTTGTGCCGGGACCCCGCGTTCCGGGCCCGGATGCGGCGGCTGGCGCGACAGCACGGCGCCGACCACGACGTCCCGGGGCTGCCCCGCCCGGACGCCGTCGCGGTGGTCCGGGACGCGGTGGCCCCCGCCCTCGCCGCTGGACTCGACCCGGGCAGCCTGGACGCCGATCCGGTGGTCGCAGCCGTCACCAACCGGTACGCGAGCCTGCACTGTCGCTCCGACGAGGTCGACCTGCGTCGGCGGTTGCTCGAACGGCTGGTGCCGGCCAACGACCCCCGCCGGGACCGCTACCTCGACCTGTTGGCGGTGCTCAACGGCTGGCCCGCCGGCGATGCGACGGTGCCGGCGGTGGACTGGTTCATCCGGGCCCTGCGCCACCGGATGGCCGAGCCGGCTCATTGAGCTGACTGCGTCGAAAGAGCGGCCTGGTGACGTCAGCCCAACCAGGTCAGCGCCTGGCCGTGGCCCCTGGCCCAGGCCAGTGGCCTTCCGTCGAGGGCGAGGACGTTGTGCAGCACGTCGCTCGGCGGGTCGGGCAGCCCGTCGTACCGGAGCACCTCCGGCCCTTCGTTCGCCACCCAGTGCCCGGGCAGCTCGCGGACCAACCGGACGAACGCGTCCCGGCGCGGGGGCGGCACCTGATAGAGCACTGACGTGTGGAAGACCACCAGCGTCGCGTCGGTCGGCGCCCGCGCGGCCAGCGCCGGCAGGTCGTCCACCAGGTCGCCGCGGACCAGCAGCGGCGGGTCGGCGGCGGCGACCGCCGCCGCGGCGCGCAGCCGGGCCCGCCGGTGAGCGTGCTCCGGCCAGATCAGAGCGTCCAACCAGGACACGTCGTCGGGGTCGGTCACGTCGAGCGGGTTGAGGTCCAGGCCGGCCCGCCACACCACCTGGGGTACGCGGGCCGGCGGCACCAACCCAACGGCCGCGCAGTCGAGGACCAGCTCCCCGGAGCCGACCCGATGGTCGCCGTAGCGGTACGCGTACCGGTCGGGGTAGAGGCAGAGCCCTGCCGACGCACCGACCTCCAGCAGGGCGAGGGGCTGCGGCAACGCGGCGAGCACCGGCAGCAGGACCGCGCACCGGCCCGCCTCGTTCGTCTGGGTGGCCCGGGCACGCATCTGCGTCTCGATGGCCGGCCAGTGCGTCACCACGTAGTCGTGGAACGCGGCCGGGTCGTCGACCGGGCCGCCGAGCCAGCGAACGACGCCGAACAGCAGATTCGGCTGCCGCTTGGCCGGCGGAAGCCCGTCGAGCACTGTGAGCAGGTCGTCGTCGCGGGCGACGGCCTGCGACAGGCGCTCATACGTGGGCGACACCCCGCGCGCCTCGCGGCTGCCGAACTCGGCGTACGTCTCAGCGGTCGTCATGCCTCATCGTCGCAGCCCATTCCTCGGTATTTCAGCCCCCGTTCCCGTGCGCTGACTCACCCGCCTCGTAGAGTGCTGCGGCGGCCGGACTGTTGAGCAGCAGCTCAGCGGGGTGGGCAACGGGGAGGAACGTGTCGTGCGGGGAGACGGTGTCCGGGTACTGATCGTCGGCGGAGGTGTCGCCGGACTGGCGACGGTGGTCGCGCTGCGCGAGTGGGGCGCGACTGTCGATGTGGTCGAGCGAGCGTCCGGGCCGACCGACTCCGGCACCGGCATCTACCTCACCGGCAACGCGACCCGGATGCTCGACGTACTCGGTCTGGCCGAGCCGGTCGCCGACATCTCCGTGGAGATCACCCGGCAGCGCAGCGCCAACCAGCGCGGGCGTCGCCTCTTCGACATCGACGTGGCCGCGCTGTGGCAGGGCGTCGGACCGTGCGTGTCGCTGCACCGGGCGCAACTGCACCGGGCGCTGCTCGCCGGCGTCGGCGACACCCCGATCCGCTGGGGCCGCCAACCGGTCGCGCTGGCCCAGGAGGGCGACCAGGTCGCCGTCGAGTTCGACGACGACAGCACCGCACGGTACGACCTGGTGCTCGGCGCGGACGGGGTGAACTCGACGGTCCGCCGGCTCGCCTTCGACGGCCAGGCCGCCCGCGACCTCGGCCAGTACGCGTACCGGTGGGTTGCTCCCCGGATCGACGACGAGCCGGTCTGGTCGGTGCAGTTGGGGCGCGGGAGGCAGTTCCTGACCATCCCGATCAGCGCCGAGCAGACGTACTGCTACTACAACGACGGCCCGGTGGCCGACCGGCCCGGCTGGCGCGACGAGCTGGCCGCGACGTTCACCGAGCCGGTGACCACAATGCTCAAGGCCCTCGACTACGACGACAGCACCCTGCACGCCGGGCCGAACCAGGAGGTCGTGCTCGACTCCTGGTCCCGGGGGCCGGTGCTGCTGATCGGCGACGCCGCCCACGCGACCTCGCCGAACATGGCCCAGGGCGCGGCGATGGCCCTGGAGGACGCCGTCGTGCTCGCTTCGTCGTTGGCCGCCGCCGACTCCGTCGCCGCCGCGTTGCGTGCTTTCGAGGCGCGGCGCCGGCCGCGGACGAACTGGGTGCTCAGCCAGACCCATCGCCGTGACAAGGCCACCGGGCTCCCGCCCGTGCTGCGCGACCTGGTGATGCGCCGCCTCGGCGAGCAGATGTTCCGCTCGAACTACGGGCCACTGTTCGTCCAGCCCTGACCGGTCCGAGGTGACCGGCCCGGTCAGGGCTGGGGCGCGCCTACACCGCTCAGGGCAGCTGGCCGGGCCGGTCCACGATGGCGATGCGCAGTAGCGCGACAGCCGTGTGCAGGGACTCCTTGCCGTTGCGCACCACCGACCCCCGCCGGCCGAGGAAGACGTGGGTGTCGCGGTCGAAGAGCAAGTCCTCGTTGCCGCCGATCACACCGGGCATCCGGATCGCCACCCCATGCCGACCGGCGGCGTCCACCACGTCGGCCGATATGACGACAGCCCCGGGCTCCCGTGCCAACAGTTCGAACAGCGCCGCCAGCGCTCGGGGTGGCACGTAGCCCTGGAGCATCGACCGCGCGGTGGTGTACGCCATGCTCTCGTCCCCGTAGACGGCCTCCTCATCGGCGCCTTCGGGGAGGTGCAGGTCGACCGGGTTTTCCCGAAGGTATCGAAGCAGCTCGTCCGGGTCGGTGGGCAGGTCGCCGTGGTATGCCGGCGGCTGGAACGCGTCGAGATCCTTCGTGGGATCGGCGGCATCGTTCATCCGGAGCTCCCGCAGCTCGCCCCACCCGTTCGGGTCGCTCTCCGGTCGGTAGCGTCCCTGCGTGTACGCGACTCCGCCGGCCGACTGCCACAGTTGGTTCCGGATGGTCTGGTAAGGCCCGCTGTCCGGCATGTCCCGGATCGTGGCCAGGGATTCCGTGAAGACGTACTGATCGGGTCGGGCGGTGAGCTCCGGCTGCTGCCGGGCCGCGTCGGCCGCCAGATGGAAGATCTCCGACGCGCTGGCCGTCGGCGGCGGCTCGTCGCCCACCCTCATGGTCTGGACCGCCAACGCACCGGCGGTCAGTGTCACTGCCAGCCCGAACGCTCCGACGAGGCGCCAACCCCGCAGGAACCGGGTACGTCGTCCGGCGGGACGGGCCGCCGCCGCCATCTCGGCCCGGTGGGCGACGTGTGCGGTCAGATCCCTGAGGAGCTGCTCCTCGAAACCCCGCGGCGACCGTTCGGTCTCGTTCATCGTTATCTCCGTCTCATCAGGCGAGGGTGGTGACCGGGCGGGCGAGCACGGCGCGGACGACGCGGCGGGCACGATGCAGGCGGACCCGAGCGGCGACCGGCGACATCCCGAGCACTGCCGCCGCCTCCGTGACGGTGAGGCCGTCCACGGCGACGAGTTCGACGAGCGTCCGGGTGCCCTCGGGTAGCTCGCTCAGCGCCCGATGGGTGCGACGGGCCGCCGATTCGGCGTCGATCCGCTCCTCGATGCGCGCGATGTCATCGGGGCCGAGGTCCCGTCGTCCGGCCAGTCGGCCGGTGACCCGCAGCCGTTGGGCCGCCCGACGCCGCTCGTCGCCGATGACGTTGCGGGCCACCCCGTACAGCCAGCCGATCTGGCTACCCCGCTCCGGCCGGTACCCGGCCGCCGACTCGATCACCGCCAGGAACACGTCGGCGGTCAGGTCGGCGGCGAGATGCGGGTCGTCGACCCGCCGCGCCACGAACCGGCCCACCGCCTCCAGGTGCCGCCGGTAGAAGACCTCGAAGGCCACCGGATCGGCCCCGATGCCGGAAATATCACCTTCCGCGTGGTTAGGGTCATTCACAGGCCGTCCTCTCGTAGCCGTTACACCCCTTCTTCGTAGGACGGAGCGCGGGTGTTACCGAACCATCCGGCACGACAAGCAGATGGGCCGGCAACGTGTCGTCAGTCACGGCAACACCGTCGCCACCGGGCCTGTGGCTCGGCTCATAGTCGACCGCACCGTGCTACCCGAAAGTAGCGGCATATATTTCCGCTGTCGCCGGTCGAGATGAGTGCCGCGCGCCGTAGTAATACGCGACGGCGTGGGCGGCGAACTCCAGATCCGACCATTTAATCGATGCGGGCAGGACACTATCTTGAAAAGCATTCCGTCGCTTCTTCTCGTGCACGGCGCCTGGCACGGCCCCTGGGTCTGGCAGTCGCTCATCGAGCAGTTCCCGGATATTGACATCCACACCGTCGCGCTACCCAGTAGCGGCGACGACCCCACTGCCCTCGGGGACCTCTACGACGACGCGGCAGTGGTCAAGGCCGCCGTCGCCGCCATCGAAGGCCCGGTCGTGGTCGTCGCCCACTCCTACGGTGGCAGCCCGGTCACGGAGGCGCTCACTGCCGCGGACAACGTACGCCGCATTGTCTATCTCGCTGCTTTCCAGCCGGACGTCGGCGATTCGGTCTTCTCCACCGCCGGTGGCGTTGCTCCGCCCTGGTGGAAGGTGCACGAGCGGACGGATCTGAAGGGCAAGGGTCACATCGAGCCATCGCAGCCCCGAGAGGTCTTCTACGGCGACGTCGATCCGGAAATCGCGGAACAGGCCGTTGCGCGACTCGGACTCCAGTCATGGGCCTCGACGCAGCAGCCGCTGACCGGGGCAGCGTGGCGCACCATTCCCAGCACCTACGTCATTTGTGCAGCCGACAACGCTCTTCCGCCCTTCGCGCAGGAACTCATGGCCAAGCGGGCCGAGCGGGTGTTGCGGATGGACTCCTCGCACTCGCCATTCCTTTCTCGGCCCGCCGAGCTGGCCGCGCTGATCCGGGCGGAACTTTCCGCCTGAATTCACGGCAGGATTCGTCCCAGGTTCGTCGGCCGCTATGGTGGGCGGTGGAACAAACGTTGCGAGGTGCCCCGCGCGAGTGGGGAGAATCGGGAAGCCGGTGTGAGTCCGGCACGGGCCCGCCGCGGTGACCGGGGAGTTGCCACCCAGGCGTACCAGACGCAGCCACTGACCCTGCGGGGTTGGGAAGGCGGGTGACCAGCGTAGATCCGGGAGTCCGAAGACCGGCCTCGCGTCATCGACCCCCGTCAGGGGCACGAGCGCAGCGGGAGCCTGCCTTGGACACCGGACTCTACGAGACCATCCACCGCCGCCGGGACGTACGTGCCCAGTTCACCGGGGCACCGATCCCCGACGACACGTTGAACCGGATCCTCAAGGCGGCGCACGCCGCGCCGAGCGTCGGCCTCTCCCAGCCCTGGGACTTCATCCTGGTCCGCGATCCCGAGCTGCGGCGGGAGTTCCACCGGCACGTGCAGCGGGAACGGGACACCTTCGCGGCCACTCTCGAGGGTGCGGCGGCGGAACGCTTCGCCCGGATCAAGATCGATGGCGTACGAGAGTCGACGATGTCAGTCGTGGTCACGTACGACCCGGAGCGGGGCGGACCGGCCGTGCTCGGTCGGCACGCGATCGCCGACGCCGGCCTCTACTCGGTCTGTCTGGCGATCCAGAACCTGTGGCTGGCCGCGACCGCCGAGCAGCTCGGGGTCGGTTGGGTTTCGTTCTACCGGGAGCCGTTCCTGCGCGACCTGCTCGGCATCCCGGCCACCGTCCGCCCGGTGGCGTGGCTCTGCCTCGGCCCGGTCACCCATTTGGAGCAGACACCGGACCTGGAGCGGCACGGCTGGCGCCAGCGACGTCCGGTGTCGTCGGTGATCCACCACGATCGTTGGACGACCGAGTGACCGGGTAGCTGGAGCGGTGCCTCCGCCTCGACCCCGAGCTGGGCAGTCGCCCTGGTGATGCGGCATTATCGAAGCACCGGCGACTGGCGGCACGGGGATGGTGGAACCATCGGGGAGCCTCTCGCGGGCGTCGACCGCCTGGGCGCCCGCGTCGAGGAACCGTCATGACCACGACCAGCCCAACCGTCGAGAACCACACCCCGTCGGGCGCGGCCCGACTCCTGCCGGGTGCACCCGTCGCCGAAGCCGTCCTGGCCGAGACCGCCGACGCAGCCGCCCGCCTCCGCAGCCGCGGCATCACACCGAGCCTCGCCACCATCCTCGTCGGCGACGACGACGCCAGCGCCGGCTACATCTCCATCAAGCAGCGTCAGGCCGCCGCGCTCGGGTTCGCCTCCCCGCACGCGCACCTGCCCGCCACCGCCACCCAGGCCGAGCTGCACCAGGCCATTGCCCGATTCAACAGTGACCCGGCCGTGCACGGGCTGCTCGTGCAGTACCCCGTGCCGGGGCACCTGGACTACGACGCGGCGCTGCAGACCATCGACCCGGACAAGGACGTCGACGGGATGCATCCGCTGAACATGGGGCGTCTCGCCGTCGGCCTGCCCGGTCCGCTGCCGTGCACCCCCGCCGGCATCGAAGCCCTCCTGGCCTACTACGAGATCCCCGTCGCCGGTCGTGAGGTCGTGATCCTCGGCCGCGGTGCCACCCTCGGCCGCCCCCTGGCCATGCTGCTCGCCCAGAAGCGCCCCACCGCCAACGCCGCCGTCACCGTCGTCCACACGGGTGTTCCCGACTGGGCCCGCTACACCCGCCGCGCCGACATCCTCGTCGCCGCCGCCGGCGTACCCCGGATCGTGCAGCCTGAGCACGTCAAACCCGGCGCCGTCGTCATCGGCGCCGGCGTCCGCTATGAAGGCCGGCGTCTCCTGCCGGACGTGGACGAAGCGTGCGCCGAGGTCGCCGGCGCCATCACGCCCCGGGTCGGCGGGGTCGGCCCGACCACCGTCGCGATGCTGTTCCGCAACGCCGTACGCGCCGCCGAGCGCGCGAGCCAGTAGCCCGATAGCCAAGATCACTTGATGCTGAGTAGTCGGAGCGGCTCGTCCACAACTACTCAGCATCAAGTGATCGGGCCGGCTTTCTGCGTGTGGAGATCTCCTCCAGGTGCTGGAGCTGGTGCTGCCGAACCATCTCGTCCCAGACCTCCTGGTCGTAGTCCGGGTCCGGCGGGATCCACTTGTGCGAGTTGTCGCTGTAGTGGAACCGCTCGTCTCCCCGCCGGATCAGACTCACCGGACCCAGCCCAGGAAACGGCGGTGCAGCAGCCCGGCGGGCACCCAGGTCAGGTCCTCGGCCGCCCAGACCGGGTAGGACCCCATGTAGAGGGCCAACGACACGGGTGCGCCCTCAAACTCGGCACGCATCCAGCGACGGCGCCTCGGCCTTGCTCTCAAACGGGCACGTGAGGCTGCAGGTAAGACGCAGGACGAGGCGGCGGCTGCCATCGACGCAGCAGCAAGCAAGATCAGCAGGGTCGAGCTTGGACAGTCGGGGATCCGGCTCACCGACCTGAACCTGTTGCTCGATCTGTACGGAATCCGGGGCGATGAAGCCGAGCCACTACGCGACCTTGCACGAGCAGGCCGGCAACGCGGACGCTGGAGCACTTATCGGAACGCAGCGCCGGACTGGTTCCGCCAGTACCTGGACCTCGAAGGCGACGCGTCAGAGATCCGCTGGTACCAGCCGGAGGTCATCCCCGGAGTTCTCCAGATCGAGCCGTACATCCGCGCCATGAACGCGATCGACCATCCTCGCCCGTCCACCGATGAGGTCGACCGGCAGGTTGCCGTCCGCATGGAACGTCAGTCGATTCTGCGACAGAACGATGGACCCGACCTGAACTTCATCCTTAGTGAGTCAGCGCTCCGCCGAAGCATCGGCGACGGGACGACGATGCGCCGCCAACTCCTGCACCTGGCGGAGGTCAGCAAACAGCCCAACGTCGCGTTGCAGGTGTTCCCGTTCGACGCGCAGACTTACGAGACGGCCTCGTTCAGCTTCATCATCCTGCGTTTCGGTGATGACGCGGCATCCGACGTGGTCTACGTCGAGACCTTCACTGACGCCGACTACCTTGACCGGCCTGACGCGGTTCGCGCCTACACTCGGCTGTGGGACCGACTCCGGGCAGCCGCTCTCGGGCCGGTAGAGTCGCGCAAGCTCATCCTGCGGATGGCGGACGACATGGAGCGGCAACAGACCTGAGAGAGTGATCATGGAAAACTCGGAACGCCCGGTCTGGCGCAAGTCGAGCTACAGCGACAACAACGGCGGCGCATGCGTCGAGGTAGCCGAACTGGATACGAGCATCGCGGTGCGCGACAGCAAGAATCCCCGCGGTTCGACGCTTCGCTTCACAAAAGGCGCATGGACGGAGTTCGTACGCAGCATTCGGTAGCCCCGCCCCGAGGTGGCAGGCGTGCCGTGGACTCTGGGTGGGGCTTGCAGTAGAAGCAACTGAGGATGCGGTGGGTCGGCCTACTTGTTGCTGTCGCAGTTCCGTTAAGACCGGCCCCGCAAAGCGCACCTACGATCAGGCAATGAAGCGACCGCGCTTGTACGGGCCTGGCGAGCTGGCCGCCCTGTTCAACGTGTCGCGGCAGCGGGTACTGCAGATCACCCGCCGCCCTGGCTTCCCTTAGCCGGTGGCCCGTCTGATCGGGACGACTGTCTGGGACGCGGACGAGGTGGACGAGTGGGCCAAGCACAACCGCCCACCACGCCCAACCGAGGGCGACGAAGACCGCTGATCCTGCGCCCTGCTCTACGCCGCCCTCAGTCGCTGCGCATCGGACTTACGGCGACTTTACCGTCGCGTCTGCCTGAGCCGAGCACCGACGGACCCGTCATGATCAAGTGATCATAAGTAGGTCCCAGGGGCGTCTCTGACCTACTTATCATCACTTGATCATGCCCGTGGGCAGCGGCATGACGAGCAACTGAAAACGGCGCTGCCCCGACCTCCCGTGAGGGAAGCCGGGGCAGCGCCGCGTTTCGCGTACGTCAGCTGCAGCCGCTGGTGGAGCCGCAGCCCTCGCAGACGTAGCAGCTACCGGCGGGGCGCATCTTCGTACCGCAGGTGAAGCAGAGCGGCGCGTCGGCGGCCTTGCCGATCACGGCCTCCAGCAGTTCGGTGCTGGAACCCACGCTCGGAGCCGGCTTGGCGGCGGCCACGTCGGCCATCTCCTGGGCCGGCTGGGCGACAGCCTCCGGCTTGGCCGGGGTCTCCACCGGCGCGGACGACGCCATCGCGGTGAGCTCGGCGCCGGTGACTCCGGCGGCCTCCGCGTCGGCCTCTGCCCGCAGCTGCGCGGCCCGCTCCGAGGCGGTGAAGATGCCCAGCTCGGCGCGACGCTCGTAGGGCAGGAAGTCCAGCGCCAGGCGACGGAAGATGTAGTCCATCACCGAGGCCGCCATCCGCACGTCCGGGTCGTCGGTCATGCCGGCCGGCTCGAAGCGCATGTTGGTGAACTTGCTGACGAACGTCTCCAGCGGCACGCCGTACTGGAGGCCGATGCTGATGGCCACCGAGAAGGCGTCCATCACGCCGGCCAGGGTCGAGCCCTGCTTGGACATCTTCAGGAAGACCTCGCCGAGGCCGTCGTCCGGGTAGGACGACGCGGTCAGGTAGCCCTCGGCGCCCCCGACGGAGAAGCTGACCGTCTCGGACGGGCGCTTCTTCGGCAGGCGCTTACGCACCGGCCGGTACTCGATGACCTTCTCGACCGTGGCCGGCGCGGCCGCTGCGGTCTCGACGGCGGCCGGCTCGGTGACCTTGTTGGACTTGGCCACCGAGAGCGGCTGGCCGACCTTGCAGTTGTCCCGGTAGATCGCCAGCGCCTTGAGGCCGAGCTTCCAGCCCTCGAAGTAGATCTTCTCGACGTCCTCGACGGTGGCCGCCTCCGGCATGTTGACCGTCTTGGAGATGGCGCCGGAGACGAACGGCTGGATGGCCGCCATCATCCGCACGTGACCCATCGGGGCGATCGTCCGCTCCCCCATGGCGCAGTCGAAGACCGGGTAGTGCTCCGGCTTGAGACCGGGGGCGTCCACCACGTGGCCGTGGTCGGCGATGTGCTCGACGATAGCCTCGACCTGCTCCTCGGGATAGCCGAGGCTGCGCAGGGCGCGCGGCACCGTCTGGTTGACGATCTGCATCGAGCCGCCGCCAACCAGCTTCTTGAACTTGACCAGCGCCAGGTCCGGCTCCACGCCGGTCGTGTCGCAGTCCATCATGAAGCCGATCGTGCCGGTCGGGGCGAGGACGCTCGCTTGCGCGTTGCGCCAACCGAACTTGTCGCCGATCTTGTTGCCCTGGGTCCACTGCTTGGTCGCCTCGCGGACGATCGCGGTCGCCACCGGGCTGGTCGGCTTGATCTCGTCGTTGGCCGCCGCGTGCTTGCGCATGACCCGCTTGTGCGGCTCGGCGTTGCGGGCGTAGCCGTCGTAGGGGCCGACGACGCCGGCCAGCTCGGCGGAGCGGCGGTAGGCGGTGCCGGTCATCAGGGACGTGATCGACGCGGCGACCGAGCGGCCCTGGTCCGAGTCGTACGGCAGGCCGGTGGCCATCAGCAGCGCGCCCAGGTTGGCGTAGCCGATGCCGAGCTGCCGGTAGGCGCGGGACGTCTCACCGATCTTCTCGGTCGGGAAGTCCGCGAAGCAGATCGAGATGTCCATCGCGGTGATGACGAACTCGACGGACTTGACGAACTTCTCCACCTCGAAGCCACCGTCGGCACGGAGGAACTTCATCAGGTTGAGCGAGGCCAGGTTGCACGAGGAGTTGTCCAGGTGCAGGTACTCCGAGCACGGGTTCGACGCGGTGATCCGCCCGGTCTCCGGGCAGGTGTGCCAGTCGTTGATCGTGTCGTCGTACTGCAGGCCCGGGTCGGCGCACTCCCAGGCGGCCTGGGCGATGGAACGGAACAGCTTCTTCGCCTCGACCGTCTCGATGGTCGAGCCGTCGAGCCGACCCCGCAGGTCGAACCCGCCGTCGTTCTCCACCGCGGTCATGAACTCGTCGGAGACGCGGACCGAGTTGTTGGCGTTCTGGTACTGCACGCTGACGATGTCGGAGCCGCCGAGGTCCATGTCGAACCCGGCGTCACGCAGCGCGCGGATCTTGTCTTCCTCGCGCGCCTTCGTGACCACGAACTCCTGGATGTCCGGGTGGTCAACGTCGAGGATGACCATCTTGGCCGCCCGGCGGGTCGCGCCGCCGGACTTGATGGTGCCGGCCGAGGCGTCCGCGCCGCGCATGAAGCTGACCGGGCCGGAGGCGTTGCCGCCGGAGGAGAGCAGCTCACGGGACGAGCGGATCCGCGACAGGTTGACCCCGGAGCCGGAGCCGCCCTTGAAGATCAGCCCCTCCTCCTTGTACCAGTCGAGGATCGAGTCCATCGAGTCGTCGACGGCCAGGATGAAGCAGGCGCTGACCTGCTGCGGCGACGGCGTGCCGACGTTGAACCAGACCGGCGAGTTGAAGCTGAACACCTGGTTCAGCAGCATCCAGGTCAGCTCGTGCGCGAACACCTCGGCGTCGGCCGGGCTGGCGAAGTAGCCGTACTCCTCACCCGCGGTGCGGTAGGTGGTGACCACCCGGTCGATCAGCTGCTTGAGCGACCACTCCCGCTCCGGGGTCCCCACCGCTCCCCGGAAGTACTTGGTGGTGACGATGTTGGCCGCGTTGACGCTCCACGACTCCGGGAACTCCACCCCACGCTGCTCGAAGTTGATCGAGCCGTCCCGCCAGTTCGTCATCACGACGTCACGGCGCTCCCAGGAGACCTCGTCGTACGGGTGGACCCCCTCGGTCGTCCACACCCGCTCGATCTTCAGCCCCGCGCCTGCCTTGCTTCGTGAACGGCTAGTTGTCACGCCGTCGCCCCCCTCGTCTGCGCGGTCACCCACCGCGCGTCCCAATCTCTTGAAAAACCGTCAAGACTCAGCTGGTACGGCCGGCGGCCTCAACCGCATCGGCCCGGCCCTGCTCCCGGGCTCGCGCCGCGGCCCGCAACGTCTCGATCTCGCGCTCGAAGTCGGCGAGCGAGTCGAACGAGCGGTAGACGCTGGCGAACCGCAGGTAGGCGATCTCGTCCAGGTCGCGTAGCGGACCCAGGATCGCCAGGCCCACGTCGTGGCTGGGGATCTCGGCGGCCCCCTTGGCCCGGACCGTCTCCTCCACCCGCTGCGCTAGCAGCGCGAGTGAGTCGTCGTCCACCGGCCGGCCCTGGCACGCCTTACGCACCCCGCCGATGATCTTCGTGCGACTGAACGGCTCGGTCACCCCGCTGCGCTTGACGACCGCGAGGACCGCCTCCTCGACGGTGGTGAACCGCTTGCCGCACTCCGGGCAGGACCGCCGCCGTCGGATGAGCTGGCCGTCGTCGGCCTCCCGCGAGTCGACCACCCGGGAGTCAGCGTGCCGGCAGTACGGACACCGCATCGCCCACCTCCTAATAATGATCAACTGCGAGCACACCGGACACCCCGGGCACCCCGGGCACGACTCACCGCGACGGTGCCATCCTCGGACGACGCCCGCCGTGATCGACGTTACGGGAGTGCGGTCGGTAGTCAGACCCAACCTGTAGGCAACTTACGCCCGTGTCACTACTACATCTAGGGGTCGACCGTATGTCGCTGGGGAAGCCGGGTCAAGTTGGCAGCGTGTCCGGCGCGTCACGGACCATCCGGTCATCCACGCACCGCACAACGCCCGAAGACCCAACGTCACGATGCCGCCCGGGTTACCGGCCAACCGGCCGAACACGGCCGGAAAATGGTCCAGGATCGAACACCAGTGCTACCTGACGTACCATTTATCAGAACATCCGTACGACCGGAGCGCTTTTTCACCCCGACACGCCGGTGAGAGGTCGTACAGATGTTTGAAAATGACTGATCTCACCTATACGGTCATGAACGACGTGGCATCACCGCACGCACCACGAGCCGACGAGGCACCCCAGCGCCGACCAGGGAGGACGGACGTGACCGAGGACCGGGCCAGCCGGCCGAAGAGCCCGCAGCAGATCACCGAGGCGGGCCCCCCGGCCACCCGACGCCGCAGCGCCGCGCGCAGCCGGACGGGCCAGCCCGCCGTGCGCGCGGTCACCCCGGTGGTCAGCACCTTCCCCGACCCGGCGACGGTCGACCTGACCGCCCGCCAGCGCCGCATCCTGGAGTTCATCCGCAACTGGGTGGAGCGCCACGGCTACCCGCCGAGCGTCCGCGAGATCGGCGAGGCGGTCGGCCTGGTGTCGCCGTCCAGCGTCGCCTACCAGCTCAAGGAGCTGGAGAAGAAGGGCTTCCTCCGCCGCGACCCGAACCGGCCGCGCGCGGTGGACGTCCGCGCCCCCAGCGAGGCGATCGACGACGAGCTGTCGAGGGCACAGCGGCCCACCCCCGCGTACGTGCCGATGCTCGGTCGGATCGCCGCCGGTGGGCCGATCCTCGCCGAGCAGGCCGTGGAGGACATCTTCCCGCTCCCCCGCGAGCTGGTGGGTGAGGGCGAGGTCTTCATGCTCCAGGTCAAGGGCGACTCGATGCTCGACGCGGCGATCTGCGACGGCGACTGGGTGGTCGTCCGGCAGCAGCCGACCGCCGACTCCGGCGAGATCGTGGCCGCCATGCTCGACGGCGAGGCGACAGTGAAGACCTACCGGCGGCGCGACGGGCACGTCTGGCTGATGCCGCAGAACCCGGCCTTCGACCCGATCCCCGGCGATGACGCCACCATCATGGGCCGGGTCGTGGCGGTGCTACGCCGGATCTGACCGATCGGCGGGTGGGTGCCGACAGCGCTCACCCGCACCGCTCGTCAGGGCGAATGAGCGCCTCAGCGCCGATCAGTAACGGTCGCCCCGGGGACCGCGACCGCCCCCGGGATACTGCCCGTACGGGTCGACGGGCGCATCGTCGTCGCGTCGCCGACTGGGCCGCTGACCCCGGTAGTCGGGCTCCTGCCCGCCACGCCGGGGCGGCTCCGCGCGACCGGGCTGACCGCCATCGCCGCCGTAGACGCCCCCGCCAGGACGGCCACCACCGCCCTGCGGACGACCGCCACCGCCACCCTGCGGACGACCACCGCCACTGGCAGGGGGACGACCACCGCCACTGGCAGGGGGACGACCACCGCCGCCAGCCGGGGGACGTCCGCCGCCGCCGTAAACGCCAGCACCGCCGCCGTCCGGTCGCGGCGCACCGTAGCCACCGTCAGCCGAGGCCGGCCGGCCGCCACCGCCGTACACGGCACCACCCGCCGGGCCACCGCGACCCGCACCACCCGCCGGGGCCGGGCCACCGCGACCCGCACCACCGCCGTAGACCGCGCCACCGGCCGGGGCGCCCCCGTAGACACCACCCCTGCGGTCATCGTCGGCCGGGAACCCGTCGACGGCACGGCCCGCACGCGGGCCGAACGGCTCACCGTCCGGCTCCGACGGGTCGGACGCGTCAGCGGCCGACGGCCGACCGCGGGCGCGAACGATGCCGAAGATTCCGGCGGCGACCAACAGAAGGCCGATCAGCCCGACCGCCCCGACCAGGTACGTGATGTCGTCGAGGCTCAGCCCGTCGGTCCAGGACTTCGAGGCGGCCGGCCTGGCGCCGTCCTCGGCACTCAGTGGCACGGCGGTCGACGTGGACGGGGTGTAGCCGAGGATGTCGATCGGCTCGTCTTCGGTGAACCGGCCCGCGTCGGAGACGGTGACGAACGACTTTCCGTCCGACGTGTAGCTGATGGCCTCGCCGAACGGGTCGGCCAGCGGCGTCACCCGCGGCTTGCCGGTGGTGAGCGCGGCCACGATGTCGCCACCGGTCACGTCGAACTCGAAGGCGTCCGCGTACGTGCGCAGAACCACCCGGGAGCCGTCCGGTGCCCGGGATGCGCCGGTGATGGCGATCCGGCCGAACGTGTTGAGGGTGTTCTCCGTCTGGGTCTTCGGCAGCGTGAGCTCGCCGGCCTTACGCATCGGCACCGGATCGGTGTCGCCGCTCTTGAGGGCCGCCGACGGCGTGTAGATCTCGGCCTTACCGCTGGTCACCTTGGTGATGATCAGCGGCTTTCCGTCGTCGCCGATGAGCAACGCCTCAGCGTCGTGCGGTTTGGTCTCGGGATAGGAGAGCCGGTGCAACGTCGGCTGCTTGGTGCCGCTGACCGGCATCGACCAGAGCGCGACGCGGCTGCGGCGCTCCTTCGAGTCGGGGTTGTCACCGGTGTCGGCGATCCAGAGGGTGCGGCCGTCCTTGGACAGGGCGAGATCCTCGGTGTCGAACGGACCCTGCCCCGAGTAGCGGACCGGCTCCTTCGAGATCTTGCACTTGCTGTCGAGGAAGAACACCCGCTTGCGCGCCGCGACGTCGGTGCCGTCGTTGATGACGATGTAGCCACTCTTGGTGGCGACCAGCCCGGACAGCTCCCGTAGGCGCTCGTCGGTGATCGTGCATCGCTTCTGACCAGGGTTCGCGGCGGGCGGCCCGGACGCCCCAGGGGCGGGAGCCGCTGCGGCGACTCCGGCGAGCGCCACGGTTGCCCCGAGCAGGCCGAGGGCAACCGTGACCGAGGAAACAACGCGGCGCATTCGGCCAGTGTCGCATGCCACGCGTTTCCGATGGATGACGCCGTGGCCGCTCAGGACCGGCTGCCGGCCGCCTGCCCCTGCCGCTCCACGTCGAACGCCATCAACTCCGCCGCCAGCTCCGCACCAACGCGGACGTGCAGCAGGGTGCCCTCCGGCAGGTGCGACGTGCTGAGCACCTCACCCGTGCGGTGCGCCCGCGCCACCAGGTCGCCCCGGTCGTACGGCAGCACGGCCCGGACCTCCACGGCCGGGCTGGGCAGCCGCTCCTCGATCGCCGTGCGCAGCTCGTCCATGCCCCGCCCGGAGTGCGCGGACACGAAGATCGCGTCCGGCCAGAGCCGCTTGAGCCGCAGCAGAGTCTCCTCGTCGGCCGCGTCGGTCTTGTTGACCACCAACAGCTCGGGGAGCCGGTCCGCGCTGACCTCGGCGAGCACCGCGTGGACCGCCCGGACCTGCTCCTCCGGATCCGGGTGGGTGCCGTCGACGACGTGCACCACCAGATCCGCCTCCGCGACCTCCTCCAGCGTCGAGCGGAACGCCTCGACGATCTGGTGCGGGAGGTGCCGGACGAAGCCGACCGTGTCGGAGAGGGTGTAGAGCCGCCCGTCCGAGGCGGTGGCCTTGCGGGTCGTCGGGTCCAGCGTGGCGAACAGCGCGTTCTCCACCAGCACGCCCGCGCCGGTCAGGCGGTTGAGCAGGCTGGACTTGCCGGCGTTGGTGTAGCCGGCGATGGCCACCGCGGGAACGGCGTTGCGGGAACGCCGGGCGCGCTTGGTCACGCGTACCGTCTTCATGCTCTTGATCTCGCGACGGAGCCGGGAGATGCGGTGACGGATGCGCCGCCGGTCGGTCTCCAGCTTGGTCTCACCGGGACCACGAACACCCACACCGCCGCCGGCGCCGCCGCCCCGGCCGGAACCACCGGTCTGCCGGGAGAGCGTCTCACCCCAACCGCGCAGTCGGGGCAGCAGGTATTGGAGCTGGGCCAGCTCGACCTGCGCCTTACCTTCCTTGCTCTTGGCGTGCTGGGCGAAGATGTCGAGGATCAGCGCGGTGCGGTCGACGACCTTGACCTTGGTGCGCTGCTCCAGGTTGCGCAGCTGCGACGGGGACAGCTCACCGTCACAGATGACCGTGTCGGCACCGGTGGAGAGCACCACCGCGCCAAGATCGTCGACCTTGCCACGGCCGATGTACGTGGCCGGGTCGGGTCGGGTACGACGCTGGATGAGCCCTTCGAGCACCTGCGAACCGGCGGTCTCGGCCAGCGCGGCAAGCTCGGTCAGCGAGTTTTCCGCGTCGGTGACGGTGCCTTCGGTCCAGACGCCCACCAGGACGACCCGCTCCAGCCGCAGCTGGCGGTATTCCACCTCGGTGACGTCGGTGAGCTCGGTTGACAGGCCCGGGACGCGTCGGAGGGACTGCCGCTCCGACAGCTCCATCTCGCCGGTGGTGACGTCGTCGAGCTCGTCCTCGACGGGGACAAAGCTCTCCTGGTCTCGCAAGCGGTTCTCCTGTCCGTTTTGATAAGTAGAACGTAATCCTGACATGCCACAACGCCGAACGCACCTGCTATATGCCCATGGTGAAGCTCGCCAAAAGTGGGGGCGAATGCTGGTCGGCCGCGACAACCCGGTAGAAATGCGGGCGGCGGCCGATCGGCCGCACAGCCGTTACGGAGGGATCCCGTGGCCATCACCCGACTGCCCAGCGCCGGATTTTCGATCACCATCCGGATCGCCGTGACCGCGGACGCCTCCTCGATCGGCCGGCTCACCACCTCCGTCGGCGAGGCCGGGGCGATCGTCACGGCGCTGGACGTGGTGGACTCGGACCCGACCCATGTGATCGTCGACCTGACCTGCGACACCGCCGACGCTGGTCATGCCGACCAGGTGGTCGACGCGCTGACCGCGCTGGACGGCGTGGACGTGCGCAAGGTGTCGGACCGGACGTTCCTGCTGCACCTGGGCGGCAAGATCGAGGTGACCTCGAAGGTCGCGCTGCGCAACCGCGACGAACTGTCCCGCGCGTACACCCCTGGGGTGGCCCGGGTCTGCATGGCGATCGCCGAGAACCCTGCCGACGCGCGGCGACTGACCATCAAGCGCAATACCGTCGCTGTGGTCAGCGACGGCTCGGCGGTGCTCGGCCTGGGCAACCTCGGCCCGGCCGCGTCGCTGCCGGTGATGGAGGGCAAGGCCGCGCTGTTCAAGCGCTTCGGCGGGGTGGACGCCTGGCCGGTGGTGCTGGACACCCAGGACACCGACGAGATCGTGCAGATCGTCAAGGCGATCGCGCCGGCCTACGGCGGCATCAACCTGGAGGACATCGCCGCGCCGCGCTGCTTCGAGATCGAGGCCCGGCTGCGCGAGGCGCTGGACATCCCGGTCTTCCACGACGATCAGCACGGCACCGCGATCTGCGTGCTGGCCGCGCTGACCAACGCGCTGCGGGTGGTGGGCAAGCGGCTCGAGGATGTCCGGGTGGTCGTCTCCGGAGCCGGCGCGGCCGGCACCGCGATCATGAAGCTGCTGCTGCGCCAGGGTGTCGGCGACATCATCGCGTACGACCGGGAGGGTGCCCTGCACCGCGGGCTGACCGGGCTCAACTCGGCGTGGCAGTGGCTGGCGGAGAACACCAACAAGGAGAACTACTCCGGCGACCTGCCCGGCGCGATCCGCGGCGCCGACGTGTTCATCGGGGTCAGCGCGCCGAACCTGCTCACCGGCGACGACATCGCGCAGATGGCGAAGGACTCGATCGTCTTCGCCCTCGCGAACCCGGACCCGGAGGTCGACCCGCGGGAGGCGCGCAAGCACGCCGCCGTGGTCGCCACCGGCCGCTCGGACCAGCCGAACCAGATCAACAACGTGCTCGCGTTCCCCGGGGTGTTCCGGGGCATGCTGGACGCCCACGCCGAGGAGTTCACCGAGGAGATGGCCATCGCGGCCGCCCGGGCCATCGCGGACGTGGTCGGCGAAGAGAAGATCAACCCTACGGTGATCGTGCCGAGCGTCTTCGACTCCCGGGTCGCCCCGGCGGTCGCCGCCGCCGTGCGCGCCGCCGCGCACAACCCCAGCCCGCTCCCGGCCGCCGACCCCGGCCCCGCCGACCTCCCCGAGATCGCGGCAAACGCCAGCGCCACCCCGTAAAGCGCCAACGACCCACCGGCCACGCCGTTGATCAAGAGGTTTGCGTCAGGAACTACGCGAAACTTGACGCAAACCTCTTGATCAACACGAGTGGGTCGGGGGGCGCGGGCGGGGGCGTGTTAGGGGCGGAGCACTGTTGGGTTCAGTTCGCCGGTTGCCACCAGGACGGCGGGGCCGGAGAGCCAGCAGGACGTCTCGGTCACCGTGACCGTCAGGCGGCCGCCGGGCACGTCGACCGCGACCACGCCGGTGTCCCGGCCGGCGTCGCGCAGCGCCACCGCACCCACCGCGCAGGCACCGGTGCCGCAGGACAGGGTCTCGGCGCTGCCGCGCTCGTACACCCGCATCAGGGAATGTTCGTCGGTGCCGTCGACCGGGTCGCCCGCCACGATGAACTCCACGTTCACCCCGCTCGGGAAGACCGACGGGTCGAACCCGGGCGCGACGGTCAGGTCCAACGCCGACAAATCCACGCCGGCCGGCAGCACGCAGACCAGGTGCGGGTTGCCGACGTCCACCACCGCACCGGCCAGGGTCAGCCCGCCGAGGGTGGCGGCGGAGCTGTCGTACACCTGGGGTCGGCGCATCTCGACCGACACGGCGTCGCCCTCGACCAGCGCGCGCACGACGCCGGCCCGGGTGGCCACCGGCAGCGCCGCGCCGGCGGGCGTGGCCAACCCGGTGTCGAGCAGGTAGCGCACGAAGACCCGGGCGCCGTTGCCGCACATCTCGGCGAACGAGCCGTCGGCGTTCCAGTAGTCCATGAACCACTCGGCCTCGCCGGCCAAACCCGCGCCGTCTGGATGCTTGGCCGCGCGGACCACCCGCAGCACGCCGTCCGCGCCGATGCCCCGACGCCGGTCACAGAGCGCCGCGACCAGCTCCGGGGTCAGGTTGAGCTGACCGTCCGGGTCGGGAAGGAGGACGAAGTCGTTGCCGGTGCCGTGGCCCTTGGTGAACTCCACAGCCCCATCATCGCGCAGCCGCCGGCACCAGACGCAGGGCGGCCCCGATCAGGTCCGGGGTCGTCGAGTCCAGCCAGTGGATCCGCGGGTCACGCCGGAACCAGGACCGCTGCCGGCGGACGAAGCGCCGGGTCGCCCGGACCGTCTCGTCGTGCGCCTGCGCCTCGGTCAGCTCACCGGCGAGCAGGCGCAGCACCTGCTGGTAGCCCAGCGCCCGGCTCGCCGTCCGCCCCTCCGGCAGCCCGCGTGCGACCAGCTCCCGGGTCTCCGACACCAGACCGTCGGCCCACATGCGGTCGACCCGCAGGGCGATCCGCTCGTCCAGCACTGCGGTGTCCAGGTCGACGCCGAGCTGCACCGACGGGTAGTACGGCGTGGGCTGCGGCAGCGAGGCGGCGAACGGCGCGCCGGTGAGCTCGATCACCTCCAGGGCCCGCACGATCCGCCGGCCGTTGCCGGGCAGGATGCCCTCGGCGGCGACCGGGTCGGCGGCGCGCAGCCGGGCGTACAGCGGGGCCGGGCCGACCTCGGCCAACTCCCGTTCCAGCCGCTCCCGCAGCGCCGCGTCGGTGCCGGGGAACTCGAAGCGCTCCAGCACCGCCCGCACGTACAACCCGGAGCCACCGACCAGCAGCGGCACCCGCCCCCGGGACAGGATGTCGTCCACCGCCGCGCGGGCCAGTCGCTGGTACTGCGCGACACTCGCCGGCTCGGTGACCTCCCAGATGTCCAGCAGGTGATGCGGCACGCCGTCCCGCTCGGCGACTGTCAGCTTGGCGGTGCCGATGTCCATGCCCCGGTAGAGCTGCATCGAGTCGGCATTGACCACCTCACCGTCCAGGGCGTGCGCCAACGCGATGCTCAGCGCCGACTTGCCGGCCGCCGTCGGGCCGACCACCGCGACGACCATGCCTGTCACACCCGCTCCCAGGACGCCACGAAGTAGGCCACCCCGTAGGGGGCGGAGTCGTGCAGCAACTCGCCGCGCCACCCACCACCGGCCGCGCGGGCCGCGCCGGCGAGCACCTGCCAGGGGGCGCGACCGGCGGCCTTCAGCTCGGCCGACACCACCGGGTCGAGGGCGAGCAGGGCGTCCAGGTCCGCGTCGGCCAGCGCCGCGGCAACCCCCTGGTCGTACGGGAGGGCGCGCGCGTCGTCGTACCCGGGCGCTTTCTCTCCCCGGCAGGCCGACCCGTCCCCGAGCACCAGCGATGCCACCCGGTCACCGGCGGCGCCGACCTCGTCGGCGAGCGCGGCCAGCTCGGCCAGGCCGGCATCGGCGGCCACCTGCACGGCGGTCACCGGCGGTCGGGTGTCGTGACGGGCCAGCAGCCACGCGCCGATGGTCAAACTCAACGGCAACACCGCGCCCCGGTCCGGTTGGCCTGGCACCAGCGGCACGTCCACGTCGACACCCCAGGGCTGGAGGGAGCCGGTCGCCGGGGTGCGGATCGCGCCGGTCACCGGGCCGGTGCCCAACAGCACCACAATGTCCGGATCGGTGGCCAACAGCCGGCGTAAGGCGGTGTCACAGGCCGCCCGCAGATCGTCCAGCTCCGGGGCCGCGGAGCCAGCCACCTCGGGCACGAGCAGGGGCGGATGCGGGCAGACAGCGGCGGCGACCAGTGGCACGCGTCCACCGTAGCGGGAAACCCCGGTGCGTCTCCGCGCCGATCCGGTCATTCGGCCCCTAGGACACCGTATGGTCACGGTCGGCGATAGGCGCTCGACGCGGACCGGGTCGGACCTGTGACAATGCCGGAAGCAACTTGGCTGCGCCGTGGCGGCGACGGGGGATTGATCCCTCGACGCCGGGAGAACGAGGATGGGCACATGAGCGACTGGACTGCCTTCGGACGGGTGGACGCGGACGGCACCGTGTACGTCAAGACCACCGAGGGGGAGCGGGTGGTCGGATCCTGGCAGGCGGGAGCACCGGAGGAGGGCCTGGCTCACTTCGCACGTCGCTTCGCCGACCTGGTGACCGAGGTGGACCTGACCGAGGCGCGACTCAAGTCGGGTGCGGCGGACGCCGGGCACTCGTTGAGCACGATCCGGCGGATCCGTGCCTCGCTGCCCGAGGCCAACGTGGTCGGCGACATCGACGCGCTGGCCACCCGGCTGGACAAGCTGGCGACCCTCGCCGAGGAGAAGGCCGGCGAAGCGCGCGCCGCCCGGGACGCCGCTCGCGGCGAGGCCCTGGCCCGCAAGACCGCGCTGGTCGAGGAGGCCGAGAAGCTGGCCGCCGAATCCACCGGGTGGAAGACCGCCGGGGACCGGCTCAAGGAGATCCTCGACGAGTGGAAGACCATCCGCGGGGTCGACAAGAAGGCCGACGGTGAGCTGTGGAAGCGGTTCGCCGCCGCCCGGGACGGCTTCACCCGCCGCCGTGGCGCCCACTTCGCCTCCCTGGACTCGCAGCGCAAGCAGGCCCAGACCGCCAAGGAGGAGTTGGTCGCCGAAGCGGAGAAGCTCGCGGACTCCACCGACTGGGCCGCCACCGCCAACCAGCTCAAAGACCTGATGACCCAGTGGAAGGCCGCTCCGCGCGCCTCCAAGGAGGCCGAGCAGAAGCTCTGGGAACGGTTCCGGGGAGCGCAGGACGCCTTCTTCAGCCGGCGCAGCGAGGTCTTCTCCGCGCGGGACAACGAGCAGCGCGGCAACCTGGAGCGCAAGCAGGCCCTGCTCGCCGAGGCCGAGGCGTTGGACATCGACGCCGACCCGAAGGGCGCCCAGGCCAAGCTGCGGGAGATCCAGGCCCAGTGGCACGAGGCCGGTCGGGTCCCCCGCGAGGCGGCCGCCGGGCTGGAGCGTCGACTGCGCGTCATCGACGACAAGGTCCGTGACGTGATGGACTCGGCGTGGCGCCGCACCACCAAGGAGGACAACCCGCTGCTCGCCCAGATGCGGGCGCAGGTGGCGGAGGCCGAGGACCGGCTGGCCCGGGCGCAGAGCGCCGGGGACGCACGCCGGATCAAGGAGGCTGAGCAGGCCCTCGCCTCCAAGCGGCAGTTCCTCCAACTCGCCGAGCAGGCCGGCTGAGCTGACGACGTCCGGAGCCCCCGGTCCCGCTCGGGACCGGGGGCTTCCGCGTGTCGACCCTCACGTCCTCGAACGCCCGCACGCCGCCTCACGCGCCCGCGGCCCTCGGTCCTCGCCCTTCGCGCCGCACGCAGCAAGATCTACGCACCTTCCCGGATGTTGCTGCCTCCGGCGCGCGAGAGACAGCAACATCCCTGATTCTGCGCGGATCTTGACGACGAACACCGTCCCCGAGCTACCGGGACGGGTGTTGGGCGCCTGCGGCCGTCAAGGTCACGCTCGATCCTGGATGTAGTGGCCACGAAGCGCCGGGATGCAACTACATCCATGTTCCAGCGCGATCATGCAGGGGCGCGGCGCAAAGGGCAGCGGGCGTGGGGCGCGGGGTGTGGGTATGGCGCACGGGACGGGCGGGGTGTGGGTGTCGGGTGGCGCACGGGCCGTGCGGGCCGCGCGAGCGCGGGGGAACCGGCCGGCGGGATACGAGCGCGACGGCGCGACGGGGCAGGTTGACGCATTGACGTGGGCTGATCAGAATGAGCGACGGAGCCAGGTAGGGCCACCGGCGCGAGGGCGACGAAGGCGGAACATCCGCCGTCGAGGGTCGCCGGTGAGCTTCCGCGGGTGACCACGTCCGCGTGACATGGGCCGTCGCGCACTGTCCGCGTACCCCTGGGGGACCGTGACGTGCGGACGGCCGCCCGCCGGCGTCGTTCATGGACGGCGCCGGACCTCCGAAGTGGAGCTCGAATTGTTCCGTCCCAAGGCTCTCGGCGGCGCGCTCACCGCGCTCGTCACCGTCGCGGCTGGCGTGTTCCTCGCCGCCGCCGTCAGCACCAGCCCGGCCGTGGCCGCCGGCACCGGCACGGGTTATCTGCATACCAGTGGCAACCAGATCGTGGACAGCACCGGTGCGACGGTCCGGTTGACCGGCATCAACTGGTTCGGCATGGAGACCGACAACAAGACCTTCCACGGGCTGTGGTCGAACAACCCGTGGCGGGGACAGCTCGACACGATGGCCCGGCTGGGTTACAACACGTTGCGGGTGCCGTACTCGAACGACGCGCTGAAGCCGGGTGCGACCGCCAGTGGGATCAACGACTTCGTCAACCCGGACCTGATCGGGCTGTCGCCGTTGCAGATCCTGGACAAGGTGATCGACTACGCCGGCAGCAAGGGCATGCGGATCATCCTGGACCGGCACCGGCCGACGGCGGCCGGGCAGTCGCCGCTCTGGTACACATCGACGGTCTCCGAGGCGACCTGGATCAACGACTGGAAGATGCTCGCCCAGCGGTACGCGGGCAACCCGACGGTGATCGGTGCCGACCTGCACAACGAGCCGCACGCGGAGGGCACCAACCCGGCGGCCACCGGCGCGTGCTGGGGCTGTGGCGACACCACCCGGGACTGGCGGCTCGCCGCCGAGCGGGCCGGGAACGCCATCCTCGGTGTCCAGCCCAACTGGTTGATCTTCGTGGAGGGGGTGAGCTGCCCGAGCGGTGGCCTCTCCAACGTCTGGGACGGCGACACCAGCAACGACGAGGACTGCGGTTGGTGGGGCGGCAACCTGTCGAAGGCGGGTCAGTTCCCGGTCCGGCTGAGCGTGGCGAACCGGTTGGTCTACTCGCCGCACGAGTACGCCACCTCGGTGTACCGGCAGACCTGGTTCGACGCCCCGGACTACCCGGCGAACATGCCGGCCATCTGGGACAAGTACTTCGGTTACCTCTACAAGCAGAACATCGCCCCGATCATGATGGGCGAGTTCGGCAGCACCCTGGTCGATCCGAAGGACAAGGTGTGGCTGGAGAAGCTGATGGCGTACACCGGGACCGGTGTGACCGGGATGTCCTTCACCTACTGGTCGTGGAACCCCAACTCGGGTGACACCGGCGGTATCGCGCTTGACGACTGGACGAACGTCAACACCGCCAAGCAGGCGATCCTCCAGCCGTACCTGATCGCGCCGTCCGGTGGCGGCACCAGCGGGCCGCCGACCGGTGGGCCGACGGACCCGCCGGCCGGCGCCTGCACGGCCACCTACCGGCAGGTCAACGCCTGGCAGGGCGGCTTCCAGGGCGAGTTGACAGTGAAGAACACCGGCTCGGGCGCGGTGAACCCGTGGTCGGTCACCTGGAGTTGGCCAGCCGGGGTGACGGTGGGCAGTGGCTGGAACGCCACAGTCACGCAGTCCGGTACGACGGTCACCGCGGCGGCTCCGAACCACGCTCCGTCCCTCCCGGCGGGCGGGTCGGTCACCGTGGGCTTCACCGCCAACGGCACGGCCAGCGCGCCGGGCACTGTGAAACTCAGCGGCACCAGCTGCTGATCCACCGGGACGGCCGGTGCGCTGCTGCCGGGACGGCCGGTGCGCAACGCATCGGCCGTCCCGGCCATTTACATTCAGACTCTTCTATGTTCTGATCGGGAAAGCGCTTGCCTCTTCGTTAGTGAGCGCGAGCGCGGGAGCCGCTTTCCTTCACGAACCTGCACTGGCGGGCCCGAGGACCACTGGTCCCGGCCGAGATTCGCCGCCCACGGGCATGGGCGTCGCGACACCTCCGTCCGCCTCACCGAAAGGAAGCAGCATGCGCACAGGACGGCGTCGAATGACGCTGATCGCCACCACTGCCGCAGCCACCGCCACACTGGTCACCGCCGGGCTGTTGACCTCCGTGTCCGCCCAGGCGGCCGCCGGCTGCCAG
Organism: Micromonospora sp. NPDC051227; assembly: GCF_044455385.1. Classification (NCBI taxonomy): domain Bacteria; kingdom Bacillati; phylum Actinomycetota; class Actinomycetes; order Micromonosporales; family Micromonosporaceae; genus Micromonospora; species Micromonospora sp. NPDC051227. Next base: position 151,129 of record NZ_JBITET010000009.1, read on the forward strand.
GTGGCCTACTCGGTCGCCAGCCAGTGGCCGGGCGGATTCACCGGCAACGTCACAGTCACCAACCTCGGCGACCCGGTCTCCGGGTGGACGCTGCGCTGGTCGTACGGGGCCGGTCAGCAGGTCAGCCAGGCGTGGGGCGCCACCGCCTCGCAGAGCGGCAGCCAGGTCTCCGCGACAAACGTGGACTACAACGGCAACCTGGCGACCAACGCCAGCGCCACGTTCGGCTTCAACGCGAGTTGGAACAACTCCAGCAACCCGGCTCCGAGCAGCTTCAGCCTGAACAACGTCGCCTGCACCGGCAGCACCACGCCGACCACCCCGCCGCCGACCACCCCGCCGCCGTCGAGCACTCCCCCGCCCAGCACGCAGCCGCCGTCGGCCCTGGTCGGGTGGGCCACCCAGAACGGGGGCACCACCGGTGGCGGCAACGCGGCCACCACCACCGTCACCACCGCCTCGGCGCTGACCAGCGCGCTGAACGCGACCGGCGCCGCGGTGATCCGGGTGTCCGGGACGATCACCTGCTCCGGCATGCTGCGGGTCCGGTCCAACAAGACCATCCTCGGCAACTACGGCGCGACCATCGTCGGCTGCGGGTTCAACGTCAGCGGCGACCGCAACGTGATCATCCGCAACCTGACCTTCCGTAGCTGGAACGACGACGCGATCAACGTGCAGGAGTCGGCCACCAACATCTGGATCGACCACAACAGCTTCAGCAACGGGTACGACGGCGCCGTCGACATCAAGCGCGGCTCGGACTTCGTCACCGTCTCGTGGAACCGGGTCTTCAGCCACGACAAGACCATGCTGCTCGGTCACAGCGACGACAACGCCAGCCAGGACGTCGGTCACCTGCGGGTGAGCTACCACCACAACTGGTTCGACGGCAGCAACCAGCGCAACCCCCGGGTGCGCTTCGGCAACCCGGTGCACGTGTACAACAACTACTACCGGGCCAACGGCGGCTACGGCGTGGCGTCCACCGAGAACGCCGGGGTGCTCGTCGAGGGCAACTATTTCGAGAACGTCGACGACCCGTACCACCTCGGTGAGGGGGACTCGGGCCCCGGCAGCCTGGTCGCCCGCAACAACCACTTCGTCAACTCGCCCACCGGCCAGACCGGCGGCAGCGTGGAAAGCATCCCGTACTCGTACCAACTGGACACCGCGAGCAACGTCAAGTCCATCGTGACGGCGGGCGCCGGCGCCGGCAAGATCACCGTCTGACCGCGGAGGGGCCCCTCGGCGAGGGGCCCCTCCGCGGTCAGTGCGCGGCGCAGCCAGCGGCGGGGGCAGCCACGACCGGCGGTGCGCCGATCGTCGGCAGACCGAGCAACACCCCAGGGGTACGCGGGGAGCGACCCGCCTCAGCCGCGTCACCGGCCCGGGTGCGACGGTGCGCCACCGGCGCACCGTCGGCGTTCAGGTGGTGCGGAGCGGCGTACGTGACAGTGGTGTGCACGATGTCCCCCGGCCGGATCTGACCAGCGAGGGACTCCCCGTCGGCGGTCTCGGTCGCGAAGTGCACAAGTCGACCGTCGCGGGCCCGGCCGGACATCCGGCCGGTCCGCTCGTCCTTGCGGCCCTCGCCGACCGCGACCAGCACCTCGACGGTCTCACCGACGAGGCGCTTGTTCTCCGCCCAGGTGATCTCCTCGACGCAGGCGATCAACCGCTCGTAACGTTCCTGCACCACCTGCTTGGGCAGCTGATCGTCCATGGTCGCGGCGGGGGTGCCGGGCCGCTTCGAGTACTGGAAGGTGAAGGCCGAGGAGAACCGGGCCTCCCGGACCACGTCCAGGGTGCGCTGGAAGTCGGCCTCGGTCTCACCGGGGAAGCCGACGATGATGTCGGTGGTGATCGCCGCGTCCGGCATCGCCGCGCGGACCTTCTCGATGATCCCCAGGTAGCGCTCGGAACGGTAGGACCGGCGCATCGCCCGGAGCACGTCGTCGGAGCCGGACTGCAACGGCATGTGCAGCGAGTGGCAGACGTTCGGCGTCTCGGCCATCGCGGCGATCACGTCGTCGGTGAAGTCCTTCGGGTGCGGGCTGGTGAACCGGACGCGCTCCAACCCGTCGATGTCGCCGCAGGCTCGCAGCAGCTTGCCGAACGCGTACCGGTCGCCGAACTCCACGCCGTACGAGTTGACGTTCTGCCCGAGCAGGGTCACCTCCAGCACGCCCTCGTCGACAAGGGCGCGCACCTCGGAGAGGATGTCGCCGGGGCGGCGATCCTTCTCCTTGCCGCGCAGCGCCGGCACGATGCAGAACGTGCAGGTGTTGTTGCAGCCCACCGAGATCGACACCCAGCCGGCGTACGTGGACTCGCGGCGGGTGGGCAGCGTGGACGGGAAGACGTCGAGGGATTCCAGGATCTCCACCTCGGCGGCGGCATTGTGCCGGGCCCGCTCCAACAGCACCGGCAGCGCACCGATGTTGTGGGTGCCGAAGACCACGTCCACCCAGGGCGCCTTGCGGACGATGTCGCCCCGATCCTTCTGGGCGAGGCAGCCGCCGACCGCGATCTGCATCCCGGGGTGCTTGTCCTTCACCGGGCGCAGACGACCGAGGTTGCCGTAGAGCCGGTTGTCCGCGTTCTCCCGCACCGCGCAGGTGTTGAAGACCACGATGTCCGGGGTGTCGTCGCCAACGGGTGCACGCTCATATCCCGCCTGCTCAAGCAGGCCGGAGATGCGTTCGGAGTCGTGCACGTTCATCTGGCAGCCGTACGTGACGACGTTGTAGGTCCTAGCCACCCTGTTGGTGCCCCTTCCCCTCGGGCTACCAGGGTAGCGGCCCGCTCCGGGGGGATGTCCGACCGGCATTGTCCGGTCCGGCGGCGTTGGCCCGGCGACCCGTGGTGAGGGTCCACGGCCCCGGCCGGCGCGCCGACCCGACTGGCGCCTTCGATCAGAACAGGTGCGGGTCGATCACCCGGACGATGAGCCGCCCTGCGCGCAGGGTCCGCACGCTGGGGTGCTCCTCGCCGATGACCTCGGCCAGCCGATCCGCCACCGCCCCGAGGTCCGCCACGGGAGCGCCGCCGCCGACGTGCCTCGACACCAACGCGAGATCACCGAGGCAGCGCAGCGTGTCGGGGTGGTCCGCGCCGAGCACTTCCGACAGCCGCGCGGCGGTCTCCCGCAGCCGGTCCGACGCCGACACCCGGTCATCCTCCTCGGCGAGACACACCGCGTGGTTCACCTCCGCGGCGAGGGTGTGTGGGTGGTAGGGGCCGAGCACCTTGCGCAACTCAGCGGCCGTCCGGGCAGCCGACGCGCGGGCTTGCGACCTGCGGCCGAGTGCGCGCTCGGCGGCGGCGATGTTGTTCAGCGTCACCAGGGTCTGCGGGTGCTCCGGGCCGAGCCGGAGACCCGCCTCATACGCCTCTCGGACCGCGAGCATCTCGGTCAGCGCCCGGGCCGCGTCGCCGACGGCCAACAGGTTCGCCGCCCGGCTCGCCCGGCACGCCACCGTGTCCGGGTTGTCCGGCCCGAAGCGTTCGTCGAGTTCGCGGTGGGCCGTCTCGAACATCGGCGCGGCCTCGCTGCCCCGACCGGAGGCGTGCAGCGACACCGCCAGGCTGACCTGGGCGGTGAGACTCTGGCCGTCATCCGGCCCGAGCACCTCGCAGTACGAGTCGTACACCAGACGTAGCAGTGTGGCCGACCTCTCGTACTCGCCAGCTTCCCGCAGGTCGCTGCCCAACCGCACGGCGGAAGCAAGGGTGCCCGGGTGGGTGGGGCCGAGCACCAGCCGGCGCCGCTGGTGCACCTCGTCGTCCCATCGACGGGCCGACCGGTAGTCGCCGACCAGCCGGTACGAGACGGCGAGGTCGTTGGCCGCGCTCAACGTCCGGGGGTGGTCCTCGCCGAACACCTGGAACCAGGAGGCGTAGGTGGACCGGTCCCGTTCCAGGGCCTCGGCGTAGCGGCCGAGCGCCCGCAGGTCAGCGCCGAGGCCGCCGGCGGTCATCAGACTGTGCGGGTGCAGCGGACCCAACAGCCGGAGTTGCTCGGCGAGCACCGCCTCGTCCAGGTCCCGGGCCTCGTTGAACCCACCCCGGCTGCGCAGGATGTTCGCCCGGTTGAACCGCAGGTGCAGCAGTTGGCGGCCCAGCGCCGACGCCTCGGCCTCGTCGTCCGTGTCACCGAGCCGAGCGCTCCAGATCTCGTCCACCTCCTGGCTGAGCTCGTCAGCCAGGTCCAGACCGCCGCGCTGCCACAGATAGCGAACCCGGTCGATCAGCAGCTGACACACTGACTCGTCCGGGCAGGTCAGCGCCTCGGAAACCTTCAGGTGCGGCCAGAGCACGCGCAGGCGAGCCCAGGTGGTCGGGTCGTCCACGTCGCCACGGGGCCGGGACGCCGTCAGCACCAGGTGCACCTGGTGTCGGGCAGCGGTGATCTCGTCGTCGGTCATCCGGTCACGGACCACCGCCTGCAACAGCCGGTGCACCTGAACCCGACCGCCCTGGACGTCGAGTTTGAGCAGTGCCAGGCGGTTGATCTGCTGGACCAGGGCGCCACGCACGAGCCGCTCCGACACCGACGGGTCGAACGGCACGAGAGCAGCCGCCATCTCGTCGCTGTAGATGAGTTCGAGGGCGATCTCCGGGCCCAGCACCGAGCAGAGCTGCAACAGCCGGTACGCGGCGGGCGCCTGCCCGAGCAGCCGGTTCAGCGACAGGTCCCAGGTCGCCTCCACGGAGAGGGCGGTGGGGCCGTGCCGCTCGATCTGCCGCAGGTAGTCGGCGACCGACGTGCCGGTGTCGGCGAGCCAGGCGCCCGCCGCGGCCACCGCGATCGGCAGGTCACCGAGCGCCTCGGCCACCCGGTCGGCCTCGTCGGCGCTGATCGTTGGCACCCGCTGGGCGAGGTGCGCGACGCTCTCGGTGCGCTTGAAGACGTCCACCTGGATCGGGTTTGCCCGGTCACCCCAGGCGCGGTTACGGGAGGTCAGCAGGACGTGCCCGGGGCCCTGCGGCAGGAAGGGCTCGATCTGGTCGAGTTCTTCGGCGTTGTCGAACACGACGAGCCACCGCTCGTACGGCTCACCACGGCCGAGCACCTGGAGCACCGACCGGACCGTGTCGGGCAGGGTCGGCCCGACGAGGATGCCGAGGCGACCGGCGAGGTCGGCGAGGGCGGTGTCGACGAACTGCGGCGGGTCCGCCACGACCCACCAGACCACGTCGTACGCGGCCTTGAACCGGTGCACGTACTCCAGGGCCACCTGCGTCTTGCCGACGCCGCCCATGCCCTGCAGGGCGACCGGCAGCACCACGGTGCTGCCCCCGCTCTGCAACTGCGCGCGCAGCCGCGCCAGGTCGTCCTCCCGGCCGGTGAACCGGGCGTTCCGGACGGGAGCGTTGAAGATCAACGGCTCGGTGCCGGGATAACGGGCACTCTCACCCGCTGGGCCGTCCGCCGAGGGCGGCACCGGCCGGCCGACCAGCCGCAACACCCGCTCCACGGCGGTCGCGGCACTCACGTTGACCAGGTTGGTGGAACTCTGCGGCTGGAACTCCGCCAGCGGACGCACATCGGCGACGTACACGGCCAGGGCGGTGGGACCGGTGCTCGGGAGCCGGTCGGGCAGACCACCGGACGGCGTCGCCACGTAGGCCGGTGAGACCACTGTCAGCGTGCGCGGGGCGGTGACGCCGGCGGCGGCCGTGGGCTCCACCACCCGCAGCCCGGCCGAGCTGAGCACCCGCTCCAGCCACTCGGCCCAGATGGCGTCCTCCGGCGCGGAGCGGAGCACGACCTGGTCGTCGATCGCCTCGGTGCGTCGGTGGAAGCGGGCGTTGCACCGCTCCCGTACCGACTCGTCCATCGTTGGCAGCGCGGTCACCGCCCCGTCGGTGAGGATCCCGGTCAACGCCTCGAACGCGGCCAGCAGGGACGACGGCGAACCGGGCGGATCACCAAACGTCGCCAGTTTCTCCTCGTACGCGTAGAACGGCCGGTACGGGACCTCGACCGTCGCCCAGTACCGCCGTCGTTCCGCCTCGGTCATCCCCGCCGGCAACCCGGCGAACCGGCGCATGGCCAGCAGGCGACCCGCATCGGCACGCTCCCTCTCGGCCTGGTCGACCCGCATCGGCACCGGCAGTATCCGGATGTCGCGCCGGCGGTACCGGTCCCGTACCGAGTTCGCCACCCGAGCCGCACCGTCGATGCTCTGATCGCTGAGGGTGAAGCAGTCGACCAGCGTGTCCGGCAGGTGCAGGGTGCAGATGTCGGAAACGTCGCTCAGCCCCGTCCGGCTGTCGATCAGGGTGAAGTCGTACTGGCGCTTCATGTCCGCCCGCAACGCCTCGAAGAACTGCGCCCCGCCCAGCCGGTTGTAGAAGTTGTCCCAGTCCAGGCCGCTCACCGAGACGGCGTAGTCGCTGTTCTGCCGGCCGGCGGAGAGAAAGTCGAGGCCACCGCCGCCGGGGAAGTTCCAGCGCAGCGAGAAGGCGTGCCGCCCGACCCGGGCGTACTGCTCCACCCAGCTGTCCGGCCGGTCGTCGACCCGGGTGGTCTCCCACTCGTAGTCGCGGATCATGTCGATCACGCCGCTGGCGCCCTGGATCGTCTCGGCGTCGAGGAACGGGTGGAAGAAGCGGTGCAGACCGGGTGACTCGAGGTCCCAGTCGGCGACCAGCACCCGCCGGCCGCTGGCCGCCAGGATCCAGGCCACGTTTGCCAGCGCCATCGTCCGACCCGTTCCACCCCTGAACGAGTAGAAGGTGACGACCTGGCCTTCGCGATCGTTCTTCATCGGCATGCTCCGTGGGGACGCGGTGGGCCGGGCCTGGTGTCGTGCGGGCTAGAACGGGTGAGGGTCGATGATTCGGGCGACCAGGTGCCCGTCCCGCAGCGCCCGCACGCCCGGGTGGTCGGCCCCGACGACCTCACCCAACGAGACGACCGGGGCGGTGGCCGTCGGGGGCCGGTCGCCCACGTTCTCGCGCAGGACGAGCGCCAGGTTGGCCTGGCAACGCAGGGCGTCCGGATGGCGCGAACCGGACGCGGCCAGCCAACGCTCGGCGGTTGCGCGGAGCCGATCGAGCGCGGCGTCCCGGTCCCCCTCCTCGGCGAGGCAGATGCCGAGGTTCTCCTCAGCGGCGAGGGTGTGCGGGTGCTCCGGGCCGAGCACCTCGCGTAGGGCACCGGCCGCCCGTTCGGCCGTCGCGCGGGCCTCCGCGGCCCGGCCTACGGCCCGCTGCGCCGCGGCGAGGTTGCTGAGCGCGCCAAGGGTGTGCGGATGGGTGGCCCCGAGCCGCTGCTCGTAGATCGTTGCCACCTGCGTCGCCTCGGCCACCGCGCGTTCGGTTTCGCCGAGTGCCAGCAGATTCGCGACCAGCGCCGCCTGGCAGATCAGCGTTTCGGGATTGTCCCGCCCGAACTTCTCCTCGAGCACCGGGTACGCCGCGTCGAGCAGTCCGGCTGCCTCCGCCAACTGGCCCGCGCTCCGCAGCGACACCGCGAGACTGACCTGAGCGTTCAGCGTGTCCCCCGCCTCGCTGCCGATCTCCTTGAGGCTGGCGAGTTGTTCGTGCACCGTGCGCAGCATCTTGGCCGAGTTGGCGTACTCACCGGCCTCCCGCAGGTCGCGTGCCAGCTGCGCGGCCGAGTGCACCGTGTACGGATGTTCCGGGCCGAGCACCTGCCGGCGGAGCTGGAACACCGCCTCGTCCCGACTGCGCGCCGAGCGGAAGTCGCCCACCAGGCGATAGGAGTGTGCGAGGTTGTTGGCAGCGAAGAGCGTGCGCGGATGGTATTCGCCGAACTCCTCACTCCACGCGTCGTAGGTCTCCTGATCACGCTCGATCGCGTCGGTGTAGCGGCCGAGGGCCCGCAGATCGGCACCCAGGCTGCCGGCGGTCATCAGGGTGTGCGAATGCCTGTCACCCAGCAGCTCCCGTTGCGCTTCGTGAGTCTCCTGGTCCAGTTTGTGGGCCTCGACGTAGTGGGCCAGCGCCCGCAGCACGTTCGCACGGTTGAAGCGCAGGTGCAGCAACTGCCGACGCAACGTGGCGAGCTCCTCGGTGCCGTAGAGGCGATCCCGCCGCTTCGACCAGACCCCGTCGACCTCCTTGGCGAACGCGTTCGCCGCGTCGAGTTCTCCCTGACGCCAGAGATACCGCACCCGGTCGATCATCAGCTCCCGGACCGACTCGTCCTTGCTGCCCATCGCGCCGGAGGCCTCGATGTGCGGCCAGAGCCTGCGGAACCTGTCCCAGGTACGCGGATCGTCGGCGTCACCGCCGGGCCACGCCTTGCCCAGCACCAGGTGCGCCCTGTGTCGGGTGTCGGCGACCTCGTCCGGGGTCATTCCGCCCCGGACCACGGCCTGGAGCAACCGGTGCACCAGGATCCGTTGCTCGGACATGTTCATCGTGAGTAGCGCCGACCGGTTGATCCGCTGGACCAGCCGTCCGATCATCATGGGTTCCGACACCGCGGGATCGAACGGTGCCAGTGTCTTCACCATCTCGTCGTTGTACAACAGACCCAGGTCTATTTCGGGGGCCAGCACCGAGCAGAGCTGCAACAGCCGGTACGCCGCCGGGAACTGGGCGCGCAGCCGCGCCAACGAAAGATCCCAGGTGGCCTCCACGGAGAGGGCGCTGGGACCTTGCCGCTCGATCTGCTCCAGGTACGCGTCGACCGAGGTACCGGTGTCCGCCAGGTAGGCGCCGGCCGTGGCCACCGCGACCGCCAGGTCCCCGAGCGCGTCGGCGATCCGGTCCGCCTCCTGCTCGGTGAGGGTGGGGACCCGACGTTGCAGGTGGGCGACGCTCTCCTTACGGGCGAAGACGTCGACCTGGATCAGCGTGGCCCGATCCCCCCAGAGTTGGTTGCGAGAGGTGAGCAGCACGTGCCCACCGCGCGGCAGGAAGCGCTCGAACGGGGCCATCTCCTCGGCGTTGTCGATCACCAACAGCCACCGCCTGGGCTCACCGCGCCCGAGCGCCTCCAGCACCGCGCGTGCGTTGTCCGCCTGGTCCGGGTTGCCGCCGACGCCGAGCCGGTCGGCGAAGGCCGCCAGCGACCTCTCCACGTCGGCGCCGATCGACTCCGTCGCGCCAGCGGAGATCCACCACACCGCGTCGTAGGCGGACTTGAACCGGTGCGCGTATTCCAGGGCGAGTTCGGTCTTGCCGACGCCACCCATCCCCTGCAACGCGACCGGCAAGGCAACCGGTCCGGTCAGGTGTCGGCGCAGGAGGGCCAGCTCATTCTCCCGTCCGGTGAACCGCGCGTTGCGGTTCGGGGCCTCGAAGACGGCCGGCTCGGCGGCCGGGAAACGCAGGCCGCCGTCCGCTTGGCCCTCGAGGCGCAGCGGTAACGGGCCCCCCACCAGCCGCAGTAGCCGCTCGGCGGCGGTCGCCGCGGTGATGTTGACCAGTTGGGTGGAGGAGGCCACCGCGAACTCCGCGAGTGGCCGCAGATCGCTCACGTAGACCGCGAGCGGAGTGGTGTCGGCGGTCGGGTCCCGCGGCGGCAACGCGGCGGGGGGCAGGGCCACGTAGGCCGAGGAGAGGATGGTCAGCGTACGGGCCGGCGGGCGGGCGCCGCTCTCGATCGGCCGGGTTCCGTCGACGACGCGTATCTCAGCCGAGCTGAGCACCCGCTCGATCCACTCCGCCCAGACCGCGTCCTCCGGTGCGTAGCGGAGCATGAGGTCGTCGTCGGGGAGCTTGTGGCGACGCCGGAAGCGGGCCTTCTCCCGCTCGCGCACCGACTCGTCCATCGGCGGCATCGCGTGCACCTCGCCGTTGGTCAACTGCGCGGTCAGCGTCTCGAACGCCGCCAGCAGGGATGTGGGCGAGCCCGGCGTGTCGCCGAAGGTCGCCAACGTCTCCTCGTACGCGTAGAAGGGCCGGTACGGCACCTCCACCGCCGCCCAGTAGCGACGCCGATCCGCCTCCGTCATTCCGGTGGGCAGACCGGCGAAGCGGCGCATCGCGAGCGCCCGGCCGGCGTCGGCCTTCTCCTTCTCCGCCTGGTCGACCCGCATCGGCACCGGCAGGATCCGAATGCCGCGGCGCGAGAGGCGCCACGCGACGGCTCTGGCGACCTGAGCGGCACCCTCGATGCCCTGGTCGCTGAGGGTGAAGCAGTCGACCAGGGTGTCCGGCAGGTGCAGGGTGCAGATGTCGGCGACGTCGCTGAGCCCCGTGCGGCTGTCGATCAGGGTGTAGTCGTACTCGCGCTTCATGTCCTCGCGGAGGGCCTCGAAGAACTGCGCACCGCCCAACCGGTGGTAGAAGGTGTCCCAGTCCAGCCCGTTCACCGAAACGGCGTAGTCCCCGTTCTGCCGGCCGGCGGAGAGGAAGTTCAGCCCGCCACCGCCGGGAAACTCCCAGGCCAGCGAGAACGCGTACCGGTTGACCCGGGCGAACTGCTCGACCCAGCCCTCCGGCCGTACCGCCTCGCGGATGGTCTCCGACTCGTAGTCCCGGATCAGGTCGATGACCCCGGCCGTGCCGCCGATCGTCGACACGTCCAGGAAGGGGTGGAAGAAGCGGTGCAGCCCAGGCGATTCCAGGTCCCAGTCGGTGACCAGCACCCGCTTGCCGTTGGCAGCGAGGATCCACGCGACGTTGGCCAGCGCCATCGTCCGGCCCGTTCCGCCCTTGAACGAGTAGAAGGTGACTATCTGACCGTCGCGCTCAGTGCTCATCGGGCATCTCCGGGGCTTCGAACGATGACGGGGCCGGGTTGCGAAGGCTGGGTGGCCGGGTAACAGGCCCCGGTGCCGGGAACACCGCGCCGTGCTTCAGGTAGAGCCGCCGGGCCTCGGTCACCACTGTCGGCATCAGCCCGGCGAACTCGTCCATCCGCCCGACCCACCGCGCTCGCGTCGCGCCCGCGTCCTGCAGTACGCCCAGGACCAGCCGCGCCAGGTCGGCGCCGCGGTGCGCGTCGCGCGGGTCGTCGGCGTCGGTCACCACGAGCGGGACCACCCACGGCGGCAGCGCCCGCGCGGCAGCCCGCAGAGCGGGTACGCCGCCGGGAAGCTCGGTGAACCACGGGTCGATCAGAAGCGCGCCGGGGCGGATCTCGAGCAGGTCCCCGGCGTCGGCGAAGTCACTCGTGTGCACCGACAGTCCGAGCCGCTCGGCAGTGCTCGCGGCGTACTCGGCCACCGGAAGCTCCTGCCGCGCCCCGAAGGGACGCCAGAGCCGGCTGCGCTCCGCGTACCAGGACGCCTCCCGGCCCTCGGGCGGCTGGTCCCGGGTGGGTGCCAGCACGGTCACCACGAAGTCCGGGTTGGCCGCGATCCGCCGCGACACGTCCAGGGCGGGCGCCCGGGACGGACGCAGCCAGATGCGTTGGGTGGGCTCTACGATCCGCCGGGCCAGCCGCCCGAGCAGGATCTGGTACGGCTGCTGGTACGCGCCGAGCATGCAGAGCGCACGCATGCCGTTCTCGGCGTACTCGGGCACGTCGCGACCCAGATCCAGTGCCGCGTCCAGTTGGGGATGCTCCTCCCAACTGGGCACCGGGATCCAGAGGACCGGCGCCATGTGGTCGGCCGGCACGACCTGCGACGCCGGCTCCCCGGCCGCGCGGAGCAGCCGAGTAAGGAAGGACTCCTGCTCGCCCAGCGCCCATGATCGGCTGAAGTAGCCCGGCGAGTAGAGCGGCACGAACACCTGGGCCGCGCCGAGAGCGTCCGCCAGGGCCGCCTTCACGTCCGCGCCAGGTGGGATGGACTGGTCGATGAAACCGATCTCCACGCCCGGTCGCGGGGACACCAGCCGACCCACCTCACCCGACAGATCCGCGAAGAACCGGTCGACCCAGACGTCGGTGTCGGTGCGGGCACCCAACAGCGGCGCGGAATGCGCGTAACTCAGGAAGAAGTAGGTCTGACGAGTCGGCGCCCGCCCCTCGGCGGTGAGCGGCGTCATGCGGCTGCCTCCTCGGTGAAGAGCGTGCGCAGCTCATCGATGCCGGCGGGCACCAGCGGGTGGACGTGATAGGCCCGATGGATCGCCACCACCCGCTGGGCGAGACGCCACACCACCGCGCGGTACGCCTGCTCCCGTTGCATGGTCAGCAAGCCGTAGACCCCTTCCTGCTCGTACTGGCGCGCGACGGTGTTGTCATCAGGTATCGCGGTCGGCGAGAACCGTTGGATGGCACGAATGCTCGGCGGCAGCGACGACTCGGCGGTCGGCGACCAGTTGACGGGCACGATCGCCGTCTCGTGCGCGGAGCTACCCGCGACGCGTGGTTCGATCTGACGCCGCGCGAAGGCGTGCCATTCCATGGCGCACCACGCACTGCTGATGAACGAGCTGGACACCAGCGGAATGAACACCTGGCAGGTCCCGGCGGCGCGCAACAGTTCGGGGGTCCAGCGCTCACCGCCGCCCAGTGAGCTGTCCATGAAGCCGGGGTCGACCCCGGTCGGCAGGCCGACCAACTCGCTGACATGGGTGGAGAGGTCGTCGAAGAACCGCGAGAGGTATTCCTGGGGGGTGTTACCGGCCCGCCGGATCTGCGGACGTGAATAGCTCACGAAGAACAGCGGGCTTCGCGTATCAGCGACTGCTACCCCTTCGCTCACCGTCGTTCCTCCGCCGTCCGGAAAGCGACCGGAGTTTCAGCCTAAGGCGCTCGTCAATGCCGCAGACTGATCCGGTTGCCGCCACGTCACTCTACGACGAAGGCCACTGTGGCGGGTATCGGCAGCAGCCGGGCCGTCGCTCGCCCGACAGTGCCACGACGGACGGACGGCCGCTCCTTCATGCGGCAACAGCAGCCGTCATCCGGCCAGGGTCGGCGCGCCGCACGGGTCCTGACCGGGCCGGAGGGAAGGACGAGGCCTCCGGTGTCGTACATCCGACCAATTGGCAGCTGTTCGCCCGGGTGCGAGCCCAGGGCTCGATCGGTGGCGGTCAGCAGCTCATCCGCTGCCGCCCTCCGCCCACACCCGGCCGGAAGATCGGGCTGGACCCGATTCACCGTCGCGCCGCCAGACGGTGCACGCCGAACCAGCCGATTGCGAAGTCCACGGCGGCACGCACTGGAAGCAGGCGTGCGCTCGCCCGCCCCACCCGACCGTGGCGCACCAACGGCGTCTCGTCGAGCGCGGCACCCACCGCCGGAAAGTCCCCGTCGTCCAGGTCGAGAGCCCGAAAATCGAGGCGGACCCGCCGCCCGTCGACAAGCCGGAAGCACTGGTAGTCGCGCTCGGGCGGCGGCACCGGCAGCCGGTACTCGGCCAGGTGCAGGGCGGTGCACGCCTCGTAGCCGAGGCCGAGCAGCAGGATCTGCCCGTCCGCCGCGTAGAGCTCGCCCATTGGTGAGCGTTCTCCCAGGTGGCAGGTGAGGTCATGGCCGTCGGTGAGCCGCCGGGCCTGGGGGCCGAGCGCGGCGAACGAGGTCTGTGGATGGTCGCTGCGCACGGCACCGGAGGCACACCGGACGTACTCGGCAAGCGCCCCCATCCGCTGCGACGGGGTGGTCCGGCGGTCCCAGCCCGGCAGCGCCGCCTCGTACCGCTCGCGCTGCGCACGGTCCATACCGGCGATTGCCGCCAGGTGGGCCCGGGAGGTGGTCGAGTTGCCGTCGGTCTGGGTGGGCACCAGGAGCGTGCCAGCCGGGCCGAGGACGTCGCGCAGAGCACCGGCGAGAGTCGCGGGACCGTGCTTGAGCGGACCTACCCGGCGGAGGGCGCAGTGCACCAGGAGGCACGCACCCGGGCGGACGCCCAACGCCCGCAGGTCGTCGGCGAGGCGGTGACTGTTCAGTGTGGACGGCTGACGCTCATCCGGCCCCGGCACGGGTCTCCTCCAGGGCGTGGCGCAGCTGGCCGACGAACCGCTCACCCGCCGCGGTGAGCGACCGGCTGGCCAGCAGCGCGTCGGCACCGTCCCGGGTCCACGCCAGGAAGCGGGCCGCGTTCGCCGACGCGTCGCCCTGGTCGGTGGCCGCCCGGGACTGCCAGACCTGGGTGATGGCGAGGTGGGCGTAGACGCCCTGGAGGACGCCCTCCGGTGGCCGCGGGTCGGGGCGCCAGGGCACCCGGATCGGCGCGCCCTGGCCGGGTTCGACCAGGTCGTACAGGTCGAGCACCGCACCCAGCTTCGCGTGCTGCCACTCGTGCACGAGCAGCACCGCCATCGTCTCCGGGTCGGGATGGGGGGTGACGGCGACCGCGCCGAACGCGTGTCGGGCGGTGGCGCTTCGCAGGGGTCGCGCCGGGTCAGGCGCCAGCGGAACGACGGCACGCAGGCCGCCGTCGAGCGCCGCCGCGTGCGCCGGCACGTCCCGGTGCACGACCCGCCAGGCCTCCGCCAGGGTACGGCCCAACGCCCGCGCCGCCGGCCCGTCCAGCCGGGACTCGACCGGCTGGCCGTAGCAGTCGCGGTACGGGTCGCCGTCCTCAAGGAGCAACCGGCCACCGGGCACCGACACGTCGCGGGTCGGAAGCCAGCCGGTCGACGGCGGCGCCATCGGATCGAGGAGCACCGTCTGCTCGACCGACCCACCCCGGACCTGGAACTCGCCGGGTCGGACGGTCACCTCGGCGCTCTCCCCCAGGCCGGGCAGCACCAGGCTGCCGAGCGCGGGGAATGTGATCGTGTCGGCCCGCACCGGGACGTTCAACGCGGCCGAAACCCCGGCCCGCAGGGCCGCGGCGATGGCTAGGGCCGGCAGTGGGTCGACTGCCGCGCCGAGGCCGGGCAGAGCCGACGATTGGAGGCGATGCACCAGCCCGGGTCGGACGAAGGGGTGCGCCAGGACCGCTCGGACAGCCTCCGGCACCGCCTGGTCGAGGTGGACGAGCAGTTCCCAGGCGGGCGTGGTGCCGGAGCCGTCCCGGCAGGCCGCCAGCAGCGCCCGGGTGATGGAGAGCTGGGTGGCGCCGAGCAGCGCGAGCGTCGACGCCGACCCGTGCCCGGTCGCCAGGTCGTCCAGCAACTCGTCGACGGGCGAGGTGGTCGACCCTTCGCCCGACGCGGGCGGGGTGGGCGGCGGATGGGCGTCCACCGTGTCGATCAGGCGGAGCAGGTCGGCGCAGTACACCGAGGGGTTGTCGAAGCCGGAGCCGGTCCGCCAACGGTGGGCGTACAGGCCGCCGCCGCACCGGTCGACCACCGGGCAGGCCCGACAGGTCGCGCAGAGCCCAGCCACGCCGTCCTGCCGGACAGCGACCCCGGGGTGCCGCGTGACCTCGTCCACCGAGTGGTCGAACACGTCGAAACCGGTGCCGGCCGCGCCGTGGTAGGCGGTCTTCAGTGAGTCGACCTGCTCCCAACTCCCGTCCGCCTCGATGACCAGCACATCGGCTGGTGCGAGGCCGAACGCCTCGGTGCCGCCGCCACCCGGGCGCAGCGCCTCGAACATCCGGATCGACACCGGCCGCCCGTCGTCCACCCACAGCCGGTGAATCCGCCCCAGCCAGTCCGCGTAGGGGGTTGGCGAGGGGCCGGGGCGCTCCGGCGGATGGTCCCAGGTGGCGTGGGGCAGCAACAGGTCGACCCGGGGCGGTCTCTCGGCCAGCAGCGCCTCGTACACCCGGTCGGGATCGTTGCGGACGTCGATAGTGCAGAGGATGCCGGCGTAGCTGGCGCGGTGCTCCGGCCGTCGGAGCAGGGCCAGCGCCCGGCGGACGTGGTCGTGGCTGCTGCCGCCGTGGGCGAAGACCCGGTGGCGGTCGTTTGCGGCACGGTCGCCGTCGAAGGACACACCGACCCGCAGGTCGTACTCGACGAACAGCCGGCACAGCTCCTCGTCGAGCAGCACGCCGTTTGTCTGCATGCGCAGGTCGAGTCGCGTCCAGGGGGTGATCGCCGCGCGCAGTTCGGCCAACACCTCCCGTAACCCCGCGGCCCCCAGCAGCAACGGCTCGCCGCCGTGCAGCACCACGTGCACGACCGGCAACTCGTGCTCGCGGGCATGCTCGGCGATCCGCTGCGCGACGGCCCGTACCGTGGCCAGCGGCATCCGCACCGGTCGACCACGCCAGGTCTGGTCAGCGTGCTGGTAGACATAGCAGTGGTCGCACCTGAGGTCGCACCGGCTGTGCACCTTCAGCACGAACTGGCTGATCCGTCGGCATGATCCATCCGCTGCGGAGGGACCGCACCGACAGGCCCCCATTCAGATGGCCGAGTTGAAGGCGGCGACGGGCACGGTGCCGGAGGGCACTGGCTCGTCCGCGACGACATGCCGCCGGACCGCCTCGACCAGATCAGCGTGCTTGACGGCGAAAAGGTCCAGCGGGGTGTCCAGGCTATGTGTGAAGTCGTCCAGGCCCGGACGGGATGGGCGGGTGGGTGCGTTGTCCACAATGATTCTCCGGGTCCCGCGAACGCGCCACGGGAGGTGTGATGGACGGCCCGAGGGCCCTGACGCGCCACCAGAATAGGCAACAGCCCCAACGATGTCATCGTTGGTCAAGTAGCGCACCAACCGAGGAGGAACTCACATGTGCCGGAGCATCAAGACGCTGCGTGAGCCGTTCACCCCGCAGGTGACAGACGCGGACGTCGAGGCGGCAGCGTTGCAGTACGTCCGGAAGATCTCTGGCTTCCGGGCGCCCGCCGCGCACAACGCCGCCGCGTTCGACGCCGCGGTGGCCGCCGTGGCCGAGGCGACGCGCAGCCTGCTCGACCAACTGGTGGTGCGGGGTGCCGGATCGGGCACCACCGACCGGTCGGCCACCGCCGCCAGCTGATCGCCGATGACCGGCACGGCACCCGGCCGGGCCTGACCCTGGAGAGGGTCAGGCCGCGGCGAGCGCCGGAGCGACAGTGTCGGGCGCCCACCGCGAGCGGTGGCACTGCGACCAGCCCCGACAACCCGGGTCACCCAGCGAGCAGAGCCGCAGCCTGCTGAGCACCTCACCGTCCTCGGTGTCCCGCACGTCGAAATGCACCGGACGGACCGTGCCGTCCGGAGCGACGAGCAGGTGCCGGCCCGCGTCGAGCGTGTCGTCGCGCAACAGGCAGTTGCGGCCCAGCAATCGGGCCAGTGCGGCGATGCTCGCGTGCTCGGAGAGCTGCTCGGGCACCCCGTAGCAGTCCACCACCGTCGCGAACTCGCCCGGCGCCTGCCAGACGTCACACACCACCGCGTACGCCGGCAGCCGCGCCGGGTCGGCCACCGCCAGCGGCATCACCACCCGACCAAGCGCCTCCGCCAGCGCCGGGTAGACCTCCACGGGTTGAGCCCCGTCGATTCTCCAGTTCCACAGCTCGGTCATTCCGCCTCCTCGCTGCGTTCGTCTCCACCGGCCTCCGGATCGGGCCTTACACACGATGGTGGGGGGCATTTGACCCCAGCCGGGGGCAAGTTACCGGTCTGTGACCATTCCGGGCAAAATTTCCCTGAGCGGCATTGCTCGGAGTAGCGGGAAGGTGACAGTTTATCGGGTATGGTGCGCCACCCGCGCCACCGCCACCGCGTTTCCTCCCGCGGGTCGACCGCCCCCGGTCAGCGCAGGACGACCAGGTGCTCCCCCCGGGGCAGCAACTCTCCCACCACGGGAGCGCCGGGCACCTCGCCGGCGACCAGCAGCCCACCTGAGGTCTGCGCGTCAGCCAGCAGCAGCCGCTCCGCCTCGTCCGCCGCGCCGAAGTCGGTCCACGGGGTCACCCAGTCCAGGTTGCGCCGACTGCCGCCGCTGACGAAACCGTCGCGCAGCGCCTCGCGGGCGCCGGCCAGATAGGGCACCCGGGCGGTGTCGATGGCCACCGTGACCTGGCTGGCCCGGGCGAGCTTCGAGGCGTGCCCGAGCAGCCCGAACCCGGTCACGTCGGTGCCGCACCGGATGCCGGCGGCGACCGCCGCGTGGGCGGCCTCCCGATTGAGCGCGCTCATCGTGGCCACCGCCTCCGGAAAGCTCTCACCGGTCGCCTTGTGCCGGGTGTTCAGCACACCCACCCCGAGCGGCTTGGTCAGCGACAACGGCACCCCGGCCCGCCCGGCGTCGAGGGTGATCAGCTCCTCCGGTCGGACCGTGCCGGTGACCGCGAGACCGTACTTCGGGCCGTCGTCGTCCACGCTGTGCCCGCCGGCCAGGTGACAGCCGGCCTCCCGCGCCACGTCCTGACCGCCGCGCAGCACCTCACGGGCCAACTCGAGCGGCAGCACGTCCCGCGGCCAGCAGAGCAGGTTGAGCGCCACCAGCGGGGTGCCGCCCATCGCGTACACGTCGGAGAGCGCGTTGGCCGCGGCGATCCGTCCCCAGTCGTAGGCGTCGTCGACCACCGGGGTGAAGAAGTCGGCGGTGCTGACCAGACCGGTCCGCTCATCCAGGCGCACCACCGCCGCGTCGTCGCCGTGGTCCAACCCGACCAGCAACTCGGCGGTGCCGGTCGCCGGACCGAGACCGGCCACCATGATCTCCAACTCGCCCGGCGGGATCTTGCAGGCGCAGCCACCGCCACGGGCGTACTTGGTCAACCGTACGGGTTCGGTCATCCACCCATGATCGCGACAAGGCGCCACGATCGCCACCGCGACAACCCATCCGGTGACCAAAATCGGACGGCCGAGAACGATCGTGACCGGTGTTACCGCTCCGTGACCCGCTGGGTTGCGTTCTGCCACATCAGGCCGCCTACAGTGGCCGCACCGGGGGTCAACCGACCCCGATCCGGGAGACGACAGGGGACGGTGGACGACGTGACGACGGGCGAACCGCTCATCGTGCTGGACGCGGTCAACAAGTGGTTCGGGCCGCTGCACGTGCTGGACGACGTCTCACTGTCGGTGGGTCGGGGCGAGGTGGTCGTGGTGATCGGCCCGTCCGGCTCCGGCAAGTCGACGCTGTGCCGCACGATCAACCGACTGGAACCGATCAACTCGGGCACCATCACCTTCGACGGCCAGCCGCTGCCGGCCGAGGGCAAGCCCCTCGCGAAGCTGCGCAGCGAGGTGGGCATGGTCTTCCAGTCGTTCAACCTCTTCGCGCACAAGACCATCCTGGAGAACGTCACCCTCGGCCCGATCAAGGTCCGCAAGGAGAAGCCGGCCGCCGCCCGCGAGCGCGGGCTGGCCCTGCTGGACCGGGTCGGCATCGCCAACCAGGCGGACAAGTTCCCGGCCCAGCTCTCCGGCGGCCAGCAGCAGCGGGCGGCCATCGCCCGGGCGCTGGCCATGCAGCCCAAGGCGATGCTCTTCGACGAGCCGACCAGCGCCCTGGACCCGGAGATGGTCGGCGAGGTGCTCGACGTGATGACCTCGCTGGCCAGCGACGGCATGACGATGGTCGTGGTGACCCACGAGATGGGCTTCGCCCGGCACGCGGCGAACCGGGTCATCTTCATGGCCGACGGGCAACTGGTCGAGGACGCCCCACCGGCGGAGTTCTTCGCGAACCCGCGCAGCGAGCGGGCCCGAGACTTCCTCTCCAAGATCCTCACGCACTAGGCGTCCGTAGTGGAGCGCGCCGTACTCGGTGGGCTCCGTTGAAGAAGGAGAAGAGTATGCGTATCAAGCGCGTTGCGGCAGTCGCCGCGGTCGCCGCTCTGGCGCTCGGCCTCACCGCCTGTGGTGGCGACGACGGCGGGGACACCGGTGCTGGCAGCAAGTCCTTCACCGCCGGCACCACCATGGAGAAGCTGAACAAGGCCCAGAAGATCAAGGTCGGCACCAAGTTCGACCAGCCGGGCTTCGGCCTGAAGGGCCTCTCCGGCAAGCCGGAGGGCTTCGACGTCGAGATCGCCAAGATCATCGTCAAGGAGCTCGGCATTCCCGAGGACAAGATCGAGTGGGTCGAGGCCCCCTCGAAGGTCCGCGAGGACGTGATCGTCAACGGCACTGTCGACCTGGTCGCCGCGACCTACACAATCAACGACAAGCGCAAGGAGCGGATCGCCTTCGCAGGCCCGTACTACGAGGCCGGCCAGAACATCATGGTCAAGAAGGACGACACCACCATCACCGGTCCGGACTCGTTCAAGGACGGCACCAAGAAGGTCTGCTCGGTCACCGGCTCGACGCCGTTCGAGGAGATCAAGAAGTACGTCAAGGACGTCGCCACCCAGTTGGTGCCCTTCGACACCTACGACAAGTGCCGGGACGCCCTCAAGAGCGGCCAGGTCGACGCCGTCACCACTGACAACGTGATCCTGCTCGGCTACATCGCCAAGGACGAGGCGTCGTTCAAGCTGGCCGGCAGCAACTTCACCAAGGAGCCGTACGGCATCGGGGTGAAGAAGGAGGACGCCGACTTCCGCAGCTTCATCAACGACACGCTGGACAAGGCGGTCGCCGACGGCAGCTGGAAGAAGGCCTGGGACGACACCGCCGGCAAGTTCGGCGCGGAACTGGGCACGGCGCCCACCATCAACCGCTACTGATCTGATCCTTCGATCTGGAGGGTGGGGAGGAACACCGACCCGTGAACGTGCTCATCGACAAGTTCGACGTCTTTGCGGGTGGTTTCTGGCTCACCCTCCAGATCTGCGTCCTCGCCGCGATCGGCGCCCTGATCCTGGGCGCCATCGTGGCGGTGCTGCGCATCTCGCCGGTGCCGCCGCTGCGCGCGCTCGGCACCAGCTACGTGAACGTCTTCCGCAACATGCCTCTGACAGTGGTGATGTTCTTCGCCGCGTTCGGTCTGCCGGCGCTCGACTCAAACGCGGACTTCCTCCGCATCCCGGTGCTCGACTCGTTGTTCACCCGACTTGGCACGGACCTGCCGTATTTCCGGTTCGCGCTGATCGCTCTGGTGCTCTACACCGCGGCTTTCGTCTGCGAGGCGCTGCGGTCCGGGGTGAACGCTGTGCCCGCCGGCCAGGCGGAGGCGGCGCGGTCACTGGGCCTGACCTTCGGGCAGAACCTGCGCCACGTGGTGCTGCCGCAGTCCTGGCAGGCCTCGGTGGTGCCGCTCGGCTCGGTGATCATCGCTATGATCAAGAATTCGGCGCTGGCCGGCTTCTTCGGGGTTGCCGGTGACCTGTCGGCCACCGCCGATCAGCTCACCGGGGCCGAGGGCTACGCCTTTGTCCCGGTCGCCATCGGCATCTCGATCGGCTATCTGATCATGACCGTGCCGCTCGGCGCCCTGCTGGACCGGATCGAGAAGCGACAGGCGGTGGCCCGATGAGTCAGCAGACCAGCGTCCTCTACGACGTCCCCGGCCCCCGGCAGCGGCGGATCACCCTGATCAGCAGCCTCGTCGCCGGCGTGGTCCTGCTCGTCGGCGCATACTTCCTGATCTACCGACCCCTGGACGAGAATGGCCAGCTCTCCATGGAGCTGTGGGGCCCGCTGATCGACCCCTCCAACGAGAACTTCTCCCAGGTGTGGGAGCGGATCGGCATCGGTTTCAAGAACACCCTGCTCGCGGCGGCCCTGGCCATCGTCTCCTCGCTGGTGATCGGCACGCTGCTGGCCGTGTTGCGGATCCAGCTCAAGAGCCTGATCCGACGGCGCTTCACCGGCGTGGCGACGCCGGTGGCGTACCTGCTGCGCGGGCTGAGCAGGGTGCTGTCGGCGGTCACCCGGATCTGCGTCGAGGTGTTCCGCGGCCTGCCCGTCGTGCTCACCATCTTCTTCGTGGCTCGCGGTTTCCCCGAGTTCGGCTTCTACTTCGACAACTTCTGGTATCTGGTCATCGGCCTCACCATCTACAACTCGGTGGTGATCGGCGAGATCCTCCGCTCCGGCATGGAGGGGCTGCCCGGCGGTCAGGCAGAGGCCGCCGCCGCCATCGGGCTCTCCCCGACCCAGACCACCCGGATGATCCTGCTGCCGCAGGCCTTCCGGATCATGCTGCCGGCACTGATCAGCCAGTTGGTCGTGGTGCTCAAGGACACCTCGCTGGGGTTCATCATCAGCTACGAGGAGATTCTGAACGTCGGCAAGCAGATCATCGGCGTGCTGGGCAACCCGATCCAGGTCTACGTCGTGATCGCCGTGCTCTTCATCGTGGTGAACTACTCGCTGTCGAAGCTCGCCCAGTACGCCCAACGGCGGCTCGCCCAGGGCCGCAAGACGGCCAACACCCCGGCGCAGAACCCGCCGGCGGCGGCCCTGATCTCACAGGCCGGGGGCGGAGGGGGCGGAGGCGGCGGCGGAGGCGGCGGCGGAGGCGGCGGCGCCTGAGGCACGCCACGCCGACCAGAAGGCCCGAAGGCCGCCCCGAACTGCTCGGGGCGGCCTTCGGTCATCTCCAGCGTCCGCGCGGCGAGGGCCGCCGGTCTGACTCAGCGGGCGATCTCGGTGACCCGGGACTCGCGGACCACTGTGACCCGGATCTGACCCGGGTAGGTCAGCTCCTCTTCGATCTGCTTGGCCACGTCGCGGGCCAGCACGGCCGCCCCGATGTCGTCGACGTCGTCCGGCTTGACCATCACCCGGATCTCCCGGCCGGCCTGCATGGCGAAGACCTTGTCCACGCCGAGCTTGCCGGCGGCGATCTCCTCGATCCGCTCCAGCCGCTTGACGTACGCCTCCAGGCTCTCCCGGCGCGCGCCCGGCCGACCGCCGGAGCAGGCGTCGGAGGCCTGGGTGAGCACGGCCTCGATGGTCTGCGGGGGCACTTCGTTGTGGTGCGCCTCGATGGCGTGCACGACGTCCTCGTGCTCGCCGTACTTGCGGGCCAGGTCCGCTCCGATGATGGCGTGGCTGCCCTCCACCTCGTGGGTGAGCGCCTTGCCGATGTCGTGCAGGAACGCCGACCGTTTGATGATGGGCACGTCCAAGCGCAGCTCGGCGGCCATGATGCCGGCGATGTGGGCGGTCTCGACCAGGTGCTTGAGCACGTTCTGCCCGTACGAGGTGCGGTAGCGCAGCCGGCCGAGCAGGGTCACCAGCTCCGGGTGGATCTCGGTGATGCCGACCTCGACCAGGGCGTCCTCGGCGGCGCGGAGGCAGAGCTGTTCCACCTCCTGCCGGGCCAGGTCGTAGACCTCCTCGATCCGGTGCGGGTGGATGCGCCCGTCCAGAACCAGCTTCTCCAGGGTCACCCGGCCCACCTCGCGACGGACCGGGTCGAAGCAGGAGAGCAGCACGGCCTCGGGGGTGTCGTCGATGATCAGGTTGACGCCGGTCACCGACTCGAAGGCGCGGATGTTGCGCCCCTCCCGACCGATGATCCGGCCCTTCATCTCGTCACCGGGGAGGTGCAGGACGCTTACCACGCTCTCCGCGGTCTGCTCGCTGGCGACCCGCTGAATCGCGTCCACCACGATGTGTCGGGCGCGCTGCTCGGCCGTGTTGCGCGCGTCGGACTCGATGTCCCGCACGAGCAGCGCCGCTTCCCGCTTGGCCTGCGTCTCGATGGCGTCGACCAACTCCAGTCGAGCGGACTCGGCGGTGAGCCCGGCGACCCGCTCCAGCTCCCGGCGGCGCAGTTCCTCCGACTCGGTCAGCTCGGCCTCCCGCTGGGCGAGCGCGGCCTCCCGGGCGGCGAGGGCAGCCTTCGCGGCGGTGAGCTGTCGCTCCCGCTCGGCGAACCGCTCCACCTCCTCGGTGTGCATCCGCTCCCGCTCGTCCATCCGAGCGGCCCGACGTTCCACCTCGGCGGCCTGCTCCCGGGTGGTGGCGGCGAGCACCGCGACCTCCCGCTCGCCGCTGCGCCGGGCTGCCGTCCGTAACTGTTCGGCGTCCGCCTCGGCCTGCTTGTGGGCGCGCTCCAGGACGGTGTCCGCCTCGGCCCGGGCGTCGTCGAGGACCCGCCGCGCCTCGGCGCGGGCCGCCTTGGCCTCGGCCTTCGCCGCTGCCGCCTCGGTACGGGCCGCGGCAGCCGCTGACTTCGCCACGTCGATCGTGCTGTTCGCTTCGTCGGCCGCGGTCCGCAGGGCGGCCAACGACTGCTCCTGGCGGTCCTTCTCGGCGATGAAGGCGGGGTCCTCCGGTGCCGGCGCGGCGCCCATCCGGCGCAGTGTGCGGATGCCGACGAGCACGGCCCCGATCACCACCACCGCGAGGACGAGGACGGCCGCGAGGAGCACGACGTCGAACGCGTTCATGCCGGGACCCCGTCGGGTCTACCGATGAACCTGTGCCGCCGCCCCGCCATGGCCGCCTCCCCTAACGTCGAGACCGCAGCGACCGTGCCGGGGGCACACTCCTGCGGCTGTGGACGCCCGACCGGAGCGGCTGGCCGTGGGTAGCTTTCTCCGCCGGCGGTGCCCGTGGGCAGCGTCGGCGACCGGGTGCAGTTGTCGCAGCGTTCCGGACCGGCCTGTCCGGAACTGCTGCCAAAGGCCGCGGAGTCGGCCAAAGTGATGCTGTTCTGTTACGCCATCTATGTTGTGCACTTAGCCTGCGCTGGTCGGGCAATGTGAGCCTGTATGGCGAGGCTAGGTCGCCGGGGGTGCTCTGGTCAAGGACTCATGATCAAACCCCCCGAACGGAGAGAAGTTGAACCGTCACCGCGCGCTGATATCACGCCGGACAGGAAGGGACAAACTCCGCGAGGTGCGCTGCTCCCTGGACGTGTCGGGCCTGCTCAGCACCGTTCAGGCGGCTGTCAGACAGGGCGACGACCGAGCAAGGTGTGACTGATCAGTCTCACCAGACGTCAGCTGGCTCCGACCGCCACCGCCACCGCGACCAGCGCCGCGTTGTCCGCGGCGGGTGAGCCGTCCGGCAGGCACAGGGTGTCCTCGAGCCCGATTCGGGTGTCCAGACCCCGGCGTACCGCCTCGGCGAGGACCGGCCAGGTCGCCGGCCCCTCGGCGTGCAGCAGCACCGGCGGCGCGTCCACCGGCAGGGCGGCGAGAACCCGGGAGGCGTCGGCCAACGCGACGGCCACGTCCTCGGCCATGCACTCGACCAGCACCCGCCCGGCCGGCACCCGCCAGCTCCGGTACGCCGCGACCGCGTCGAGCGTCCACAGCCCTGCCTCGACGAGCACACCACGCTCGTGCAGGGCGGCCGCGACCGCCTCGGCGCCGGGCTCGTGCGCGTTGACCGAGGCGAAGTCGGGCAACACCGGCCAGGCCCGGACGGCTGCCACCCGGGCAGCCGGATCCGGCACGATCCAGGCTCCGGTGCTCACCCCCACCGGTAGCCCCGGCCGGGCGGTGCGGATCGCGGTCAGCGCGTCAGCGATCACTGCCGGCCGCAGCGACTCGACGCCGGCCTCGTCCCGGGGATGGACGTGCACGGCCGCGACCCCGAGCGCCGCGCAGCGGGCCGCATCGGCGGCGAGCTCCGCCGCCGTGAGCGGCACGGCCGGATGGGCCTCCCGGCCGCGCCCACCGTTCAGACATGCCTTCAACATCGGGCCCTCATCGGGAGTCGCAGCGGACCGCTCACTCGACCAGACGGTTGTCGCGCTCCAACTCGCCCTCGGCGTCGGCGAGCGCGTCGGCGTCGATCTGCTCGGCGAACTCGGCCGCCTCGGCGCTCTGCGCGGCGAGCGCGTCCTTCACCGCCCGGATGGCCACACCAGGTGGGTAGCCCTTGCGGGCCAGCATGCCCACCAGCCGACGGAAGACCGCGTCCGGCTCGCCTCGGGCGGTGCGCAGCTTGCGCTCCACCAGGCCACGGGCGGTGTCCGCCTCGGTCTCCTCGTCCAGCTCACCCAGCGCCTCGGTGGCCACCTCGCCGTCCACGCCCTTGCGGCGCAGCTCGTTGGCGAGTGCCCGGCGAGCGAGGCCGCGCCCGGCGTGCCGGCTGGACACCCAGGCCCGGGCGAACGCGGCGTCATCGATGATGCCGACCTCGTCGTACCGGTCGAGGACCTCGGCCGAGACCTCCTCGGAGATGCCCCGCTTGGCCAACGCCCCGGCCAGCTCTGCCCGGGTGCGGGGCCGGACGGCAAGCTGGCGCAGGCAGATCTCGCGGGCCACCTCCGACTCGTCGCGAGGGGGGGTCGGAGATTCGACGGTGTCGGTCTCCTCGGACCGACCCCGGCGGCCTCGCCGAGGGCGGGGCGCATCGGTGGCGTCGCCCGTACGAGGCGGACTGGCATCCCAGCCCCGCCCCGTACGAGCGCGTCGTCCTGCCATGGGTCAGCGACCGGTCAGAAGTCGACCGGCGGCAGCTCCGGGCCACCGGCGGCGTCACCCGCGCCGACCCCGACGCCGAGCTTCTCCAGGATCTTCTTCTCGATCTCGGCGGCCACGTCCGGGTTTTCCTTCAGGAACTCCCGGGCCTTCTCCTTGCCCTGGCCGAGCTGGTCGCCGTCGTACGTGTACCACGCTCCGGACTTGCGGATGATCGCCTGCTCCACGCCGACGTCGATCAGCGAGCCCTCACGCGAGATGCCCTTGCCATACATGATGTCGAACTCGGCCTGCTTGAACGGCGCGGCGACCTTGTTCTTCACGACCTTGACCCGGGTGCGGTTACCGACCACGTCGGTGCCGTCCTTGAGGCTCTCGATGCGTCGCACGTCGAGCCGGACCGAGGCGTAGAACTTCAGCGCCCGACCACCGGTGGTGGTTTCCGGGCTGCCGAACATGACGCCGATCTTTTCCCGCAGCTGGTTGATGAAGATCGCCGTGGTGCCGGTGTTGCTGAGCACACCGGTGATCTTCCGGAGCGCCTGGCTCATCAGCCGGGCCTGGAGGCCCACGTGGCTGTCACCCATCTCGCCCTCGATCTCGGCACGCGGCACCAGGGCCGCCACCGAGTCGATCACGATGATGTCCAGAGCACCGGAGCGGATCAACATGTCCGCGATCTCCAGCGCCTGCTCGCCGGTGTCCGGCTGGGAGACCAGCATCGCGTCGGTGTCGACGCCGAGGGCCTTCGCGTACTCCGGGTCGAGCGCGTGCTCGGCGTCAATGAAGGCGGCGATGCCGCCGTTGCGCTGGGCGTTGGCCACCGCGTGCAGTGCCACAGTGGTCTTACCGCTGGACTCGGGACCGTAGATCTCGACCACCCGGCCACGGGGCAGGCCGCCAATGCCGAGGGCCACGTCGAGCGCGATGGAGCCGGTCGGAATGATTGCGGTCTGGACGACCGGCCGGTCACCCAGCCGCATCACCGAGCCCTTGCCGAATTGCTTGTCAATCTGAGCGAGAGCAAGGTCGAGTGCCTTCTCCCGGTCAGGCCCTGCTGCCATGGTTGCCACCCCTGCCTTCGCCGGCGTCTTTGCTGAGCTTCGCGTCACGCGGACACGCTAGGCGCTAGGTCCGACAGAAAACCAGCCGACGGGCCGCGAGCTGTGGACGAGCACCCCGCTGTGGACAATAGCCGAACAGGTGTACGACTGAACAAGCGACACGCGGAACCGGCGAAAAGGCTGCTCAGCGTAGTCGAGCGGGCACCCGGTCGGGGTACGCGGCACAGACCGCCCGCCACACCACGTGCGTCTGCTCCCCCGATGCCAGGGCCTGCTCGATGGTCCGCCCGCCGAGCTGGGACAGCACCTGATCGCGGGCGATGCTGGCCGCGTAGCCGGGCCCGAACGCCTCGTCCAACCGCGTCCAGAAGTCGGTCAGCCGCACAGTGATCAGCCCTCCTCGTCCGGTGCCCCGGTCGGCACCGGGCGCAACGCTAGCGCCACCAGGGGCGCCGCCGCGACCGCCGCGAGCAGGGTGAGCACGGGATATCCGGCGAACTGCATGACAAACCCGCTGACCACGGCGGCCCCGGCCCCGGCCAGTCCCATGATCAGGTCAGACAGCCCCTGGACGCTCGGCCGCACCTCGGCCGCCACCGACTCGGACAGCAGGGTCGAGCCGGCCACCATGGTTCCCGACCAGCCCAACCCGAGCAGGACCAGACCGACCGAGAGCCGAGGCGTGTGGTGCCCGGCGGTGCCGGCGACCGCGCAGGCGGCCAGCAGCAGCCCGACCCCACCGAGGATCACCGCCCGTCGACCGAGCCGGTCGGTGAGCCAACCGACCACCGGGGAGAACGCGTACATGCCGGCGATGTGCAGGCTCAGCACGATGCCGACCAGCCGCAACACGTCGGCGTCGGCGTGCGACTCGCCGAGCCGGACCGGAGTCATCGCCATCACCGCCACCATCACCAGGTGACCCACCGCCACGGCGGCGATGCCGAGTCGGGCGGCGGGCTGTCCGCGTACCACCGACCAGGCCGCGCGCATCCCGGCGCCGCGCGGCGCGCGCACCTCGACCGGCGCGGCGGCCGGCGTCGCACCGCCACCTGCCGCCGGCGCCTCGGCCGCCACCGCGGTCGCCGTCGCGTCGACGGCCGGCGGCAGCTCGGCGGCCGGTGCGTCGGCCGCTGCGAGCCGCCGCGCGGTGAGCAGCGGGTCGGGCCGGAGCAACCCGAGGAGTACGACGGCAGCCAGCACGAACGCGGCCGCGCTGAACGCGAACGGGCCGGCCAGTGGGGGCAACCCCCAGCCGGTGGTGACCCGGTCGGCCAGCGCGGCGAAGTTCGGCGCGGCCACCGCACCGATGGTGGTGGCCCAGACGATCAGGGAGAGCTGCCGCCCCCGGCGGGCCGGCTCGGCGAGGTCCACCGCCGTGTAGCGGGCCTGGAGGTTCGCCGCGGTGCCCCCGCCGAAGAGCAGCATGCCGAGGAAGAGCAGCGGCACCCAGCGGGTGGCCGCGGCCAGCACCACCAGCAGGCCACCGACGGCGCCGACCGCGTACGCCAGCACCAGACCCGGCCGGCGACCGTGCCGCGCCATGATCCGGGTGACCGGGACGGCGAGCAGCGCGGCACCGACCACCCCGGCGCTCTGCGCGACACCGGCCACCGCGGTCCCGGCGATCCGGGCCGCGAGCAGCGCGCCCACGGCGATGCCGATGGTCACGCCGATCCCGCCGATGATCTGGGTGGTGAAGAGCAGCCGCAGGGTACGCCGCTGGATCGACGCGACGTCGGGTCGGGCGGCGGTACGCGGCGCGGTCAGGTCGGTCGCCATCGGCGCTCCTCAGGAAGGGATGACTCATCCTCTCGCACCCGCACCGACCAGCGGCAGTGGGTTTCGCCGGAGCGCGCCGCCAAGGACGTGTTCGGCAAGATCACGGCGGACGACTGAGGCGCCCTACCTACGCGGCGGGTTGGGCGCGGCCAGCAGGGATGCCAGCCGACGGATCCGGGTCAGGGTGAGCGCGGCGACGGCCACGCTGACGGCGGCGACCACGCCGAAGATCACCGCGAAGCCCTCGTTGTCGGCGGCGAGGATTGCGAGCAGGATCAGCCCGAGGGAGATGCCCAGGATGGACAGCAGCGCCGCCCAGGTGGCTCGCCACTGCCCTGCCAGGTAGCCGGGCAGGGCGGCTCGCGCCGCGCCGTCCTCGGGCACGGCGCCGGTGCGCAACGCCTCGCGCAGCGCGTACCCCTCGGGATCCCGACGGGCATTCTGCTGGCCCGCCATCCGCCGGCTCAGGTAGAGCGCGGGGCCGATCCAGACGGCGTTCAGCGCGGCACCCAGCACGGCTTCGTCAAGTGACTCCTGTCGGTCGAAGAGCCAGCGCACCGGCAGCCCGACGACCACCGTCATCGGCAACCAGTACACGGCCATGAGCTGCAAGCCGGGCGCCCGCTCGAAGAACCGCTTACATCTCCCGCGACGCCCGGCGGCCGCAACGGGCGCACCGGCGCGACGCTCCTCGTTGTCAACGTCCATCGACCCCCGTTACCCACCCACGCGATCCGCGACGCACCGTCAATCGTGGACAGGGCCCGGCGGCACGCGGCGTGCGTGGCGGTCGCCGGTCAGCCGGGCAGCGCGCGGGTGACGACGGTGAGGTCGGCGACCAGGCCCTCGTACGCCTTGTCCTGGTCGTCGGCCCGCAGGACGGCGGACGGGTGGATGGTGGCCAGCAGCCGAGCCTGCGGCGCGTCGGCCCGCTTTCCGGCGTTGTCCACCGGCACCTGCTCGAAGTCCGCGGGGTGTTGGGCCGACTCCGGCCAGGGCAGCAGCTCGCCCCGCTGCCGGGTCACCCGGAAGGACGGGCCGAGCAGCGCCTTGGCGGCGGTCGCGCCGAGCACCACCACGACCTCCGGACGCAGCCGGGCGAACTCGGCGACCAACCAGGGGCGGCAGGCGGTGACGTGCATCTGGTCCGGGGTCTGGTGGATCCGCCGCTTGCCGCGCTGTTCAAAGCGAAAGTGTTTTACGGCATTTGTGAGGTAGAGGTGACCCGGGTCCAGCCCGGCGTCGTCGACAGCGCGGCGCAGCAGGCGACCGGCCGGGCCGACGAAGGGCAGCCCCTTCTGGTCCTCCATGTCGCCGGGCTGCTCGCCGACGAGCACCACGCGGGCGCTCTCGTCGCCCCGGCCGAAGACCGTCTGCGAGGCGTCCCGGTACAGCTCGCAGCCCCGACAGCCGCCTGCGGCGGTGCGCAGGTCGTCGATGGTGTCGGCGTCGGGCGGGATGAACCGCTGGGCGCCCGGAGCGCTCCCGGTCTGCTCGGCCATGCCGACTGTTATATACCCGTTCGATGCTCGCCGCCGGATACGCCCCGGCGCACCGGCCGCATCGCGTCAGTACCCGTTACCGCCCCCATCGCCGCCGGACGCGATCGCGATCAGCACGATGATGATGATGATGATCGCCACCGCCACCGCGATCCAGATCCCCTTACGAGCCCCACCAGAAGCCATGTCCCCCACCTCCAGGCGCCCGCATACCCGTCCCGGCCGTCCCGAATCCCCGCGATGTCCTACTTTCTGCCCCGACCAACGCGCACAGGGCCGACATGTCGCCAACACAATCCGCAAGATCGCGGGGCTCAGGTGGGGAAGCCCTGGGAGGGGGGTGGGTTCTCGGCTTGGGCCAGGGCCGCCGCCAGGGGGGCCAGGTCGGCGGTGTCCAGGGAGCTGACGGTGATGCGCAGGGCCGGCGGGGCGGCGATCCGGTAGAGCGCGCCGGGAGCCACCGCCCAGCCGGCGTCGCGGAGCGCGGTCACCGTGCTGGTCTCGTCCGCGACCGGCAGCCAGACGTTGATGCCGCTGCGACCGTGCGCGGTCAGGCCGTGCTCGGCCAGCGCGGCGAGCAGCCCTTCGCGGCGCTGCTCGTAGCTCTGCGCCGCCCGCTGCACCAGCTCGGTGACCGCCGGGTCCCGCCACAGGGCGAGCACCAGGCGTTGC
Organism: Micromonospora sp. NPDC051227; assembly: GCF_044455385.1. Taxonomy (NCBI): domain Bacteria; kingdom Bacillati; phylum Actinomycetota; class Actinomycetes; order Micromonosporales; family Micromonosporaceae; genus Micromonospora; species Micromonospora sp. NPDC051227. Next base: position 182,090 of record NZ_JBITET010000009.1, read on the forward strand.
AGCACGGTGGAGACCCAGCCGGCGCCGACCCGGGTACGGCCGCTCACCCGGGCCACCGTCGTCTCGTCGCCGACCAGCACCGCCATCCGCAGGTCCGGGCCGAAGGGCTTGCTCACCGAACGGACGAAGGCCCAACTCGCTGTCGCACCGGCGAGCGGGTGCAGGGGTACGCGGGCCAGTTCGGCAGCGTGGTCGTCCTCGATCAACAGCAGGTCCCGGCGGCCGGCGAGCAGCGTCCGCAGCGCCTCGGCGCGGGCCGCGGAGACGGCGGCGCCGGTCGGATTCTGCGCCCGGCTGGTGACGATCAGCGCCCGCGCTCCGGCGGCGAGCGCCGCCGCCACCCCGGCGACCAGCGGCCCCTCGTCGTCCACCGGTACGCCGATCGGGCGCAGGCCCAGCGCGGCGACGAGGTCGAGCAGGTTGGCCCAACCCGGGTCCTCGACCGCCACCGCGTCGCCGGGGCGCAGGTGGGCGCCGAGCAACCGCTCGATGCCGTCCAACGCACCGCCGGTGAGCGTCAACTCCCCGGCCGGTACGCCGTCGGCGCGCAGCCGGGCACGGGCCACCTCGGCCAGTGCGGGCAGCACTCCGGCATCGGAGTAGCCGACCGACGGGCCGTTCTCGGTGGCGAGCGCCGCCAGGTGCGGGCCCAGCGGGGGCAGCAGACGGGGGTCGGGTTCACCCCGGGACAGGTCTCGTGCGCCGGGCAACGGTGGGGGCCGCAGCGCGGAGCGGCGGGCGGCCACCGGTGGGCGGGGGCGTACCCGGGTGCCGTGCCGACCGGCGGTGGCGAGCAGGCCACGCTGGCGTAGCTCCTGGTAGGCGCGGGCGACGGTGGCGGGGCTGACCCCCAACTCGGCGGCGAGTGCCCGCACGGGCGGCAGGGCGGCTCCCGGTGACAGGGCGCCGGCACGGATGCCCGACTCGATGCTGGCCGAAATCTCGACGGCTGTCGTACCGGTGGGCTGATAGTGTGCTGACACAAATAAGAGATTGTACTAGAACAAAGGGGCGCGCGCATGTTTCCACCCACCGCCCGGACCACACCCCACCGTTCCCGGGACAAGATGAGCTACGACCAGGCCGCTGCCCACGCCGTGCTCGACGAGGCGTACGACTGCGCGCTCAGCTTCACCGTCGACGGCCAGCCACGGGTGCTGCCCACCCTGCACGTCCGCATCGGCGACACGCTCTACCTGCACGGCTCCACCGGCAGTCGGCCGCTGCTCGCCGCCCGGGGCGACGACGGGTTGCCGGTCTGCGTCGCGGTGACAGTGCTCGACGGGCTGGTCTACGCCCGTTCCCAGTTCCACCACAGCGCCAACTACCGCTCGGTCGTCGCGCACGGAACCGCCCGACTGGTCACCGACGAGCGGGAGAAGCTGGCCATGCTCACCGCTCTGGTCGAGAAGGTCGGTGCGGGGCGCAGCACCGCCACCCGTCCGCCCAGCCGTCGCGAGTTGGCCGAGACCGCCGTACTGGCGCTGCCACTGCGGGAGGTGTCCGTCCGGGCCCGCACCGGCGGGGTCCGCGAGGACGAGGCCGACCTGCACCTGCCGCACTGGGCCGGCGTGCTGCCGCTGCGCCTGACCGCCGGGGCACCCGAGCCGGACGCCGGGGTCACCGCGCCGCTGCCGGCGTACCTGCGGACGCCCCGCACGCCCTGGCACGACCCGGTGCCGCTGCACGGCGAGCACGTTCGGCTGGAGCCGCTGGAGCCGGCGCACACCGACGAGTTGCACGCCGCCACCGCGGACCCGGAGGTGTGGCGGCACCTCAGCGTCGCGCCGCCCACCGCCCCCGCCGAAACCGCCGAGGTGATCGGCGCCGCCCTGGCCGCCCAGCACCGGGGCGAGCGGGTGGCCTGGGTGCAGCGATGCGCGGCGACCGGGGCGGTGGTGGGCAGCACCTCCTACTACGACATCGACCCGGAGCGGCGGGCCGTGGCGATCGGGCACACCTTCCTCGGCCGGCCCTGGTGGCGTACCGGGATCAACACCGAGGCGAAGTTGCTGCTGCTCAGCCGGGCCTTCGACGACCTGGGCGCGGTACGGGTCGCCTGGCACACCGACATCCGCAACGTTCGCTCCCAGGCGGCCATCGAGCGGCTCGGCGCGACCCGGGAGGGGGTGCTGCGGATGCACCGCCAACGCCCGGACGGCTCCTGGCGGGACACCGTACAGTACGCGATGACCGTCGACGAGTGGCCGAACGCACAGGCCAGGCTGCGAGAAAGACTTCTGCGGACGGCACCGGTGGCGTGATGATGGCGGGCGTGCTGGGGATCACCGACATCTGGACGTACGTGCTGGGCACCGTGGCCATCATCCTGCTGCCCGGGCCGAACTCACTCTTCGTGCTCTCCACCGCGGCCAAGCGGGGCGTCGCGGTCGGCTACCGGGCCGCCGGTGGCGTGTTCGTCGGCGACGGGGTGCTGATGTTCCTCTCCGCCGCCGGGGTCGCATCGCTGCTCAAGGCGTACCCGCCGCTGTTCATGGTGATCAAGTACGCCGGTGCCGCGTACCTCGGTTATGTCGGGGTGACCATGCTGCTCGGCGCCGTTCGGCGCTGGCGCGACCGCAACGACCCGAGCACCCCGCGGCTCATCGACGCCGCGGAGCCGGCGGCGATGCGCAGCCCGTTCCGCAAGGCGCTGGTGATCAGCCTGCTGAACCCGAAGGCGATCCTGTTCTTCATCTCGTTCTTCATCCAGTTCGTCGACCCCGGTTACGCTTGGCCGGCACTGTCGTTCCTGCTGCTCGGGCTGATTGCGCAGGTGACCAGCGCGCTCTACCTGACCGCGTTGATCTTCGCGGGCACCTTCCTGGCCGCCCAGTTCCGCCAACGCCGCCGCCTGGCGGCCGGTGGCACCACCGCCGTGGCCGCCCTCTTCCTGGCCTTCAGCCTCAAGCTGGCCACCGCCAGCGCCGGCTAGTCCGCCGCGATCTTGCACTTTCGGTCGCCGAAACGCGCACTCTGAGCCGGCTTGTCGCCGCGGAAACTGCAAGATCGCGGGGGCGGAGGGCGGGCCGGGGGGTCAGGTGCCGTCGCCGCCGCCGGAGCCGCCTCCGCCTCCGCCTACGCCGGCACCGCCGGCGGTGCCGCCCAGGCCGTAACCCGGTTGGATCGGCTCGTCGGGGTGGCGGCTGACGTGGGCGGATCCCGTGATCTGCGCGGACCAGTCGGCGTGCGCGGCCGCGGCGGCATGCCGGTTGATCCCCTGGCGGATCCAGCCGTCCACTGTGGCGACCCAGTCCCGCCGGTCGGCGTCCTGGTGCCAGATGCGGAACCGGCTGATGCTCTGGTGGGTGATTCCGGCCAGCGCCAGCCGACGATCCATCCAGAGGATCGCCTCCAGGCCCGCGGAGTTGGTCACGAAGATCACCTCCAGCTCGGTGATCGGGCCGGCGTAGAGCGGCCCCACCCAGTAGCCCCAACGCTGGTGCAACGGCAGGGTGTGTTCCACCCCCGGCAGCCCGCCCTCCTGCAACCCGGACTGGCGGATCATGAAGCCGAGCGTGTCCAGCGCCGCCAGCACGTGCTGCTGGGTGGGGAGCGGATGCACGAAGACCGGCACCATGGCCCCCTGGTCAAGGTCGGGGTCGAGCGACACCTCGGTCCGCAGACCCATCCGCAGGCTCAGCAGCGGCACCCCACCGAAGGTGGTCACCGGGGTCTCCCACGGCAGCGGGAACGCGAAGTCGACAGCCCGCCGCCGACCAGCCGGTACGACGAACCGACCGGCGATCGGCAGGTGGTGGAACTGCACGAGACGTCGGGCCGCGGCCGGGTCGTCCGGCTCGACAGTGGTGACGAGGCCGAGCCGGATGTGCCGCACCAGCACGTCCTCCGGGCCGGCCGCGAGCGTCACCCGCCCAGGCAGGCGCAGGCCCGGTCGGGTACTCGGGTTGGGCAGCGTGGTCTGCACGGAGAGCCCGGTGCCACCGGACTCCGGGGACACTCCCGTCAGCCGCACCGCGCGCCCCCTCCCGGGACGGGGCCCCGCCGGCCCCACCAGGCGCGCCTACCCGGTCGGGGTCGGCTCAAGCCCGCTGCCGTGTCGAGCGTTGACCCGGCCGCACTTCGTCAGTGCGGCCGGGTCGACAGGTCAGCGCAACCGACGCCCGCGCGGGACCGTGTCGGTCTCGTCGTCGAACTCCCCAATGACCTCCTCCAGGAGGTCCTCCAGGGCCACGAAGCCGATCGGCCGGGCCGGGCCACCGCCGTTGCGGACCAACGCGAGCTGCGACTGCCGGGCCCGCATCGCCGCCACCGCCTCGGTGACCGAGGACGTCGCGGGCAGTGTGAACGCGGGCGTCATCAGCTCCCCGGCGGTGGAGACCCGGCCGGTGGTGACCACCCGTACCGCCTCCCGGACGTGCACGAGCCCGCACACGTCGCCCGCCTCGTCGAGCACCGCCAGCCGGGATCGGCCGCTGTCCCGGCTGACCTCTTCGATCCGCTCGGCCGGGTCGTCCCGGCGGACGGTGACCATGGTGGCGAACGGTTCCATCACCTGCGCCACCGACGTGCCCTGCAACTCCAGCATGCTGGTCAGCAGTTGGTGCTGCTCGGCACCGAGCAGCCCGTGCTCACGGGACTGCTCAAGCAGGATCCGCAACTCGTCCGGACCGTGCACCTGGGCGAGCTGGTCCTGCTGGTTGACGCCGAACAGCCGCAGGATCGCGTTGGCCAGGGCGTTCAGCGCGGAGAGCACCGGCCTGGAGACCCGGGCGAAGGCGCGGAACGGCAACGCGAGCAGCGTCGCCGAGCGCTCCGCGTCGGTGATCGCCCACGACTTCGGTGCCATCTCGCCCACCACCAGGTGCAGGAATGTCACCACCCCGAGGGCGAAGACCAGGGCGATCAGGTGACTGGCCGCGTCCGGTAGGCCCACCGCGTGCAGGAGGGGGCTGAGCAGGTGCTCGATCGCCGGCTCGGCCAGCGCGCCGAGACCCAGGGTGCACAGCGTGATGCCGAGCTGCGCGCCGGCCAGCATCAGCGACAACTCGCGGACGCCATCCAGTGCGGCCCGTGCCGCCCGGCCACCGTTCGCCGCCGCCTGCTCCAGGCGGTAGCGCTTGCTGGCCACCAGGGCGAACTCGGCGGCCACGAAGAACCCGTTCAGCGCCAGCAGGATCACCGAACTGAACAGTGCGATCCCGGGGCTCATGCGGTCACCTCGGGTTTGGTCAGCTGCAACCGCACCGAGTCGGCCACGTGCCGGTCCACGGCCAGCACCTCGACCAGGGCCCGGGGCTCCGCCCCGCTGTCCTCGCCGTCCGCCGCCTCGGGTTGCAGGCCGATCTCCAGCCGGTCACCGACCTCGGGCACCCGGCCCAGCTCGCGCATCACCAACCCGGACAGGGTGTCGTACTCAGGGGCCTCGGGCAGGGCGATGCCGGTGCTGTCGGCGACCTCGTCGATCCGCCAGCGGGCCGGCACCACCCAGGACCCGTCGTCCTGGCGGGCCGGTGCCCGCTCCGGTGGGTCGTCCTCGTCGCGGATCGGGCCGACCAGCTCCTCGGCGATGTCCTCCAGCGTGATGACGCCGGCGAAGCCGCCGTACTCGTCGACCACGCACGCCATCTGCCGGTGCCCGGAGCGCAGGCGGTCGAGCACCGTGGGCAGGGGCAACGTCTCCGGTACGAGCAGCGGCGGCCCGGCCACCGCGCTCACCGGGGTGGTGGCCCGCTCTCCCGGGGGCACGCCGAGCACGTCGGCGATGCCGACGATGCCGAGCAGGTCGTCGACGCCCTCCGCACCGCGTACCGGAAAGCGGGAGTGGCCGCTGTCCAGCAGCTCGACGACCCGGCTCACCGGTTCGTGCGCCCGGACGGTGTGCACGTCGACGCGCGGCACCATGGCCTCACCGGCGGTCAGCTCGCGGAAGTCCAGACCTCGGTCGAGCAGCGTGGACATCTCGGCGTCGAGGCTGCCCTCCTCTCGGGACTCGGCGATGATCTGTTCCAGGTCCGCCGGGGTGGCGCCGCTGGGCAGCTCCTCGATCGGCTCGATGCCGATGCGGCGCAGCAGCCGGACGGAGGCCCGGTCGAACAGCCGGATCAGAGGCCCGGCGACGGCCAGGTAGATCAGGGTGGATCGGCTCAGCGCCCGGGCCAGTCGCTCGGCCCGGGCGATGGCCAGGTTCTTCGGGGCCAGCTCACCGAGGACCATCTGCACGATGGTGGCGATGACCAGGGCCAACGCCACCGACAGCGGCAGGCTGACCGCCTCGCTGACGCCGGCCACGCCGAGCAGGTCGGCGAGGCCACCGCCCAGGTACGGCTCGGCGACGTAACCGACCAGCAGCGCGGTGACGGTGATGCCCAGTTGGGCACCGGAGAGCATGAAGGAGAGCCGGCTGGTGACGGTGAGGGCCCGGGCGGCGGCCTGATCGCCGTCATCGGCGAGCTGGCGCAGCTTGCCCCGGTCCACGGCGACGTAGCCGAACTCCTGCGCCACGAAGTAGCCGGTGGCGGCAGTGAGGATGATGATCAGAAGGAGACCAACGACGATCAACACGGGTCGCTCAGGGCTCCCGGGGTCGTCGGTACGGGGATATGCCGGGCACGACCCGGCTGGCTACTGCTGCCCTCCTGGGCAGAAGAGTCGATCATGCCGTCATTTTATCGGCGCTGGCTGGGACTCCGCTGGGGGTGGGCCGAAGGAGCGGAACGTCCGGTTCGGCGAGGGCGCCCTGGTCGTCACGCCGGGCCCCCCGGCCCGCTGCCCTGTCCGCGGTCGGCCAGCTCATCGGCGTCGAGCAGGTCCCGGTCGACCCGCCCCGACCGGTACGCGGCCCGTCCGATCATCTGCGCCGCCACCGGCGCGGTCGCCAGCTGGAAGACCGCCACCAGCAGGATCATGCCGAGGTCGGCCAGGGACCGCAGCCGCAACGCGATGCCCAGCAGCAGCAGGAGCACCCCGAGCACCTGCGGCTTGGTGGCCGCGTGCATCCGGGACAGCGCGTCCGGGAAACGCAGTACGCCTATCCCGGCGGCCAGGGCGAGCAGCGCGCCGGCCACCAGACAACCGGCGCCGAGCCAGTCCGCGATCGTCGCGATCACTGCTGCTCCCGGACGGCGAAGCGGACCAGCGACACCGAACCCACGAAGCCGAGCAGGGAGAGCACCACCAGCACGGGCAGGGTGGTGGCGTGCCGGTTCACCGCGGCCTCGGCGCCGACCGCGCCGACCATCGTGGCGAGCAGCATGTCCGCGGCGATCACCCTGTCCACCAGTGAGGGGCCCCGGTAGAGGCGGGCCAGCGCGAGGAGCGCGGTGACCGACAGCAGCACGGTGAGGACGGCGGCCAGCAATGTGGTCACGGGCGGGTTCCCTTCTCGGGTGAGGTGACGTCGAGGCGGCGCAGTTCGGCGCCGGAGCCCACCGCCCGGACGATGCGCCGCTCGACGGTGAGGGCGCGTTCCCGGGCCACGTCCAGGTCCGCCGGGCCGTGGGTGTCCAGGACGTGCAGGTAGAGCGTTCCGGAGTCCCGGTCCACCTCGAGGATCAGCGTGCCCGGCACCAACGAGACCACCTCGGCGGTGAGTGCCAGGTTCAGATCGGTGGTCACCCGCAACCGGACCGCGATGATCGCCCCGCGCGGCCGGTAACCGGGCTGCACGGCGATCCGGGCGATGTGCAGGCTCGCGCTGACCAGCTCGACGGCGAACCGGCCCGCGAACACCAGCAGCGCCCGGGGTCGCAACCGGCCACCGAAGCTGACCGCCGGCAGCGGGTAGAACACCAGTACGACCGCGCCCACCAGCAGGCCACCGATCAGGTTGGCCCAGTTGATGTCGCCCCAGAGCAGGTTCCAGACCACCACCAGCCAACCGAGAGCCACCGCCTGGTCCCGCCAGCGCCCGAGCCGGCCCCGCCCCACCACGGCGGGCCTGGGGGCGTCGGGACCCGGCTCAGGGGAACCGGTCACGGCACACCGCCCGGCAGCACGGCCCGCACGTACGGGGTGCGCAGCCGCAGGTCCGCTGCCGCGTCGGCGGTGACGTCGAAGAGCGGACCGGCCAGCACTGTCAACGCCAGCCCGAGGGCGACCAGGGCCACTGTGGCGCCCACCATCAGCCTCGGCAACTGGACGGCCGGCTCGCTGGTGGCCAGCCGGGGCGCGCGCCAGAAGGCGATGTTCCACACCCGGGACGCCACGTACAGGGTGAGCAGGCTGGTCAGGGTGCCGGCGGCGACCAGCACCCCGGGCAGCGGCCCTCCGGCCGCCACCCCGGCCTGGAGCAGGCCGAGCTTGCCGAGGAAACCGGAGAACGGTGGCACTCCGGCGAGGTTCATGGCCGGGACGAAGAAGAGCACACCCAGCAGCGGCGCCACCCGGGCCAGCCCGCCGATACGACGCAGGTCGGTGCTGCCGGCGCGCTCCTCGACCAGCCCGGCGACGAGGAACAGCGTGGTCTGGATGGTGATGTGGTGCACCACGTAGAAGATCGCGCCGGAGAGGCCGGCGGCGGTGCTCAACGCCACCCCGAAGATCATGTAGCCGATGTGACTGACCAGGGTGAACGAGAAGAGTCGCTTCAGGTCGGACTGGGCCACCGCACCGAGGATGCCGATCACCATGGTCAGCCCGGCGACGACCATGAGCAGGATGTGGGCACGCCCACCGGGAAACAGCAACGTCTCGGTGCGGATGATCGCGTAGACGCCCACCTTGGTGAGCAGACCCGCGAAGACGGCAGTGACCGGGGCCGGGGCGGTGGGGTAGCTGTCCGGCAGCCAGGCCGACAGGGGGAAGACCGCCGCCTTGATCGCGAACGCCAGCAGCAACATCAGCTCCAGGGCCAGCCGGACACCGTCGGGCAGATCGTCGAGGCGCTGGGCGAGCTGGGCGAGATTGAGCGTGCCGGTGGCCGCGTACACCAGACCCACCGCGGTCAGGAAGATCATCGAGGAGAGGATGCTGACCACCACGTACGTCGACCCGGTCCGGATCCGGGTCTCGGTACCTCCCAGGGTGATCAGCACGAAGCTGGCGGCCAGCAGGATCTCGAACCCGACGAAGAGGTTGAACAGGTCACCGGCCAGGAACGCGTTGGTGACGCCCGCGGTGAGCACCAGATACGTCGGGTGGAAGATCGACACCGGCGAGCTCTCGCTCGTGTCGCTGCGCCCCTGCCCGATCGAGTACAGCAGCACGCAGAGGGTCACCGCCGACGAGACCACCAGCATCAGCGCGGCCAACTGGTCGGCCACCAGGACGATGCCGACCGGCGCCGGCCACCCCCCGACCGCCACCACCACCGGCCCGTGCCGGTACGCCTGCACCAGCAGCAGCACCGCCACGGTGAGCGTGCCGCTCAGGCACAGCACACTGATCGCGCGCTGGAGTCGGGGCTTCCCGGCCAGCAGCAGGGTCAGCGCCGCGCCGAGCAGCGGCACCACCACCGGCAGCGGCACCAACGTGCTCATCACGAGTCATCCCCGCGTCGAAGCCGTCGGCGGGCCGGCTCGGGATCGACCTGTTCCGGGTCGCCGTTCGGGCCCTCGCCACCGCGATCGACGGCGCCCACCTCGTTGCGCTCGGCCTGGCCGATGATCTGCCGGTCCTCCAGGTCGTCGGGGACCTCGTCGTCGCCGGAGAGATACCAGCTTCGGTACGCCACCGCGAGCAGGAACGCGGTGAACCCGAAGGTGATCACGATTGCGGTCAACACCATCGCCTGCGGCAGCGGGTCACTCATCCGCTCCACCGGCCCGGTGCCGACGACCGGCGCCCCGCCCGACCGACCGCCCAACAGGATCAACAGGTTCACCCCGTTGCCGAGCATGACCACCCCGAGCAGGATCCGGGTCAGGCTGCGCTCCAACAGCAGGATCACCCCGCACCCGAACAGCACCGCGACGGCCAGCACCAGCACCAAGGTCGGCCCCGCACCGCTGCGCGTCATGCCCGGTCCCCCTTGTCGACGGCCAGCCCTCCGGTTGCCGTTCCGGTGGCCTCGATGTGTCGGTCCACCTCGGCACCGAGGCTGCGCAGGATGTCCAGCACCAGCCCGATCACGACCAGGTACACGCCGATGTCGAAGAAGAGCGACGTGACCAGGTGGGCGTCGCCGATCAGTGGCAGGACCTGGTCGACCTTCGCGCTCTCCAGCACCGACCCGCCGACCAGCAGCGCCACCACTCCGCTGCCCACCGCCAGGGCCAGCCCGGCGCCGAGAATCGGGCCGGCGCCGATCGGGGCCGCCTCGGTCAGCTCGTACCGCCCGCCGGCCAGATAGCGGACCACCAGGGCGAGGCCCGCCACCAGCCCGCCGGCGAACCCGCCGCCCGGCGCGTTGTGCCCGGAGAAGAGCAGGAACAGGGAGAACAGCACCACGGTGTGGAAGATCAGCCGGATGACCACCTCCAACACGATCGAGCGGCGCTCCTCGTAGAGAGTCGGGCCACCGCGCAGCCACACCGGGCGGCCGCGTGCACCCGCCCGCTGGTCCGACTCGGGCCGACGCGGTCGCGGCCCGGTGCGGGAGCGCTCGAAGATCAGGCTGGCCACCCCGGTCGCGGCCACCACGAGCACCGCCAGCTCGCCCATCGTGTCCCAGGCCCGGATGTCGACAAGGGTCACGTTGACCACGTTGCGGCCGTACCCGTGCGCCACCGCCAGATCCGGAAAGGCGGCGGAGATGTCCGGCGCCCGGCGGGCGCCGACGGCGGTGAGGGCCAGCCCGGCGGCCACCACCCCCGCTCCCACCCCGATCGCCCGACGGACCCATCGGGTACGGCGCAGCGGGCGGGCCGAGAACCGCTCCGGCAGGCGACGCAGCACCAGCACGAAGACGGCGATCGTCGAGGTCTCCACCAGGAACTGGGTCAGCGCCAGGTCGGGTGCTCCGTGCAGCACGAACAGCATCGCCGTGCCGTAACCGGTCATGCCCGCCAGCAGCATCGCGGTCAGCCGCCGACGGGCACCGACCGCCAGCACCGCCGCCACCGCGATCACCACCACGACCACCGGTTGCAGCGCGCTGTCCCAGAGCGGAATCCGCGCCCGCCAGGGGCTGGCGGAGAGCATCGCCGCGCCGGGCACCAGCACCAGGGTGATCAGGATGATGCCCAGATACTGCGGCAGGGAGCCGCGCTGGGTCGCGCCGGTGACCTCGATGGCCAGCCGGTCGAACCGGCTCACCACCCACTCGTAGCCCAGGTTGCCCCCCACCGGTGACCGGAGCCGGGCCAGCACCGGGGCGAGCGGCCCGCGCACGGCGAAGAGCAGGCCGCCGCCGACGAGGGCCAGTACGGACAGGCCGAGCGCCGGGGTCGGTCCGGCCCAGAGCGCCAGGTGCGCGTCGACCCCGCCGAGCAGATCGGCGTACGGGCGCAGCAGGTGGTCCAGCACGCTCGCGGCCGGGCCGGCGAGCAGACCGGCACCGGCGAGGACCGCGGGCGGGACCAGGAGCGACGCGGCGATCGACCCCGGCGGGACCGGTGCCACGCCCGGCCGGTCGGCGAACGCGCCCCAGAGGAAGCGGGCGCTGTACGCGACGGTGAGCACCGTCCCGGCGACCAGGCCGGTGAGGAGCACCGGTTGGTCGGTGAACGCCCCGAACACCGCCTCCTTTGCCACGAAGCCGACCAGCGGCGGCACCCCGGCCATCGACGCCGCGGCCAGCACGGCGACCGCGAACAGTGGCCGGGACCAGTGCCGCAGCCCGGACAGCTCGCGCAGGTCACGGGTGCCGGCACCGTGATCGATGATGCCGACGACCAGGAACAGCGCCGCCTTGAACAGGGCGTGCGCCAGCAGCATCGCGGTAGCGGCCAGCGCGGCGTCCGGGGTGCCCGACCCGGTCACCGCGACCAGCAGGCCGAGCTGACTGACCGTCCCGTACGCCAGCAGCAGCTTGAGGTCGGTCTGGCGCAGCGCGGCCCAACCGCCGAGCAGCATCGTCGCCACACCGGCGACCTGCACCACCGGCCGCCACGGGCCGACCGTGGCGAGCACCGGCGCGAGCAGCCCGACCAGGTAGACGCCGGCCTTGACCATGGCGGCGGCGTGCAGGTAGGCGCTGACCGGCGTGGGCGCCGCCATCGCGACCGGCAGCCACGAACTGAACGGCAGCACCGCCGACTTGGACAGCGCGCCGGCCAGGATCAGCAGCACGGCGCCCACCAGGTACCCGCCGCCGGGCAACGGCTGTGCGCTGATCTCCGACCAGCGGTAGGTGCCGGCGTGCTCGCCCAGCATGATGAAGCCGACCAGCATGGCGAGGCCGCCCAGCGTGGTGACTGTCAACGCCTGCGCCGCCGCCCAGCGGCTGGACCGCCGTTCGGTGCTGTGCCCGATCAGCAGGTACGAGAAGATCGTGGTCAGCTCCCAGCCGACGTAGAGCAGCAGCAGGTCGTCGGCGAAGACCAGGACGAGCATCGCGCCGGCGAAGGCGACCAGCACCGCTGCGAACTGCGTCAGCCCGGCGGAGCCGGCGCTGAAGTAGCGGGCGCTGTAGACCAGCACGAGCGCGCCGACGCCGCCGATCAGCAGCGTCATCAGCCAGGAGAGCGTGGTGAGCCGGAACGCGATGTCGAGGCCCAACTGCCGGATCCACGGGTACGTCTCGACCACCGCACCGCCGTGCGCGACGGCCGGGGTACGGGCCACCGCCCAGCAGAACGCGGCGGCCGGCGCGAGCGCCAGCGGGTAGCACGCGCGCGGACCCCACCAGCGGACGAGCAGGGGCGCGGCGAGAGCCGCCACGAGATGGAGGATGAGCAGTACCAGCACCTGCGCTCCCGATCGACATGGCCGACGCCCGTGGCAGCGGTGGCGCCTAGCAGCGATCAGACGCCAGTTCCTCCCCTGCCGGGCGGTTTTGCCAGAATTCGCCCGCCCAGCCCGAAACCCGCCCGCAACCCACACCCGGCCCCGCGCACTCCCCGCCTGCGCCGATCTTGCACTTTCGGTCGTCGAGATGCACGGAATGCCCTCTATGCCGCCACAGCAGGTGCAAGATCGCGGGGATGAGCAGCTCGACCTCGTCGAGCGGCGCGGCGGGTTGGGGTGTCAGGTCAGTAGGGCGTTGTTGAGGGGTTGCGCGTCGTCGGGGGTGGGGCGGTCGCGGCGTAGCTCAGCCAGCAGGTCGAGGCGGCCGAGTTGGCGGGCGACCCGGTCGACCACCCGCTCGGCGGCGGTCAGCGACCGCACCGACAGCAGGCGGCCACGGCTCTCGCGGCGCAGCACGAAGTAGTGCACGGCAACGCGGACCTGACCCCGGTCGGCGGCGCTGGCCTGGGCGGTGCAGAGAACCATTTCGCGAAGACAGTGGGCGAGGCGTTCGGCGAGCTCGAGCTCGGGGCCGTGCAGGCCGGCGCGGAGCGCGGCGAGGTGGCTGTCGACCTTGCGAATCAGCACGTCGGTGCCGGGTTCGACGGTGTGCTGCTCGCCGGCCATCAAACCCCCTCACCCCGGTTCGCGTTGCGAGTGAAGTTACTTTATGTTGCTCCTTAGAAGCAAGCAGTTAAGTGAGACTTAACGTATTAAGCGCACGTTCCACGCTTTTGCCTTTTGCTGGTCCATTCCGTCGTGAGGTAGCTCGTGGATGTCGGACCGGCGGGGCACGATGGACCGGTGACCGGGGCAGACGCAGACGCCGGCGCGGTGCTGGCCGGGTTCGGCCCGGCCACCCGCGCCTGGTTCGACAACGCCTTCGCCGCCCCGACCGCCGCGCAGACCGGCGCCTGGCGGTCGGTCGCCGCCGGTCGCAACGCGCTCGTGGTGGCGCCTACCGGCTCGGGCAAGACGCTCGCGGCCTTCCTCTGGTCACTGGACCGACTCGCCCGCGAACCAGCACCGGCCGAGGCGCGCCAGCGGTGCCGCGTGCTCTACGTCAGCCCGCTCAAGGCCCTCGCCGTCGACGTGGAGCGCAACCTGCGCGCCCCGCTGGCCGGCATCCGCCAGGCGGCCACCCGGCTGGGCGTCGCGCCGCCTGACATCACCGTCGGGATGCGCACCGGCGACACGCCCACCGACGAACGACGTGCCTTCGCCCGCACCCCGCCGGACATCCTCATCACCACGCCCGAGTCGCTGTTCCTGCTGCTCACGTCCGCGGCGCGCGACTCGCTGCGCGGCGTCCAGACGGTGATCGTCGACGAGGTGCACGCGGTGGCCGGCAGCAAACGCGGCGCCCACCTCGCCCTCTCCCTCGAACGCCTCGACGAGTTGCTGCCCGCTCCGGCGCAGCGCATCGGCCTCTCGGCCACCGTCCGGCCGATCGACGCCTGCGCGCAGTTCCTCGGCGGCGCCCGCCCGGTCGACGTGGTCCAGCCGGCCACTCCGAAGACCATCGAGGTCAGCGTGGAAGTCCCGGTGGAGGACATGACACGCCTGGACGAGCAGGAGCAGCCACCGGAGGACGACCTCGGCGGCCCCGGGCCGCGTCGGGCGTCGATCTGGCCGGCGGTGGAGGAGCGGGTCTTCACCCTCATCGGGCAGCACCGCTCGACGATCGTCTTCACCAACTCCCGGCGCAGTGCCGAGCGCCTCTGCGCCCGCCTCAACGAGCTGGCCGCCGAGGCGGTGGCCGCATCCGCGTCGGGCGAGGGCGCGATCGGCGTACCGGAGGGGTTGCCGGCCGGCGACGACCCGGCGGGCGACGCGCAGCGCTGGGGTGGCCCCGCCGGTCCGGTGCGCAACCGGCCGCCGGCCGAGGTGATGGCCCAGTCCGGCGCTGCCACCGGCGCGCCGCCCGTGATCGCCCGCGCCCACCACGGCAGCGTCTCCCGGGAGGAGCGCAAGCACATCGAGGAGGCGCTCAAGTCCGGCCAGCTCCCGGCGGTGGTGGCCACCTCCAGCCTGGAGCTCGGCATCGACATGGGCGCTGTCGACCTGGTGGTGCAGATCGAGGCGCCGCCGAGCGTGGCCGCCGGCCTGCAACGGGTCGGCCGGGCCGGGCACCAGGTGGGCGCGGTCTCCCGGGGGGTGGTCTTCCCCAAGCACCGCGGCGACCTGCTCTCCTGCGCGGTGGTCGCCGAGCGGATGACCGACGGCGCGATCGAGGAGCTGCACTACCCGCGCAACCCACTGGACGTGCTGGCCCAGCAGATCGTCGCGATGGTGGCGCTGGAGCCGTGGGCGCTCGGCGACCTGGCCGTGCTGGTCCGCCGGGCCGCGCCCTTCGCCGAGCTGCCCGACTCGGCGCTGCACGCCGTGCTGGACATGCTCTCCGGTCGCTACCCGTCCACCGCCTTCGCCGAGCTGCGCCCCCGACTGGTCTGGGACCGGGCCACCGACCTGCTCACCGGCCGCCCCGGCGCGCAGCGACTCGCGGTGACCAGCGGCGGCACCATTCCCGACCGGGGTTTGTTCGGGGTCTTCCTGGCCGGCGCCGAGCGGGCCGCCCGGGTCGGCGAGCTGGACGAGGAAATGGTCTACGAGTCCCGGGTCGGCGACGTCTTTCTGCTCGGCTCGTCCTCCTGGCGGATCGAGGAGATCACTCCGGACCGGGTGCTGGTCTCGCCCGCCCCGGGGCAGGCCGCGCGCATGCCGTTCTGGAAGGGCGACCAGCTCGGTCGGCCGGTGGAGCTGGGCCGGGCGATCGGCGCCCGGGTGCGCACGCTGCTGCGCCAGACCGACGAGGCGGCTCTGGCCGCGCTGCGCGACGGCGGGCTGGACGACTGGGCCGCCGGCAACCTGATGGCCTACCTGCGCGAGCAGCGGGAGGCCACCCGCTCGCTGCCCGACGACCGCACGGTCGTGGTCGAGCGGTTCCGCGACGAGCTGGGTGACTGGCGGTTGGCCGTGCACAGCGTGCTCGGTGCCCGGGTCAACGGGCCGTGGGCCCTCGCGGTGGGCCGCCGGCTGGCCGAGCGGTACGGGGTCGACGCTCAGGTGATGCCCTCCGACGACGGCATCGTGGTGCGACTTCCGGACACCGCCGACGAGCCCCCCGGCGCCGACGTGGTGGTCTTCGAGCCCGACGAGATCACCCAGCTCGTGGAGGAGTCGGTCGGCACCTCCGCCCTCTTCGCCGCCCGCTTCCGAGAGTGCGCCGCCCGGTCCCTGCTGCTGCCGCGCCGCGACCCGCGCCGCCGCCAACCGCTCTGGCAGCAACGGCAACGCGCCGCGCAACTGCTCGACGTCGCCCGCGAGTACGCGGACTTCCCGGTCACCCTGGAGGCCGCCCGGGAGTGCCTCCAGGACGTCTTCGACCAGCCGGCGCTGGCCGGGCTGATGCGCGACCTGGCCACCCGCAAGGTGCGACTGGTCGAGGTGGAGACCAGCGCGCCGTCGCCGTTCGCGCGGTCGCTGCTCTTCGGTTACGTCGGCGCGTTCCTCTACGAGGGCGACGCCCCGCTGGCCGAACGCCGCGCCGCCGCACTCGCCCTCGACTCCACGCTCCTCGGCGAGCTGCTCGGCCGGGTCGACCTGCGGGAGTTGCTCGACCCGGCGGTGCTCACCGAGACCGACCGGCAACTGCGGTGGCTGACCGATCAGCGCCGCACCCGCGACGCCGAGGATGTCGTCGAGCTGCTGCGGGTGCTCGGTGACCTGAGCGACGCCGAGTTGACCGAGCGGGGGGTGCCGGAGACGTGGCTCAGCGAGCTGGAGGCCACCCGTCGGGTGCTGCGGGTCCGGATCGCTGGCGAGCAGCGCTGGGTGGGCGTCGAGGACGCCGCCCGCCTGCGCGACGCCCTCGGCGTGGCGCTGCCGATGGGGGTGGCCGAGGCGTACCTCGCGCCGGTGGCCGACCCGCTCGGTGACCTGGTGGCGCGCTACGCCCGCACCCACGGGCCGTTCGCCGCGGCCAGCTGCGCGGCCCGGTTCGGGCTCGGGGTGTTCGTCGTCGAGCAGGCGCTGCGCCGGCTCGGCGCCACCGGGCGGGTGGTCTCCGGGGAGTTCACCCCGGATTCGGCCGGCGCCCAGTGGTGCGACGCCGAGGTGCTGCGGATGCTGCGCCGCCGCTCGCTGGCGGCACTGCGCCGGGAGATCGAGCCGGTGCCGCCCCGGGCCCTCGCCAC
The DNA here is from genome assembly GCF_044455385.1 of Micromonospora sp. NPDC051227. Classification (NCBI taxonomy): domain Bacteria; kingdom Bacillati; phylum Actinomycetota; class Actinomycetes; order Micromonosporales; family Micromonosporaceae; genus Micromonospora; species Micromonospora sp. NPDC051227. The sequence continues at coordinate 199,075 of NZ_JBITET010000009.1, forward strand.
GTTCCTGCCCCGCTGGCAGCAGGTCGGCTCGTCCGCCCGAGGTGTGGAGGCGCTCGCCGCCACTGTGGAGCAGTTGCAGGGCACGGCGGTGCCGGCGTCCGCCCTGGAACGGTTGGTGCTGCCCGCCCGGGTCGCGGACTACTCCCCCGCCCAACTCGACGAGCTGTGCGCCAGCGGGGAGGTGCTCTGGGCGGGGTCGGGAGCGATCTCCGGGGGCGACGGCTGGGTCACCCTGGCGTACGCGGACGCCGCGCCGCTGCTGCTGCCGCTGCCGGACGAGGCGTTGACCCGCACCCCGCTGCACGACGCGGTGCTCGACGCGCTCGGCGACGGGCAGGCGCTGTTCTTCCGCCCGCTGGCCGACCGGGTCGGCTCGACCGACGACGCCGCGTTGACCGGGGTGATCTGGGACCTGGTCTGGGCGGGGCACCTCAGCAACGACACCCTCGCCCCGCTGCGGGCGGTGCTCGGCGCTGGCGGCGCGCACCGCTCCCGTCCGTCCGCGCCCCGCACCCGTTACCGGCGGCCCGGCCGGGTGGCGCTGCCGACGCGGGGTGGCCCGCCGACCGTCGCCGGCCGTTGGTCACGTCTCCCGGAGCGGGACCTCGACCCGACCCGGCGCGCCGCCGCGCTCGCCGACCTGCTGCTGGAGCGGCACGGGGTGGTCACCCGGGGCGCGGTGATGGCCGAGCAGGTGGTCGGCGGGTTCTCGGCGGTCTACCCGGTGCTGTCGGCGCTGGAGGAGCGCGGCGCTGCCCGCCGGGGCTACTTCGTCGAAGGGCTCGGGGCGGCGCAGTTCGCCGTACCCGGTGCCGTGGACCGGCTGCGCGCGCTGGCCGAGCCGACCGACGGTGCCCGGGGTCGGGGCGCGGTGGCCACAGTGCTCGCCGCGACCGACCCAGCGAATCCGTACGGTGCGGCGCTGCCCTGGCCGGAACGGGTGGTCGACTCCGGCGACGGGGCCACCCCGGCGACCGGGCACCGGGCCGGGCGCAAGGCGGGCGCCCTGGTGGTGCAGGTCGGCGGTGACCTCGTCCTCTACGTCGAACGCGGCGGCCGGACGCTGCTCTCGTTCACCGACGACACCGACGCGCTCGCCGCGGCCGGCAAGGCGCTCGCCGACGCCGTCCACTCCGGGGCGTTGGGCGCGATGTCGGTGGAGCGGGCCGACGGCGAGGCGGTGCACTCCTCGCCGTTGCGCGACGCGCTGACCACCGCCGGCTTCCGGGCCACACCGCGCGGCCTACGCCTGCGCGGCTGACCCGCCAAATCCGGACCACCCTTTTGTGGGCCGGGCTTGCGCGGCTGCCCCTCGGCACGACGCGGACGAGCGCACGCGCCGATCGACGCCCGATGCCCCCACCCGGCCAGCCAAGGCCCCGCCGAGGGCAATCCCGCACAGAGCCTGATGTCTGTGAGTCATCACGATGACTCACAGACATCAGAGTCAAGAGAACGACATGCTTCGGCCACGCCAGTTCTCAGCGCAGGCCGTTGAGCACCTTCTCGTAGCGCGGGCGGTCGGCGGCGGGGGTCTTCGCCTCCAGGTAGTTCAGCACCACCGCCCCCCGCCGGTACGACTGGCCGCCCCAGGTCTCCGCGATGTCGCTGGCGCTGGTCTCGTCCGGGAACACGTAGACCGTGACGGCGTCGGTGGCCATCAGCTCGGAACAGCCCAGGCCGAGACCGTCCGGCCCACAGTCGACCGAGCGGTCCTTCGGGTGCGGCACCTTCAGGCCGGCGGCCCGGAACGCCTCGATGACCTGCTTCGCGCCGGGCGCACTGGTCGGGCGCTTGGGCAGCACCACCGGCGGCGGGCTGGCCGGCCGCCGCTCCGTCGTACCCTGCGCGGCGGCGGAGGGCGGGGTCGCACCGTCGGCGGAGGGTGAGGCCTGGGGCGTCGGCAGGCCGGTCGGGGCCGCCTCGGACGAGACGGATGGGGTCGCGTTCGGGCTGCCGTCGTCGTCACTGCCACAGCCGGCGGTCAGGGCGACGGCGACCAGCAGGATTCCGAGTGCGGGGAGGTTCCGAGTTGTCACCAGGGCAGTCTGCCCAACGTCCTCCGGCGACGGGAGGGGCCGGTCGGCCACTGCGCTGTCCCGTATCCGCCAGCACCCGCGGTTCCACTAGCCTGCGGGCATGCCCGCCGTGCCCTGGATCTCGCTAACCACCGACTACGGCCTCACCGACGGCTTCGTGGCCGCCTGTCACGGGGTGATCGCCCGGATCGCGCCGGCCGCCCGGGTGATCGACGTGACGCACCTGGTGCCGCCGGCGGATGTCCGGCGAGGGGCCGCCGTGCTGGCGCAGACCGTGCCGTACCTGCCGGTGGGAGTGCACGTGGCGGTGGTCGACCCGGGCGTGGGCACCGCCCGACGGGGGGTCGCGCTGGCCACCCCGGGCGGGCTGCTGGTCGGCCCGGACAACGGGTTGCTGCTGGACGCGGCCACCGCGCTCGGCGGGGTGACCGACGCGGTGGAGCTGACCGAGCCGCGCTGGCTGGCCACCCGGGTGTCCACCACGTTCCACGGCCGGGACGTGTTCGCGCCGGTGGCCGCTCGACTGGCGCTCGGCGCGCCGCTGGCCGAGGCGGGCCCACCGGTCGACCCGGCCGGGCTGGTGCGGCTTCCGACACCGACGGTGACCCGGGACGCCGAGGGCTTCACCGCCGAGGTGCTGACCGTGGACCACTTCGGCAACGTCCAACTGGCCGCACCGGCCGAGCTGCTCGATCCGCTGCCGGCCGACCTCCGGGTGGGTCCGCCGGGACCGACACCGGCCCTTGCGGCGGTGCACGGGCGGACCTTCGGCGACGCCCCGGCCGGTGGCCTGGTGGCGTACGTCGACTCGGCCGGTCTGGTTGCGGTCGCGGTCAACGGCGGGCGGGCCGCGGACCTCCTCGCGGCCTCCCCGGGGGACCTCCTGCGGGTATCGGGCTGATGTTCGACTGTGGAATGCTTCTCCGGTGGGTGAGCATGTGGTTCCTGTGGGCTGTCCCTGCTGTGCGTCCCGAACCGGCGGGGGGACGTGCCCCGTCTGTTTCTGGACCGACGACGGCCAGACCGACGCCGACGCCGACGCCGTCCGCGGTGGCCCCAACGGCGACCTGAGCCTCACACACGCCCGTCTCAACTACGCCGTCTACGGTGCCAGCCACCCGCGCTACCAGGACATGGTGCGCACGGCTCGCCCCGACGAGCGCCCCTGACGTCGACGGGGCGCCCGACGGGGTGAGCGTGGCTCAGCAGGCCGGCACGCTGCCGCCGTACACGGTGGAGATGTACGCGTGGCTGACGTACTGGCCACTGGCCAGGCGGTTCCAGCGGTTGGTGGTCCGGAAGGGGCCGGCGACCGACTGACCGGTGACGTAGCACTGGATCGGCACGTGGGCCAGGCGGGCGGCCAGGCCTCGCGTCGCGTACGACGTGCTGGCCCCGGTGCGGATGTTGAGCGGCCCGTCACCGACGACGCCGCGCGGCCCGCCTCCGGTCCACAGGTAGGCGACGTCGACCCAGGCGTTGGTGGTCAGCCGCAGCCCGTCCCAGAACGTGCCGTCGGCCAGGTCGATGCCGGCCGGGTTGAGCACGGTCCGCCCGAACTGGTCCCGTCCGCCGTTGTATCCGGACTGGTACGCGGCCTGCGCCTCGGGCCGGCCCTGCGGCAGGTTCTTCCAGTTCTCCCGGACCGATGAGGGGTTCCAGTAGTCGTCGCGGGTGTTCCACGGCCCGACGTCCCAGACCGGGGCGTACTCGCAGCGGGAGCCGCTGGTGGTGCAGACCCGCACGGTGTAGTCGCCGGTGTTGAGCGGGGAGAGCCCTCGCCGCGACGGCAGCGCCGCGAAGTGGTCCCGGGGTTGCACGGTGCGGCCGTTGGCGGTCACCTCACCGACCAGCCCGATGCGGGTGGCGTACACCCGGTAGGTGCGGCCGGGCGTGGCGGCGGAGACGGCGGCGTTCGCGTCGGCGGTGAGCTGCACGCCCCGTACCGTCGCCGTGGCGCCGCCATCGGGGGCGGTGAGCACCACCCGGGTCTGCACCCGGGTGACCGGCCGGTCGAAGACCGCGCCGGTGGTGGCCGCCCGCCACTCCGTCCAGCCGGCGGCCCGCCAGCCGCGGACCTGCGCCTCCACTGTCGCCTGGGCCGGAACCGCGGCGTTGATCTCGGCACGGACCCGGGTGGCCGGCCGGGCGAGGGTGCGGGGAGCGGTCAGCAGCATCCCCTCGGCGACCGCGCTGTGCGGGCTGCGGGCGCCGCGCCCGGTGGACCGGGCATCCCGCAGGCGAAGGCCGGCGGCCGTACGCCGGACGTTGACGTCATCGCGGTCGACGATGGTGAGGTCGGCGCTCCACCGTTCGTCGCCGGGTGCGGCGGCGACGAGAGTGATCGGAGCGCCGCCGGGCGCGGCCGGGGCAGTGCCGGTGGCCGGTAGGAGCGCTGCGGTGAGCAGGAGGGCGAGGGTGGCGATGAGGGCGACGGATGGGATTCGACAACGCGGTCGCGTCATGGGCATTCTCCTCAGAACTCCCTGACCCTCGCATGTCAGGAGATCAGGAGGAACCTGAGTACAAATGGCGACACATGCGAATGTTGCTCAAAAGAGGGAGGATGGCAGGGTGCCCGAAGGCGACACCGTCTGGAACACCGCGCGCGTGCTGCACCGCGCGCTGGCCGGCACGCGGATCACCGGCAGTGACTTCCGGGTGCCGCAGCTGGCGACCACGGACCTCACCGACTGGACCGTCCGCGAGTCGGCCAGCCGGGGCAAGCACCTGCTGCTGCGGCTCAACGCCCCGACCGAGGAGCACTGGACCCTGCACTCCCACCTGCGGATGGACGGCGCCTGGCGGGCGTACGCCCCGGGGGAACGCTGGAGCGGCCGGCCCGCGCACCTGATCCGGGCGGTGCTGCGCAGCCCCGGCGCTGTCGCGGTCGGCTACCACCTGCACGACCTGACCCTGGTGCGGACCGCCGAGGAGGACCAGCTGGTCGGCCACCTCGGGCCCGACCTGCTCGGCTCCGACTGGGACCCGGCCGAGGCGGTCCGTCGGCTCGTCGACCACCCGGAGCAGACCATCGGCGAGGCGCTGCTCGACCAGCGCAACCTGGCCGGCGTGGGCAACCTCTACAAGTGCGAGGTGCTGTTCCTGCGGGGCGTGTCACCGTGGACCCCGGTCGGCGGAGTGCCCGACCTGCCGGGCCTGGTGGCCCTCGCACAGCGGCTGCTCGCCGCCAACCGGGGCCGGTGGACGCAGAGCAGCACCGGCTCACTGCACCGGGGGCAGACCAGCTACGTGTACGGCCGCCGCGCCCAGCCCTGCCGCCGCTGCGGCACCGCGATCCGCAAGGAGGAGCTGGGCGAACGGGTCACCTACTGGTGCCCGGTCTGCCAGCCCGAGCGTCCAGGTCCGTCGTCGTCCGGCTGACCAGGCTCTCGCCTGACGGGATCCATGGCAGAAACGGACGATTGGGTAATTCCTAACCGGCCGCCGGAGTCGCATGCTGCGGTTGAGCGCTCACCGACCGTCAGCAGAGTGCCGAGGTCCCCCACGCCGGGGTGGCGGACCTCGCGCCCCAAACCGGGGAGAGTCATGGCGATGTTCCGCAGACTCCGCTCCACCTTCTTCGAGCGGACCACCCGCGACACCGACGCCGACGGCCGGGCGGCGTCCGTGCCGGCGCCGCGTACCGCCGAGGAGGCCGGTGTCACGCCGAGCCTGGACCCGGCCGTCGTGCCCCGCTACTTCGGCCCGGTGCCGAACTTCGCCCACAGCCCCCGCGCAACGCGGGACCCCGACGGGCAGGTGGTGGCCGGGACCGGACTGCGCAAGTTCGTCGACCCACTGCCCCTGCCGGGCCAGCCGGGCAGCGGCGACCTCGGCAGCCACCTGCCGGTGGCGGTGCCGGACACCATCAGCTATCCGGGCTGCGACTACTACGAGATCGGCCTACAGGAGTACGCCCAGCGGCTGCACCGGGACCTGCCGGCCACCCGGCTGCGCGGCTACCGGCAACTCAACCTGGGCACCGACCCGGCCGGACACAACACGGTGGCGCCTCCGGAGCGACAGTGGCACCTCGGGCCGATGATCCGCGCCCGTCGGGGTCGGCCGGTCCGGGTGAAGTTCATCAACCAGCTCCCCACCGGCCGGGCCGGCGAGCTGTTCCTGCCGGTCGACGACACCATCGAGGGGGCCGGCCTCGGCCCACTGGACGGACCGGCGCCGTACCCGCAGAACCGGGCCGTGCTGCACCTGGCCGGGGCGCAGACCGGCTGGACCAGCGCGGGCAACCCGGGGCAGTGGATCGCCCCGGCCGGGGAGATCACCCCGTACCCGACCGGGCCCGGCCTGGCCCACGTGCCGGACATGCCGGCGCCCGGGGCCGGGGCCACCACGCTCTATTTCCCGAACGAGCAGAGCGGCCGACTGCTGTGGTTCCACGACAACACCCTCGGCCTGGCCCGGCTCACCGTCTACGGCGGACAGCTCGCGCTCTACCTGCTCACCGACCCGGCCGAGGACCAGCTCGTCGCCGACGCGGTGCTGCCGGCCGACCAGGTGCCGTTGGTGATCGAGGACAAGACGTTCGTTCCGGACGACACCCAACTCGCCGCCGAGGACCCGACCTGGGACCGGGAACGCTGGGGCGCCCGGGGCAGCCTCTGGCACCCGCACGTCTACCAACCCCGGCAGAACCCGTACTCCTCCGGCGGACGCAACCCCACCGGCCGGTGGGACTACGGACCCTGGTCCCGCAACTCCGCCTCGGACGACGACGCCCGCGCCGACGGCTGGGTGCCGAACCCGTACCACGACCCGGTCGGCGCGCCGGACGAGCCGCCGATGAGCCCCGGCGTACCGCACCCGTCGGCCGTTCCCGAGGCGTACGGCGACACCCCACTCGTCAACGGCGTCGCCTACCCGTACCTGGAGGTGCGGCCGCGCACGTACCGGTTCCGGATCCTCAACGCCTGCCTGGACCGCAGCCTCAACCTCCAGCTCTACCGCGCCTGCTCCGACGCGGCAATGTGGACGGCCGACGGGGCGCTCGCCGATCCCGACGCCGGTGAGGTGCCGATGGTGCCCGCCGCGCGGGCGGCGGACCGTCCGGCGGGGTGGCCGACCGACGGACGCGACGGCGGTGTGCCGGACCCGCGCGCCGCCGGCCCGGAGTTCATCCAGATCGGCAACGAGGCCGGCCTCCTGCCGGCACCCGTGGTGCTGCCGAACCAACCGATCAGCTACCGCTACGACCGGCTCGACCCGACCGTGCTGAACGTCGACGGACACACATTGCTGCTCGCCCCGGGCGAACGCGCCGACGTGCTCGTCGACTTCTCCGCCGTGCCGCCGGGCAGCACGCTGATCCTGTACAACGACGCTCCCGCCCCGCTGCCCGGCTTCGACAGTCGCTACGACCAGCACACCGACGCCCCGGACCGCAGCGCCGAGGGCGGCCCACCCCCGACCGAACCGGGGTACGGCCCGAACACCCGCACCGTGCTCCAGTTCCGGGTCACCGGGACGCCCGAGTCGCCGTACGACCTGGGCCGGCTGTGCGAACGGCTGCCCCTGGCGTACGCGGCCAGCCAGCGCCCGCCGATCGTCCCGCAGCCGGCGTACGACCCGGCGTTCGGCACCCGGACCCCGGCGCAGACGACGGTGCCGGTGCACGCCACCACTGTGACGTTCACGCCGACGGCCGGCACCGGCCCGGTGACAGTGCCGATCGCGGTCAAGGCCGCCCAGCAGATCTTCGAGCCGGACCACGGCCGGTCGGCGGGCCGACTCGGCGTCGGGCACCCACACGCCGGGCCGCTCAACCCGACGACGCTGCCGCTCGGTGCGACCGACCCGGTCACCGAGGTGCTCTTCGCCACCGACCCCGCCGTGCCGGTGGGCGCCCCCACCGACGGCACGCAGCTCTGGCGGATCAGCGGCAACGTCCGGCAGACCGAGCCGTTGCACGTCGCCGGCTGCGACGTGCAGGTGATCAACCGGGTTGGCTGGGACGGCACGCTGCGACTCCCGCACGGCACGGAGCTGGGCTGGAAGGGAGTCATCCGGGTCAACCCCCGGGAGGACGTGGTGGTGGCGCTGCGCCCGGTCGCGCCGGCGCTGCCGTTCAAGCTGGGAGACAGCGTCCGGCTGCTCGACCCGGGTCGACCGGCCGGAGCGCGGACCGGGTCGACGCCGGTCAGCCCGATCGACGGGCGACCGGCCACGGTGGTCAACCAACTGGTCAACCTGGGCTGGGAGTACCGCTGGCACAGTCAGCTCGCCGGCCACCGCGACGGCGGGATGAGCCGGCCGCTGGTGCTGCGGGTGTCGCCGAAGGCTCCGACCGGGCTGACCGCCACACCGGTGCCCGGCTCGGCCACCGCGCTACCCGCGATCGCACTGGCCTGGACCAGCAACGGCGGGCGACCGCCCGCCACCAGCCACCTGCTGCAACGAGCCACCGACGCGACCTTCGGCGGCGAGGTCACCACGATCACCGTCGCGGCCGCCGCCACCCGCTACACCGACGCGACCGTCACCCCGGGGGTGACCTACCACTACCGGATCCGGGCGGAGAACTCGGTCAGCTACTCGTCCTGGTCGAACGGCGTGCCCGCCTCGGTGCACCTGGCCGCGCCGAGCGGTCTGGTCGCGACGCTCCCGCCGGCCGCGCCGCTGCGCGTGGCGCTGCGCTGGACGAACCGCTCGTTCGCCACCGGCATCGACGTGCAACGGGCCACCAACCCGACGTTCACCAGCGGCCCGGGCACCACTGCGATCGGGGTCGGCGACAACCACCTGGACGCGACAGTGGCACCAAACACCACGTACTACTACCGGGTGCGGACCACCTACCTGGGCTCCGCCTCGGCGTGGTCGACGGTCGCCACGGTGACCTCGCCACCCGCGCCGGGCACCCCCAGCGGGGTGAGCGCCACCGCCAGCGCACCGGGGCCGGACACGGCGACGGTGATCCTGGCCTGGGAGGCGAGCACACCCGGCGGTCCCGGGTCCGGGTTCATCGTGCAGCGGGCGCTCGACCCGGCCTTCGAGCAGGAGACGGCCACCTTCACGGTGACCGGCCGCGGCTTCACCAACACGGGGCTGGCCCGGGGCGTCACGTACCACTACCGGATCCGGTCGTTCAACGTCGTGGGCACCTCGCCGTACACCGGGCCGGTCCTGGCGACGACACCACAGTGACCGGCCCGGGGTCCAGGCACGGTCCCGGTGGGGTGCGCCGTCAGCGCGGTCTCTCGGGGCGTGCGCCCTCAGCGCGTCGGCGCTGTCGGCGCGGTCTCCGCGCGGGCGCGCGCCGTCAGCGCGTCGGCGCGCGCAGCGGGGTGCCGACGGCCCGAAGCTCGGCAAGCGCCCCGGCGACCCCGTGCAGCAGGTCTGTCGCCTCGGTGAGCCGGTCGGCGGCCGGGTGGGCGGTCTCCGGCCGGGAGTCCTCGGCCAGGTAGCCGGCGGCGGCGACCACCAGCCGTTCGTACGCCGCCACCCCGCCCTCCAGTTGGGCGGTCAGCGCGGCGTGCGCCTCGGCCAGTGGCGGCCGGGCGTCGGCCGGGGCCAGCCGCAGCGCGCGTTCGACGCTGGCCACCCGCGCGGCCAGGTCGCGCAGCGAGCGGTCCGCGGCGGCGGCCTCCAGCACCGCCGGCTCGGCCAGCCCGGTGAGCCGGTGGGCCATCCCGGCCAGGGTGAGCGCCGCCCGGTCCAGTCGGGCCCACTGCTCTCCGGCGCTGGTGCCGCGCAGCGCGATCCGGGAGCGGACCCGGCGCACCTCGGCCAGCACGCCCGGACCGACCGGCAGCCGCTCGACGGCGGCGATCAATCGGGCCCGCGACCGGGCCGCCGCCTCGGCCGGGTCGAGAGCGGGGGGCGCCGGCTGGGCGGCCAGGGCGCGCACGTCGATCCAGCGCCAGGCGGCGAGCGCCACCGCGCTGCCCGCGGCGCCGGCCCAGGCCGCGTCGGGCAGACCAAGGCCGGCGTACGGTGTCAGCACCACCGCCGCGCCGCCGAGCCCACCGGCCAGCACGCTCCACCGTCGGGCCGACCGGCGAAGCCGACCCAGCCTCCGGAAGTACCGTGTCCGCTCGTCTGCCACAGTGACCCCCTCGATCCGGTCGTTCAGCCGGCGGCGGTCGGGTCGCCGGTGCCCCGCTCGCGAGCCATGCTGGCGCGCAGCTCGTCCAGTCGGGCGGCGGCCGTCGGGTCGTTGGCCGGGCCGGTCTTCTCGGCCTGCGGCACGGCCGGTCGCTGGGCCGCGCCGCCGAGCTGCTCCCCCGCCATGCTGGACCGGATCTGCTCAAGCCGCGCGGAGCCGGCCGAGTCGATCGTGGCCTTCTGAATTTCCAACATACGGCCCTCGACGGAGTTGCCGGCCAGTTCGGCGCGGCCCATCGCGTTGGCGTACCGCCGCTCGATGCGGTCGCGCACCTCGTCCAGCGACGGGGTGTTGGTAGGCGCGGTCAGCGACGACATCGACTCCAGCGAGCGGGCCACCGTCTCCTGCATCTTGGCCTGCTCCAGCTGGCTGAGCAGCTTGGTGCGCTCGGCGAGCTTCTGCTGGAGGATCATCGAGTTGTTCTCGACCGCTCGGCGGGCCTGGGCGGCGGCACCGAGCGCCTGGTCATGCAGGGTCTTCAGGTCCTCGGTGGCCTGCTCGGCGGAGACGAGCTGGCTGGCCAGTGTCTGCGCGGACTGCTCGAACCGCACCGCCTCGGCCTCGTCGCCCTTGGCCCGGGCCTGGTCGGAGAGCACCAGGGCCTGCCGGGTGTTGCCCTGCAACCGCTCGACCTCGGTCATCTGTCGAGACAGCTTCATCTCCAGCTGACGCTGGTTGCCGATCACCGCGGCAGCCTGCTGAACCAGCGCCTGGTGCTGCCGCTGGGCATCCTCGATGGCCTGCTGGATCTGCACCTTGGGATCGGCATGTTCGTCGATCTTCGCACCGAAGAGCGCCATCAGGTAGTTCCAACCCTTGACGAACGGGTTCGCCATCTCCGCGGTATCCCCTCAGTAGCGTCGCTCCACCACGGCCGGGCCGGCTGGACCGTCCGACCGTGACCGGCCGGTCTCCATCGTCCCAGCCGAACGCCACTGAGGCATCCGTACCGGGCGGTCAACAGCACCGGCGGCTCCTGCGAGCAACCCTACGCGGCCGGGGCCAGCCCGCCCATGGTCAACCGGATCGGCGGCTCAGGCCGCGCAGACCACGTCCCGGTCGCGCTCGGTCGGGCGGACCCGGGTGCTGCGCAGGGTTGCCTTGAGCGGCGAGTCCTGACGGACCGAGACAGCGACCTTGCCGTCGGAGGTGACCTGACGGACACCCCGGTTGGTGCTCTTGGCTGCGGCGTCGGCCGGCTCGTCCTGCATCGAGACGAGCACCCCGGGCATCTGCTCGGCGAGCGCCACGGTGTCGCTCACCTCACGCAGCAGCTCGGAGAGGCGGGCACCGAGGGCGTCGCAGATCGCGGCGAGCAGCTCGCTCGACGGCTCCTTGTGCCCGCGCTCAATCTCGGAGAGATAGCCGAGGCTGACGTTGGCGGCGGTGGAGACCTCACGCAGCGTGCGCTGCTGGCCCTGCCGGCGCGCTCGCAGTGCGTCACCGATCACCCGGCGTAGCAGGATCATCGCACCTCCCCCTGAGGGATACCTCGCGCCCGCCGCTGAGCGGCCGGTCGCGGCGGACCGCGCCGACCCCGAACGTCGGAGCCTTCCCGCAACCGTACCCGTTGCGGGCCCGGGCGACATCCCGCCCCGCCCGTCGGTTCGCCGGGAGGGGCTCACCGGGGCGCCCCGGGGCCCACTTCCGCCCCGTGCCGAATGGTCCCGACAGCAGTTCCGGCCCGGGTCCCGGCCTGCGTGATTTTGGCCTTGGCGTTCACGGTGTCGCGTCAACCAGCCGCTCGGCGAGCAGCCGGAGCGCCTCGACCACCGCCGCCTCGCGGACGTGGTCCCGCCCGCCGCCCAGATCGAGCTGTCGCACCACACCACCGTTTGGGCCGGCGACCGCGACGTAGACGAGGCCCACGGGCTTCCCGTCCTGCGGCTCGGGGCCGGCGACCCCGGTGGTGGCCAGCCCCCAGTCCGCGCCGCACCGCTGCCGGCCGCCCTCGGCGAGCGCCGCCGCCACCTCCGGATCCACCGGCCCCCGCTCGGACAGCAGGTCAGCGGGTACGCCAGCCAGGGTCGCCTTCAGCTCGGTGGCGTACACCACGAGGCCACCCCGGTAGATCCCGCTGACCCCGGCGATGTTCACGATCGAAGCGGCCAGCGACCCGCCGGTGAGCGATTCGACAGTGGCCAGGGTCTCGTGCCGCTCGGCCAGCCGGTGCACGACTCCCGCCGCCGCACTGCCCACCTCAAAACCGTCCACCTGAGCACCAGTCACCCCTGCACCACCCACGCCGCCACCGTCCGCCGACACCCCAGCCCCCGACTCCCCCGCCCCATGCACCAGTCCTTCCCCACCCAACAACCCTCAACCCCGACCCGAGCGCGTCGATCATGAAGTTAACGTCACGACACGCGCTCCGGATGGCAACAACTTCGTGATCAACGGGCGGGGTGGGGGGTGGGGGTGGGGGTGGGGTTAGCGGGGGCGGCGGAGGCGGAGGGCTTGGGCTATGTAGTCGAAGCCGGTGGCGACCGTGACCAGGACGGCCGCGGCCATGATCCAGGGGCCGACGGCGGCGAGCGCGGCCGGCATCGGCCAGAGGTACCAGGCGATGGCGAGGATCTGGAGCGCGGTCTTGACCTTGCCACCTCGGCTGGCGGCGATGACGCCGTGCCGGATCACCCAGAACCGCAGCCCGGTGATGCCCAGCTCGCGGACGAGGATCAGCGCGGTCACCCACCAGGGCAGTTGGTCGTACCAGGAAAGCAGCACCAGCGCCGCGCCGGTGAGCGCCTTGTCGGCGATCGGGTCGGCCACCTTGCCCACCGAGGTGACCAGCCCGAAGCGGCGGGCGATCCAGCCGTCCACCAGGTCGGTCGCCGAGGCCACCGCGAAGATCAGGCAGGCCGCCATCCGCCAACCGGAGTGGGTCATCCCGGACATGATCACCGAGGCGGCGAAGACCGGCACCAGTACCAGCCGCAGGGCGGTCAACGCGTTGGCCGCGTTGACGACGGGCACCACGGCCACCACCCGGCCCGGCGTCGACTCCGTCGCCCCGGTCACCGCCGCACTCCGCTCGGGCCGCCGTGGCGTTCCCGGCACCGCACCACCTGGGTCCCCCGCTCCGCTCGGGCCCGCCGTCACCGTGCCGCGCCGGGCGCCGCCGAGATCATCTCATCCGGCACAGCGAGCAGGTCCACCCCTTCGGTGCCGGTCACCGTTGCGCGTACCAGATCGCCCGGGCGCAGCGCGGCCAGGTCGACCCCGCCCTCCGCCGGGGCGACCAGGGTGGTGGAACCGTCCACCTCCGGCGCCTGGTGGGCCGCCCGGCCCTCCACGACGCCGTCCTCGATCGAGTCGACCAGCACCTCGACGGTCGAGCCGAGCCGGTCTTCGGCCCGCTGCGAGCAGAGCTCGTCGGCGAGGGCGCTGAGCCGGTCGTAGCGCCGCTTGATCGTCGCGGCGGAGACCTTGCCGGGCAGGCCGGCGGCCTCGGTGCCGTCCTCGTCGCTGTAGTCGAACATGCCGATCGCGTCGAGCCGGGCCTCGGTCAGGAACCGGACCAGCTCGTCGACGTCGGCGCGGGTCTCGCCGGGGAAACCGACGATGAAGTTGCTCCGGGCGCCCGCGTCCGGGGCCAGGGCGCGGGCACCCGCCAGCAGCTCCAGGAACCGGTCGGTGGAGCCGAAACGCCGCATCCGGCGCAGCACCGGCTCGCTGGAGTGCTGGAACGACAGGTCGAAGTACGGGGCCACGCCAGGGGTGGTGGCGATCGCCTCGACCAGCCCGGGCCGGGTCTCGGCCGGCTGAAGGTAGCTGGCCCGCACCCGGACGATGCCGGTCACCGCGGCGAGCTGCGGCAGCAGCTTCTCCAGGGCGCGCGGGTCACCCAGGTCCTTGCCGTACGAGGTGGAGTTCTCGCTGACCAGCACCAGCTCCCGTACGCCGGACTTGGCCAGCCACTCCGCCTCGGCGAGCAGCTCGTCCGGGGTACGCGAGACGAAGGCCCCCCGGAAGGCCGGGATGGCACAGAACGCGCAGCGGCGGTCGCAGCCGCTGGCCAGCTTCAGCGAGGCCACCGGACCGGTGTCGAGCCGCCGGCGCAGCACCTGGCGCAGGTGTGCCGGGGTGTGCTCGTCGGTGTCGACGACGGTGCGGCTCACCGTGCCGTGGCCGGGCAGCGACACACCGCTGTCGCGGCGCTGCACCGGGGTCAGCGGCAGCAGTTCGCGCCGGTCCCGTGGGGTGTGCGCGGTGATCTGCTCGCCGGCGACGACGGCGTTCAGCCGGGCGGCGATGTCGGGGTAGTCGTCGAAGCTGAGCACCGCCTGGGCCTCGGGGAGGCTGTCGGCCAACTCCCGGCCGTACCGCTCGGCCATGCAGCCTGCGGCGACCACCTTGGCGCCCGTTCCGGCGGCGGCGAGCAGGGTCTGGATCGAGTCCTGCTTGGCCTTCTCCACGAAACCGCAGGTGTTCACGACCACCACGTCGGCGCCCTCGCCGTCGGTGGTCACCTGCCAGCCGTCGGCGTGCAGGCGGGCGGCCAGTTCCTCCGAGTCGACCTCGTTGCGGGCACAGCCCAGGGTCAGCAGGGCGACGCGACGGCCCTCGGCGTGGTCAGCGGGAGAAGGAGAGGTGGCAGACACCATCCGAGGGTACCGGGCCGGCCGGGTAAGCCCACGCACGCGGGCTGCGGAGACGGGCAACAGGGAGGCGAACGTCATTGCGGTCAGTGCGCCTCGGCGCCAACCCGGGTCAGCGCGTCGAGCAGGAACACCTCGGTGCCGGCCAGGCCGGTGGAGCAGAAGACGGAGATCTGGTCCGCGGTGGTCCGGCCGGGAACCGCGCCGGCCAGGATGCCGCCCAGGTCGCGCAACCGCCCGGCGTACGGAGGTGTGGCAGCGAGCATCGGCGGCTGGTAGTCCGCCGCCTGGGCCGGTGAATCGGTGACCAGCAGGTCGGCGGTGTCCAGCAGGTCGGTGCCGAACTCGCTGCGGTCGCGCTGCTTGAAACCGACCGCGTTGACGTGCGTGCCGGGGCTGAGGTCGGCGGCGCAGAGCACCGGGGTCGGGCTGGTGGTCGCCAGCACCACCAGGTCCCGCCCGGCGACTGCCGAGCCCGGGTCGGCCACCGCGCGGGCCGGCACGCCCAGTTCGGCACGGACCCGGGCGGCGAAGGCCTCGCGGCGAGCGGCGGAGCGGCTGTGCACCACCACCTCGCGCAACGGGCGGACCGCGGCGGCGGCCCAGACCTGGCTCCACGCCTGCCGGCCGGAGCCGATCACCCCGAGGGCGGCGGCGTCGGGACGGGCCAGCGCGTCGACCGCGAGGGCCCCCAACCCCCCGGTACGACGGGAGCCCAACTCCTCGCCGACCGCGACCGCCCGGATCGCCCCGGTCCGGGCGTCGTGCAGCACCACCAACTGCTCGCCCTGCGGATGACCGAAGGTGTCGTACGAGCGGAAGCCGTACCACTCGCCGACCAGGTGCCCGGCGTTGAGCACCATCCGCCCGCCGCTCAGCGGCGCGGCGGCCCGGGGCGGCGCGATCAGGCGTCCCTCGTACGCGGCCAGGAGGGCGGCGCGCATGGCGTCGACAGTGGTGGCGGCGTCCAGCGCGGCGGCGACCTCGGGGTCGGCGTAGAGCATGGTCATGGTGGCGATACTGCAAGTTGAAGTCAGGTGGAGGTCAACGGGCCGTGGTGGTGGTCACCGCCCCGCCACCGGGGCCGGTGCTAGCGTCGACACCGGCGGCCGGATGCTCGTGGCCGCTCCGGACGAGTGGTGGGCGTACCCGGTCAGGCCAAGACGCCCCGCGTGACGTGCAGACTCGACTCGTCCCGGCGCGGCAGCGCGGGCGCTTCCGGTGAGGTGAACGATGGCCTGGCTCGTACTGGTGATCTCGGGACTGTTGGAGACGGCCTGGGCGATCGCCCTGGACCGCAGCGCCGGTTTCAGCCGGCTGGTCCCGTCCGTGGTGTTCGTGGTGACCCTGCTGCTGAGCATGGCCGGGCTGTCGTACGCGCTCCGGGACATCCCCGTCGGCACCGGCTACGCGGTCTGGGTCGGCATCGGCGCGGTCGGCACAGCGCTGGTCGGGATGCTGGCGCTCGGCGAGTCCGCGAGCCTGCCCCGAATCCTCTGCCTCCTGCTGGTGGTCGCCGGCGTGATCGGTCTCAAGATCTTCCACTGAGACGCGCCGTCGGCAGGCGTGGCCGGCGCCCACAGTGGGTAGTGATCGATTCGTCACGACAGGCTCTCACCCGGAGGAAGACATGGCCGACATGCCGAGCACCGCCCGTCCCCGCAGCAACGCCGCCCGCATCCTCACCATCGTGGGCTTCGTCTTCGCGGTCCTGGCCCTGCTGCTCAACCCGATCATCTTCGGCGTGCTCGGCGTCATCGCGGGCGTCGTCGGCGCGGTGCTCGGTGACAAGCCGCTGGGTTGGTACGCCGCCGTGGCCAGCGTCGTCGCCGCGATCATCAGCTTGGTGATCATCGGCGCGCTGATCAACAACTGAGCACTCCCCCACGTCGCGGGCCCGCCGGATTCCGGCGGGCCCGTCGTGCGTCCGGGGTCGACTGTCGGTCAGTCCACGTCGCCGCGCAGGCCGACCAGGACCTCGTCCAGCTCGTCCGGCTTGACCAGCACGTCGCGCGCCTTCGACCCCTCGGACGGCCCGACCACCCCCCGGGTCTCCATCAGGTCCATCAGGCGGCCCGCCTTGGCGAAACCGACCCGCAGCTTGCGTTGCAGCATCGAGGTCGAGCCGAACTGCGAGGTGACCACCAGCTCCACCGCCTGCACCAGCAGGTCCAGGTCGTCGCCGATGTCCTCGTCGATCTTCTTCTTGTTCTCCTGTGCCGGGGCCAGCACGTCCTTGCGGAACTCCGGCTCACGCTGGTCCTTGCAGAACTTCACCACGTCGGCGATCTCGCGCTCGGTGACCCAGGCGCCCTGGATCCGGACCGGCTTGGAGGCGCCCATCGGCAGGAAGAGCCCGTCACCACGGCCGAGCAGCTTCTCCGCGCCCGGTTGGTCGAGGATCACCCGGGAGTCCGCGAGGGAGGAGGTGGCGAACGCCAGCCGGGACGGCACGTTCGCCTTGATCAGACCGGTCACCACGTCGACCGATGGACGCTGGGTGGCCAGCACCAGGTGAATGCCGGCGGCCCGGGCCAGCTGGGTGATCCGGACGACCGAGTCCTCCACGTCGCGCGGCGCGACCATCATCAGGTCTGCAAGCTCGTCCACGATCACCAACAGGTACGGGTACGGACGCATCTCGCGTTCGCTGCCCGGCGGAGCCGTGATCTCGCCGTTGCGGACCTTGCGGTTGAAGTCGTCGATGTGCCGGACCCCGTTGGCGGCGAGGTCGTCGTAGCGCATGTCCATCTCGCGGACCACCCAGTCCAGCGAGTCGGCCGCCTTCTTCGCGTTGGTCACGATCGGGGTGACCAGGTGGGGAATGCCCTCGTAGCCGGTCATCTCGACCCGCTTCGGGTCGATCAGCAGCAGCCGCACCTCGTCCGGGGTGGCCCGGGTGAGGATGGACACCAGCAGGGTGTTGAGACAGCTCGACTTGCCCGCGCCGGTGGCGCCGGCGATCAGGATGTGCGGCATCTTGGCGAGGTTGGCCACCACGTAGCCGCCCTCGATGTCCTTGCCGAGCGCCACCACCATCGGGTGGTGATCGCTGGTCGCCGCCCGCGAGCGCAGCACGTCGCCGAGGGCCACGTTCTCCGGGTCGGTGTTCGGGATCTCCACGCCGACGGCGCTCTTGCCCGGGATCGGACTGAGGATCCGTACGTCCGGTGACTTCACCGCGTACGCGATGTTGCGGGACAGTTGGGTGATCCGCTCGACCTTGACGCCGTGCCCCAGCTCCACCTCGTAGCGGGTGACGGTCGGGCCACGGGTGAAGCCGGTGACGGCGGCGTCCACATCGAACTGGTCGAACACGCCGGTCAGCGCGGCGATCACCTCGTCGTTGGCCTTGCTGCGGGTCTTCGCGGCGGCCCCGGCGCTGAGCATGTTGGCCGGCGGCAGGGTGTAGTCCCCGGACAGCCCGGTCAACGCGAGCTGCTCGGCCCGGGTCGGGGCGGGCGAGTGCTCCGGCGGCTCGACCGGCGGTTTGCGGCTCGCCGGCACCTTCGCCGGAGATTTGCGCGGCAGCACCATGGTTTCCTGGAGGTCCGCGCCGTCCAGATCCTCGAAGTCGTCCGGGTCCAGTGGTGCGGGCATCCGCTTCGCCGGTCGCTTGCGCGCCGGCTTGGCGGCCACCTCGTCCGCCTCCTCGTCCGCCTCCGGGGCGCCGACCAGCCCACCGGCGAGCAGGCCCAGCCGCTCCGGGATCTTGTTGATCGGCGTCGCGGTCACCACAAGCAG
Source organism: Micromonospora sp. NPDC051227 (assembly GCF_044455385.1). Lineage (NCBI taxonomy): Bacteria > Bacillati > Actinomycetota > Actinomycetes > Micromonosporales > Micromonosporaceae > Micromonospora > Micromonospora sp. NPDC051227. Next base: position 217,584 of record NZ_JBITET010000009.1, read on the forward strand.
GCCGAAGAGCAGCAGCAGGATGAGCAGCGGCACCGCCACCCAGGCGGTCACCGCCCGCTCCAGCAGGCCGCCGACACCCGCGCCGACCAGGCCGCCGGCGAAGTCACGTTGCAGTGGGTTGGCCGGGTCCTGACCGATCTGGAGCAGCGCGGCGGTCGACACCAGCAGCGAACCCCAGCCGATCAACCCACGGCCCCGGTGCTCCGGATCGGCCGGCTGACGCATCAGCCGCCACGCCCCGATCATCAGCAGCACCGGTACGACCACCGAGATCGCGCCCAGGAACAGCCGGATCGTGTCGGCCAGCCGCGCGCCCACCGGCCCCGCTCCGGACAGCCACAGCGCTACGCCGCTGAGCAGGGCGAACCCGAACATGAGCAGCCCGGCACCGTCCCGGCGGTGCTCCGGGTCGAGGTCGCGGGCCGAGGCGGCCTGCCGGCCAGCGGCGCGCACCGCCCAGCCCATCCCGTGCGCCAGCCCCATCCACAGTGCACCGACCGCACGGCCGACGTAGACCGCCGGGCCGGGCCGCGGCGGCGTGGTGCGACGTCGGACCGGCGCCCGGGTGGTCTTCTTCGCCGGTTGACGGGCACGACTGTTGGTGCCACCGCGCGGCGACGCGCCGCGCCGCCGGCTCGCCTGAGAGGTACGGCCCGCCATAGAGTCACGGTAACGGTGGGGCCGGGCAGATCCCCGCTTTTCCGGGTCGTGTCCGCGCGTCGTAACACGAACCCCACCGCCGGCCGTGATATCCGCCTCAGAAGGGATGCCCCATGGCGTCGCCGGAAATCGAAGGCGATCCGGACGATCCGCTGGCCGGGCACCCTGGCGCACTGCGTCCGCTGACCGGCGAACTGGTCGCCGCGGTGCTCGCTGCCCGTGGCCGGTCCGTCGGTCCGACCCCGGACGGCGACCTGGTGGGCCACTTCGACGACAACCTGATCTGGTTCCTCCGCGTCGGCGGGGACGGTGAGCTGCTCCAGATCCGCACCATGGTCGATCCGACCTTCGGCATCGAACGGGTGCCCGACCTGTACGCGTTCTGCAACTCCTGGAACCACGACCGGCTCTGGCCCAAGGCGTTCGTCCACGTCGCCGACGACGGTCGGGCCCGGGTGTACGGAGAGGTGATCACCGACCTGGAACGCGGCGTGACCCCACACCAGCTCGACCAACTGCTCGACTGCGGCATCTCCACCGGCTGCCAGCTGGCCGTGGCGGTCCGTCGGCTGCCCGGTGCGGTGCCGTCGTGACCGGCCGGGACGAGTTCACCGGCAGCCGCACCGGCGCGCCACCCACCGGCTCCGGTGACCGCCTCGCGCGGGGCCGCGTACCGGCGCTGGAGGCCGCGCTCGCCGAAGCCCGGGACCTCCCCGACGGCCCGGCCCGGCAGGTGGCCCTGGAACGGCTCGCCGAGCGCGCCGACGCGGCCGGCGACGTCCGGTCCGGAATGGACGCGCGGTTCGCGTTGATCGAGGCGTATCTGCTGCACGGGGAGCGGTGGCGTCTGGTCGAGCCGGTCCGGCGCTGCCGGGCCGCCGCCGACCACCGACCCGACCTGCTCGACGAAACGGAGACCGGGCTGCTGCTGCGCTACCAGCGGTACGCGGTGGAGGCGCTGCTCGGCACCCCGCGGGTCGGGCTGGACCAGACCCGGTCGCTGCTGCACGACCTGGCCCACCGCGTCGGCACGGACGGTCCGGACACACCGACCGTCGCGGAGCTGCACTGCCGGATCGCCGATCACCTGGGCGACGAGCCCACCGCCCGGCACTGGTACGAGCGGTGGTCCGGGAAACGGCCGGGCCCGGCCGGCGGCTGCCCGGGCTGCACCTCGGCCCGGCGTGCCGAACTGCTGGCCGGCTGGGGCGAGTGGCATGCCGCGGTCAACGAACTCGGGAAGACCGACGGCGACCCGCAGTCCTGCACCGACCAGCCCGAGCGGGATCTGGTCGCCGGTCTACTGCCGGCACTGCGCACCGGCGAGCCGGCGCGGGCGGCGACGGCGCACGTGCGGGCGTACCGCCGGCACCGGCGGGAGCGCGCGGCGTTCCCGCACCTCGCCGCGCACCTGCGGTTCTGCGCGCTGGGCGGGCACCTGGAGCGCGGGCTGGCCGTTCTGGCCGAGCAGCTGCCCCGGTTGGACCGGCCGACCGACGACCTCGCCGCCATGGAGTTCGCCGCCGCCGGGGCATTGGTCTGCGGGCTGGCCGTGGAGGCCGGGCTGGGCGGGCGGACGATGCCCCGGCCGGCGTACGGCGAGCGGACGGCCACCGAGTTGGACGTCGCCACGCTCGGGGCGCTGCTGCTCGGGGTGGCCAACGAGTTGGCCGGCAGCTTCGACGCGCGCAACGGCACCGGGCACCACTCCGGACGGATGGCCGCCTGGCTGGCCGAGCGCCCCCTTGCGGCGCCGGTTCCGCTGCCCACCGACGACGAACCTCACGAGCCCGACGCCGGCCGGGCCGACGCCCAGGCCGAGCTGGGCGAACGCGAGTTGTCCGCGCTCTCCCTCGGCATGATCACCGGGATCCTGGACGGGCGCGGCGACCGGTACCTGGTGGACGAGGGCGAGACCGTGGTCGGCCACTGGGAGGGGGCGGTGATCCAGTTCCGGCGGGCTGGTGAGCGCGGCGAGGTGCTGCACGCCCGCGCCATGGCCAACCGCCGGCTGCCGGCGGCCCGCCGCGCCGAGGCGTACGCCTTCTGCAACGCGTGGAACCACGACCGGCTGCTGCCCAAGGCGTACGCGCACGACCTCGGCGACGAGTTGGTGCTGGCCGGCGACGTGGCCACCGACCTGGCGCACGGGGTAGCCCCGGCGCAGCTACGGGTCCTCATGGACGCCGCCATCGCCACCGGAATCGCGTACGCCGAGGCCGTCGCCGCGCTGCCCTGACTCCCGGGTACGGCGGACGCCGGCCCACCCCGTTCAGGTGGACCGGCGTCAGCGGGAGTTGCTCAGACCTCGACGACGGTGGGCACGATCATCGGCCGACGACGGTACTTGTCGTTGACCCACCGCCCCACTGTCCGCCGGACGATCTGCTGAAGCTGGTGCGGGTCGGTGATGCCGTCCGCCGCGGCCCGGTTGAGCGCCTCGGTGACCAGCGGCACCACCGGGTTGAACGCCTCCGGGTCCTCGGAGAAGCCCTTCGCGGAGAGCGTCGGGCCGGCGACCACCTTGCCGGTGACCGAGTCGACGACCACTGTGGTGGCGATGAAACCGCCGTCACCGAGGATCCGCCGTTCGGTGAGCAGCGACTCGCTGACGTCACCGACGGCGAGGCCGTCCACGTAGACGTACCGGCTCTTCACGTGCCCGACCAGGCTGGCGCGGCCCTCGACCAGGTCGACCACGTCGCCGTCCTCGCAGAGCACCACCCGGTCGGCGGCGACCCCGGATTCGATGCCGAGCCGGGCGTGGGCGCGCAGGTGACGCCACTCGCCGTGCACGGGCATCAGGTTGCTGGGCCGGACCACGTTGAGCAGGTAGAGCAGTTCCCCGGCGGGGGCGTGCCCGGAGACGTGCACCTTGGCCACGTCCTTGTGCACGACCACAGCGCCGGCCCGGGCGAGCCGGTTGATCACGCGGTAGACCGAGGTCTCGTTGCCGGGCACCAGTGAGGAGGCCAGCACGACGGTGTCACCGGGGGCGATGGTGATGTGCCGGTGGTCGCCGCTGGCCATCCGGCCAAGCGCGCTCATCGGCTCACCCTGGGAACCGGTGGACATCAGCACGATCTGGTCCGGAGGCAGTGTGGTCGCTTCGTCGATCCCGATGACCAGGCCGGGCGGGATGTTGAGCAGGCCTAGGTCCCGGGCGATGCCCATGTTGCGGACCATGGACCGGCCGATCAGCGCGACCTTGCGGCCGTGCTCCGCGGCGGAGTCGAAGACCTGCTGCACGCGGTGCACGTGCGAGGCGAACGAGGCCACGATGATCCGGCCCTTGGCCTTCGCGAAGATCGAGTCGAGCACCGGCCCGATCTCCCGCTCCGGGGTGACGAAGCCGGGGACCTCCGCGTTGGTGGAGTCGGACAGCATCAGGTCGACGCCCTCGGCGCCGAGCCGGGCGAAGCCGGCCAGGTCGGTGATCCGGCCGTCCAGCGGCAGCTGGTCCATCTTGAAGTCGCCGGTGTGCAGCACCAGGCCGGCGGGGGTGCGGATGGCCACCGCGAGGGCGTCCGGGATCGAGTGGTTGACAGCGAAGAACTCACACTCGAACGGGCCGAGCCGCTCGCGGCCGCCCTCCCGCACGGTCAACGTGTACGGCTGGATCCGCCGCTCGGCCAACTTCGCCTCGACCAGGGCGAGGGTGAACTGTGAGCCGACCAGCGGGATGTCGGGCTTGTGGGCGAGCAGGTACGGCACCGCGCCGATGTGGTCCTCGTGACCGTGGGTCAGCACGATCGCCTGGACATCGGCCAGCCGGTCCAGGATCGGACCGAAGTCGGGAAGGATCAGATCCACACCCGGCTGCTCGACGTCGGGGAAGAGGACCCCGCAGTCGACGATCAGCAACTTGCCGTCGTACTCGAAGACGGTCATGTTCCGACCGATGGCGCCGAGCCCGCCGAGCGGGATGATCCGCAGGCCACCTTCCGGCAGCGGCGGGGGCAGTTCCGCCTCGATGTGCGCCTCGGTCACTCGTCCACCTCATTCTGCGACGCCGTTACTCGACGTCCATCGTGTCGTTCGTTCATTCGGGCAGCTCCAGGCCCGCTGCCGCGAAGTCCGCGCGCAGCTGGGCGATCTCGTCGTCGGTGGCGTCCACCAGCGGGGGCCGCACCGGGCCGGCCGGCAGGCCCAGCGACGCCAGGCCCGCCTTCACCAGGATGGTGCCCTGGGTACGGAAGATGCCGGTGAACAGCGGCAGCAACCGCCGGTGCAGGGCCAGCGCGGTCGGCATGTCCCCCGCGTCGTACGCCTCGATCATCTGTACGGTCAGCGCCCCGGTGAAATGCGTCGAGGTGCCAACCAGACCCACGCTGCCGACGGCCAGCGCCGGCAGGGTGAGGGCGTCCTCGCCGCTGTAGAAGGCGAGGGCGGTCCGGCTGGTGACCCAGCTGGTGGCGGTCAGGTCGCCCTTGGCGTCCTTGACCGCGACGATCCGGCCGTGTTCGGCGAGCCGGACCAACGTCTCGGTGTCGATCGGCACGCCCGAGCGGTGCGGGATGTCGTACAGCATCACCGGCAGCCCGGTGGCGTCGGCCACCGCGGTGAAGTGGCGCAGCAACCCGCTCTGCGGCGGCTTGTTGTAGTACGGGGTGACCACCAGCAGGCCGTGCGCACCCGCCTTCTCGGCGGCGGCGGCCAGCTCGATGGTGTGCCGGGTGTCGTTGGTGCCGACGCCCGCGACCACCTTGGCGCGGTCACCGACGGCCTCCACCACGGCCCGGATCAGCTGCTCCTTCTCCGCTTCGGTGGTGGTCGGCGACTCGCCGGTGGTGCCATTGACCACCAGTGCGTCGTTGCCCTGCTCGTCGACCAGGTGGCTCGCCAGCCGGGCGGCGCCGTCGAGATCGAGGGAACCGTCGGGGGTGAACGGGCTCACCATGGCGGTGAGCAGCCGACCGAAGGGGCGGGACGCCGGTCGGGCCGCGGCGTCGAGGTGGTCGTGCGTCATACCCTCCAACCTAGCGGACGACCAGCCGGGGCCCGCCGGGGAAGGGCTCAGGACGCCTCGTGCGGGCTGGCCGCCACTTCGGTGCCGTCCGGCAGCGTGGTGATCACGAAGTCGGCGAACACGTTCGGGGCGACGCCCTGGAGCTGGCGAAGGCACTCCACGGCCAGCTCACGGATCTCCACGTCGGCGTGCTCGGTGGCCCGCATGGCGATGAAGTGCCTCCAGGCCCGGTAGTTGCCGGAGACCACGATCCGGGTCTCGGTGGCGTTGGGCAGCACCGAGCGGGCCGCCTGTCGGGCCTGCTTGCGGCGCAGCGTCGGGTTGGGCTCGTCGGAGAAGCGCTGCTCGAGGCCCTCCAGCAACTCGGTGTACGCCCGAACGCTCGCCTCGGCGGCTTCCACGAACTTCTTGTGCAGCTCCGGGTCGTCGGCGATGACGGCCGGCTCGACCATGGCCGCGTCCCGCTCGGGGACGTAGCGCTGCGAGAGCTGGGAGTACGAGAAGTGCCGGTGCCGGATCAGCTCGTGGGTGAAGGAGCGGGACACCCCGGTGAAGTAGAAGGTGACCGACCCGTGCTCCAGCACGCTCAGGTGGCCCACTTCGAGGATGTGCGCCAGGTAGCCGGCGTTGGTGGCGGTCGCCGGGTTCGGCTTCTTCCACGACTGGTAGCAGGCCCGACCGGCGAACTCGGCGAGCGCCTGGCCGCCCTCCGCGTCGGTCGACCACGGCACGTCGTCCGGGGCCGCGAATTGGGTCCACGCGATCAACTTGACCTGGGGCTGCACCATGTCCGGCATTCCTGGGACTTTAGTGGTGGGGTGCCGCCCGGCCCAACTCAGGCGCGCCCCGTGCAATGTCGATCACTCAGACAGCGCCGGACCCGCCGACGCCCAACGGCGTTGGCCTGGTCTGAGGTCCGGGTCCGGGCGAGGTCCGGGTCCGGGCGAGGTCCGGGTCCGGGCGAGGTCCGGGTCCGGGCGAGGTCCGGGTCCGGGCGAGGTCCGGGTCCCGGTCCGGCATCCTCATTCAGGCCGGGCAGACAGGTCCATCGGCGTCCTCTGGAGCTGAATCGTTGGCGACATCAGCTTCGGCGGGTGGGCCACCCGAGCCGACGACCAGGGCCCGAGCGCCGCTCAGGCGCCGACGCGACCCGAACGAGCCGAGCGGTCCAAAGGACCCGGACGGCCCGAGCCCGAGCGGCCCGAGCGGCTCCGCAGCAGCTTCCGCTCGCAAGATCGCGCAACACCATGGCTGTAGTGGCATCCGTCGCGCCCGAACCCACTACATCCAGGATCGAGCGCGATCCTGGGGCGAAATGCGCCGTCCGCCGTCCGCCGGACGCGAGTGTGCGGCTGCCCACCGGATGATCGACTCGGGTTCCTGAAAGTCGGGGTATCCAGGTCGGGTGGATGGCCCGCTTTCCTGGATGTCGAGTCGATCATGGGTGGTGGGCGCCGGAGTCGGCCCCTGATCTCGTAAACGGATCAGCTTCGAAGGACGCCAAACAGCGCACGCCGGCCGAGCCCCGTATCCGCGCATCGGCGGTGGCGCGTGGCCGGCGCGGCGGCGGTGCGGCGGTGCGGCGGCGGCGCGCCAGACAACGGCGCGGTCAGACGGGGGCGCGGTCAGACGGCGGCGCGGTAAGACGGGGGCGCGGCGGGCGGCGGCGCGGTCAGACGTAGAGCGAGGTGAACGGCGCCCAGGGCAGGTTGCGTAGCACCGAGAAGGCCAGCCACGCGGCCAGGAAACCGCCGATGACCTTCGAGCTGATCCGCAGCTCGGGCAGTCGCCAACCGAACGCCTGGTTCCCCGCCCAGGCCACGAAGAGGTACGCGAGGAATGGCAGCGCGAAGACGAACAGGAAGTGGTGCCGGGCGGCGGCCGGGAGGTCGCCGTGCAGCACGTACCAGAGCGCGCGGGTGCCACCGCAGCCCGGGCAGTCCAGCCCGGTGGTCAACTTGAGCAGACAGGTGGGCGCGGCGTCCGGGTCGGCGTAGGTCGGGTTGCTGAGCAGCGCGTAGCTCATACCGACGGCGACGCAGCCGACTGCGGCCAGCGGCACCGCCCAGCGCGGGGAACGTTCGTAGAGCCGCAGCACGAACCGGGTGAGCCGGTCCGGCTCAGGCGCCGGGTAGCCACCCGGTGGGGTCGTCGGCCAACCCTCCGGAGCCGAGCCGCCCGGACCGAAGCCGGCCGGACCCGAGCCGCCGGGACCGAAGCCGGCGGGACCCGCGGCGTTTCCGGAATTGAAGCCACCGGGATTCGTGTCACCGTCGGCCGGCGCCGTGTGCACCGCGCCGGGGGCGGGGTGTGGCTGGTCGACCGGTCCGGGAGCGCTCGTCACGCGCTCACGGTACACCGGACACGCCGGCCAACGCGGCGGTGAGCGGACCGGCCAGATCGCCGGCCGCCGGCGGGGCTACCGCGTCCAGGCCGAGCCAGCCGGCGAGGCGGTACAGCTCGGCGGCGAGCGCGACGGCGGTCTCCCCCGGGTCGGCGCCGGGTTCGAGCCAGGCGGCCGGCACCAGCAGCACCCCGGCCTTCCGATCGGCCTTCAGATCGACCCGGGCGGTGAACCGGTCGCCCTGCAGGAACGGCAACACGTAGTACCCGTAGACCCGCTGTGGAGCCGGGACGTAGATCTCGATCCGGTAGCTGAAGTCGAACAGTCGCTCGGTGCGGGCACGTTCCCAGATCAGCGGATCGAAGGGGCTGACCAGTGTGTTGCCCCGCACCCAGCGGGGCAGCCGGGCGGACGTGTGCAGCCAGGCCGGCTGCCGCCAGCCCGCCACGGTGACCGGCACCAGCTCACCGGCCTCGGCCAGCTCCGCGACGGCCTGCCGGGCGCCGGCCAGCGGCAACCGGAAGTAGTCGCGCAGCTCCGGCTCGGCGGCCACCCCGAGGGACCGCGCCGCGAGGGCAACCAGCGTCCGGTACGCCTCGGCGTCGGTCGGGGTGGGCGCGGCCAGCACCGCCGAGGGCAGCACCCGCTCGGGCAGGTCGTAGCGGCGGGCGAAGGAGGTGCTGCGTTCGGCGGCGGCCACCTCCCCGGCCCAGAACAGGAACTCCAACGCCCGCTTGACCGCCGACCAGTTCCAACCCCAGTTGCCGGTCTCCCGGGGCGCGTCGTGCTCAATCTCGGCGGCGGTCAGCGGCCCCCGGGCGGCCACCTCGTCCCGGACCCAGGCGACCAGCTCCGGCTGCTCCTGGGCGATCCGCCGCATGCCGCCCCAGGATTCGCTGTGCGCCCGGGCCATCCGCCAGCGCAGCATCGGGTGCAGCTCGACCGGGACCAGCGACGCCTCATGGCCCCAGTATTCGAACAACTCCCGGGGGCGCCGGTAGGCGGCCTGGTCGAGCAACGTGGTCGGGTAGGGCCCGAGCCGGCTGTAGAGCGGCAGGTAGTGCGCGCGTTGCAGCACGTTGACCGAGTCCATCTGGATCAGCCCGACCCGGCCCAGCACCCGACGGAGGTGCCGGCGGGTGGGCACGCCCGTCGGCGCCGGGTCGGCGAAGCCCTGGGCGGCGAGCGCCACGCGGCGGGCCTGGGCGAGCGAGAGTGATTCCGGTGCGGTCATCGTCGGCGACCTTAATTCATCGGTACGACGCCGGTGCGGGAAGCTGGACGCGACGACCAACGAGGCATAGAACGGTGCAATGCTGACCATCCGTCGGGAGGAGCCGGACGACGCCGAGGCTGTCGCCCGGGTACACGTGCACGGCTGGCAGGCCGGCTACGCCGGCTTCATGCCGGACGAGGTGCTGCGGCGGCTGAACGTGGCGGCGTGGGCACAGCGCCGTCGCGACATCGGCACCGCCGACCCCGAGCACCCGTTCACCACGGTGCTCGGCGAGGTGGACGGGTTGGTCGTCGGTTTCACGACGTTCGGGCCGTACCGCCGCGACCAGGACCGCGACGACCTGGACCCGGCGGTCGGCGAGGTGGTGGCGCTCTACGTGGAGCCGGCCTGCTGGGGTGACGGGACCGCCACCGCGCTCTTGGCCGCCGCCCAGGCCGGGCTGAACGAGCGGGGCTGGACCGACTATCGGCTGTGGGTGCTGGCGGACAACCGGCGGGCCCGGCGGTTCTGCGAGCGGGCCGGCCTGTCACCGGACGGTGAGCGGTCGACCTACCAGGTGCCGCTGGCCGGTGGAGGCCCGCCGGTCGGGCTGGTCGAGCTGCGGTACGCCGGACGCCTCGACCACTGACCCGTTCGGAGTCAGCCACCGGCGGATCGGCAGGAAGGCCAGCAGCGCCAGACTGACCCAGACGTAGGCGTTGCTGCCCAGGAAGCCGTCGACGCCGCTGAAGTCCTTCTCCCAGAGCCAGACGGTCCGGCTGATCAGCAGCGCGTACCCGATGGTCGCGGCGACCAGCAGGACCTGCCGTCGGCGGCCGGCCGGCGCGGCCATCGCGTTGTCGACCAGCAGGATCAACGCGGGCAGCAGCCAGACCAGGTGGTGCACCCAGGTGACCGGGCTGACCAGGCACATCACCGCGCCGGTCAGCGCCAGGCCGGTCGCCTCGTCGCCGGCCGCGACCGCGGCCCGGGAGCGCCATGCCCAGAGCGCCAGGGTGCCGAGCACCAGCAGCAGCCACAGCAGGGTGCTCGGGTGCTCCGGGTCGAGCCGGGCGACCACCCCGCGCAGCGACTGGTTGGAGACGAAGGCCAGTTCGCCCACCCGCCCGGTGTTCCACAGCGCCTCGGTCCAGAACTCCCGGGACGCGTCGGGAAAGAGCGCGGCGGCCAGCAGCGAAACCCCGGCGGCCGTGCCGCTGGCGGTGAGCGCCGCCCGCCACCGCCCGGTCACCAGCAGGTAGACGATGAACACGCCAGGGGTCAGTTTGATCGCCGTGGCGAGGCCGATGCCCACCCCGGCCCACCGGTTGCCGGCCGACAACAGCCGCAGCAGGTCCACCGCCACCAGGAAGAGCAGCAGCGTGTTGACCTGGCCGAAGTTGACCGTCTCCCGCATCGGTTCGAACGCGGCGACCAGGCAGAGCGCCACGGGGAGGGCGAACCACCGGGTCCAGCCGGCGCGGCGGGCGATCGGGTCGACCAGCCACCAGATCAGCACCGCGGTGGTGGCCACGCTGGCGAGCACGCTCACCACGATCGCGGCCGTCCACGGCAGGTACGCCATCGGCAGCATGACCAGCGCGGCGAACGGCGGATAGGTGAAGCCGTACTGGGTGCCCGGCTTGAGGTAGTCGTAGATCTCCCCGCCGTCGTGCACCCACCAGGTCAACGCGCCGTAGTAGACCTTCAGGTCGAAGAACCCGTGCCGGACGGCCGCGACGGCGAGGAACCCGGTGACCGCCGCGGCGAGCACCACCACCCCGACGACCTGCGCGGTCGTCCTGTTGGCACCCTGCGCCACTGTCGTCTCCCTCGCCCTGCGTAGGCTTCCGTCCCATGGCTCTCGGGTACGTCCGCCCGGCGCGTCCCGAGGACGCCGGCGAGATCGCACGCATCCAGCTCGCGACCTGGCGGGTCGCGTACCGCCGGATCCTGCCTCGGCATGTGCTCGACAACCTGGACGAGGCGTTCCTCGCCCGGCGGTGGAGCGCCGCGGTGCTGGAGCCGCCCTCCGGCGCGCACCGGGTGCTGGTCGCCGTCGAACAGGCCGAGCAATCGTATCTGGTGGGGTTCGCCGCCTCCGGCCCGGCCGACGGCGAGGCGTTGGCCCCGGGTGAGCCGGCCGACGCGCTCGGCCCGGACGTGGCGGCGGTGACCGACCTGCTGGTGGAGCCGCGGTGGGGCCGGCGGGGGCACGGTAGTCGGCTGCTCGCGGCCACCGTCGACCTGTGGCGCGAGGACGGGATGAGTCGGGCGGTGGCGTGGGCGTTCGACGGTGACGAGGCGACCCGCAAGTTTCTGACCAGCACCGGGTGGGAGCCCGACGGCGCGGCCCGGGCGTTGGACGTCGACGACATGCTGGTGCCTCAGGTGCGCCTACACGTGGCCGTACCGGCCGAGCAGGTAGCGGCCGAATGAACCGGTGTGGCGGCCACGCCGGGCCGTCAGCCCTTGTCCGAGCCGTCGTTCGCGTCGCGGACGAAGTACCGCTGGAACACCACGAAGATGATCGCTACCGGGATGGCGACCGGCAGCGCGGCGCCGAGCTTGGGCGGGTACTGGGTGCCCTTGCCGAGCGAGCCGCTGAACCCCGGCGAGCGAGTCCGGGCTTCCGAGTGGCCGACACCCCGGCGCACGTCACGGTCGAGAGCACCGGCAAAGCCACCGTCACCGCCCTCCCCACCCCACTGATCCCAACCCCAACCCCAACCCCGTCCCTCCCCCGCTGAACCCCCGCCCTCGCCCGTCGATCATGGACTCGTGGTGGGCGACAGCTCCGCATGCGCCCTTTATACGAGGCACCACAACTCCATGATCGACGCGGGTCAGACCCAACAGCCCGGCGATCTTGCAGTTTCGGTTGTTGAGATGCGGGAGATGCGCTTTATGTCGCGACAGAAAGTGCAAGATCGCGGGGTTCACGGGGTTCGTTCGGCGATCAGCTCGTCGTCGTCCATGGCACCTGTGGGGTGGAAGCCCAGGGAGGTGTAGAGGGCTGCGGCTTTGGTGTTGTCGGGGTGGTACGAAAGGCGGACCGGGGGGTTGCCGTCTCGGGCCGCCAGCCAGGGGGCCAGCGTCTGCACGGTGGCCCGGCCGACGCCCTGGGTCTGCTCGGCAGCGTCGATCAGCATTCCGCCGATCCAGTGCGAGCCGTCGTCGTCCACGCCCCACATGACGTGGCCGACGACGGTCTCGTCGGCGTACACCGCGAGCGAGTTCCACACCTCGGAGCGCATGCTGAGCAGCAGATAGCGCGCGCCCAGCGCGGCCACGAACCGGCGCTGGTCGTCACGCGGGGCGACGTCGGCCACCGCCCGCCAGTTGTCGTCGTCGACCGGCCGGAGCGTGACTCGCCGCCCGGCCCGGTCCAGGTGTCCCGCATCGATCATCCGGCGGATGCTACCCGGCCCGCGCCCGTAGATCTTGGACACTTTCCGTCAGCCGGAACGGAAACCTGCGCTGGGCAGCGTTGTGGGCCTGGTCGGAGGGCGGACGCGGGAGAAAGGGGTCAGTCGAGCAGGGCGTCCAGGCCGACGGTGAGGCCGGGGCGGTTGCGCACCGCGCGGACGGCCAGCAGCACACCTGGCATGAACGACACCCGGTCGTACGAGTCGTGCCGGATGGTCAACGTCTCGCCGGTGCCGCCGAACAGCACCTCCTGGTGGGCGACCAGGCCGGTGGCGCGCACCGCGTGGACGCGTACCCCGTCGATCTCGGCGCCGCGCGCACCCGGCACCTCGTCCTTGGTGGCGTCCGGGACCGGGCCGAGGCCGGCCTCCGCGCGGGCCCGGGCGATCTGCCGGGCGGTGTGGGTGGCGGTGCCGCTCGGAGCGTCCAGCTTGCGCGGGTGGTGCTGCTCGATGATCTCGACGGACTCGAAGTGCCGGGCGGCCCGCGCGGCGAACTGCATCATCAGCACCGCGCCGATGCCGAAGTTCGGGGCGATGACCACGCCCACCTCGGGCTTGTCGGCCAGCCAGCCGCGCACCTGCTCCAGCCGCTGCTCGGTGAAGCCGGTCGTGCCGACCACCGCGCTGATGCCCTGCTCGATGCACCACTGAAGGTTGTCCATGACGACGTCCGGCGTGGTGAAGTCGACGACCACCTCGGCAGTGGAGACGGCGGAGCGGCTGTCGCCCTGGTCGACCGCCGCGGTCAGGGCGAGATCGTCGGCGGCGTCGACCGCCTTGCAGACCTCGATGCCCATCCGGCCGCGCGCACCAAACACGCCGACCCGCAGCTGCTGGGCCGGGGTCTTTCCCCGCTCGTCAGTCACGGGGCACAACCTATCCCAATCGGGACGGGCGCTTCCGGCCGGATCCGCTCTGCTCCACCGGCCGGGACGCCCGACCGGGGTGCCTCGACCGGGCCGGGGCGGCAGACCTCAGACCGCGAAGTCGCCGGCGCCGAACGGGCCCACCACGGCCAGCGACATGGGCCGACTGAGCAACTCGGCGGCGAGGACGTTCACGTCCTCCACGGTGACCTCGTCGACCCGGCGGAGCAGCTCGTCGACCGGCATCAGGTCGCCGTAGAGCAGCTCACCCTTGGCCAGCCGGCTCATCCGCGAACCGGTGTCCTCCAGGCCGAGCACGAACGAGCCCTTGCTCATCCCCTTGCCCCGGGCCACCTCGGCCTCGGTCAACCCGTCGGCGGCCACCCGGGCCAGCTCGGCGCGGGTCAGGGCCAGCACCTCGTCCACCTTGCCCGGCGCGCAGCCGGCGTAGACGGCGAACAGGCCGGTGTCGGCGTACTGGCTGGCGTAGGAGTAGACGGAGTACGCGAGGCCGCGCTGCTCGCGGATCTCCTGGAACAGGCGGCTTGACATGCCGCCGCCGAGCACGTTGTTGAGCACCCCGAGGGCGAACCGCCGATCGTCGAGCCGGTCGATGCCGGGGCAGCCGAGGATGACGTGTGCCTGCTCGGTCTCCTTCGGCTCCACCAGCGTGGTCGCCGGCTTGGTGCGTACCGCCGGGGTCGCCGCGCGGTGCGGCGCCGGGCTGGCCGGGTCGCTGTCCAGCGGGGTGCCGCGCACGGCCTGACGGACCAGCTTGACCACCGCGGCGTGGTCGAGGTTGCCGGCGGCGGCGATGACGATCCTCGGCGCGGTGTAGCGACCCCGGTAGAAGCTCTGGATCTGCCGCCGGGTCATCGGGGTGACGGTCTCCGCGGTGCCGGAGATCAGCCGGCCCAGCGGGTGATCGCCGTAGACGGCCTGGACGAAGAGGTCGTGCACCTCGTCACCCGGCTCGTCGTCGTGCATGGCGATCTCCTCCAGGATCACGCCACGCTCGGTCTCGACGTCGGCCGGCTCCAACAGCGAGTCGGCGACCAGATCACACATCACGTCGATCGCCAGCGGCAGGTCCTCGTCCAGCACGCGGGCGTAGTAGCAGGTGTATTCCTTCGTGGTGAAGGCGTTGGTCTCGCCACCCACCGCCTCGATCTGCGAGGAGATCTCCAGTGCGGTGCGCTTGTGCGTGCCCTTGAAGAGCAGGTGCTCGAGGAAGTGCGCGGCACCGGCCTGAGGGCCGGTCTCGTCACGCGAGCCGACCGCCACCCAGATGCCGAACGAGACGCTGCGCATCGCCGGAATCGCCTCGGTGAGGACGCGCAGGCCGCTGGGCAGCACGGTACGTCGTACCGTGCCGCCCAGCGGGTCGTCGCTGAGCGTCCGGGTCACCGCGCGGGCGGTGCCGCCGGAGCGGCCCGCCCCGGCGTCCCGAGACGGAGCCACCCCCCGTCGATCCGGTGGAAACGGCGCGCTGATGGCCCGACTCACGACTTGCTCCCGGTTCGACGAGGGGTGGGTGATGCGTGGTACGACGGTCAGCTGTGCCGGGTCCGACGGCGCGGACGCTCGCCGCCCTCGCCACCCTCGCCGCCGCCGCCGTTGCCGCCCTCGCCGCCGCGCTCCGGGCCACGCCCGCCACGGTCGCCGCCACGCTCACGGTCGCCGCGGTCACGCGGAGCCCGGTCGCCCCGGTCCCGACCAGCCGGCCGGTCGCCAGCGGCGGCCTCACCGGCGGCCGGAGCCTCGGTGCCCTCCGGGCGGACCTTGTCGAGGTAGATCTTGCCGCGGGCGTCGATGTCCGCGATTTCGACCTCGACCCGGTCACCGACGTTGAGGAAGTCCTCAACACGCTCGACGCGCTTGCCGTCGCCCACCTTGGAGATGTGCAGCAGGCCGTCACGGCCCGGCAGGAGCGAGATGAACGCGCCGAACGCGGCGGTCTTGACCACCGTGCCGAGGAACCGCTCGCCCTGCTTCGGCAGCGTCGGGTTGGCGATGCCGTTGATCCGGTCGACGGCCGCCTGGGCCGACGGGCCGTTGGTGGCGCCGACGTAGATCGTGCCGTCGTCCTCGATGGAGATCTCGGCGCCGGTCTCGTCCTGGATCGCGTTGATGGTCTGCCCCTTCGGGCCGATCACCATGCCGATCTTGTCCACCGGGATCTTGACGGTGGTGACCCGCGGCGCGTAGTCGGACATCTCGGCCGGAGCCTCGATCGCCGCCTTCATGACCCCGAGGATGACCTGCCGGGCCTCGTTCGCCTGCTGCAACGCGGAGGCCAGCACGTCCGACGGGATGCCGTTGAGCTTGGTGTCGAGCTGAAGCGCGGTGACGAACTCCGGCGTGCCGGCGACCTTGAAGTCCATGTCACCGAACGCGTCCTCGGCACCGAGGATGTCGGTCAGCGTCACGTACTGGGTCTTGCCGTCCACCTCGTCGGAGATGAGCCCCATCGCGATGCCGGCGACCGGCGCCTTCAGCGGGACACCCGCGGAGAGCAGACCCAGGGTCGAGGCGCAGACCGAACCCATCGAGGTGGAGCCGTTGGAGCCGAGCGCCTCCGACACCTGCCGGATGGCGTACGGGAACTCCTCGCGCGACGGCAGCACCGGGATCAGCGCGCGCTCGGCGAGGGCGCCGTGGCCGATCTCGCGACGCTTCGGCGAGCCGACCCGGCCGGTCTCACCGGTCGAGTACGGCGGGAAGTTGTAGTTGTGCATGTAGCGCTTGCGGTTCTCGGGGGACAGCGTGTCCACCATCTGCTCCATCCGGAGCATGTTCAGCGTGGTGACGCCCAGGATCTGGGTCTCGCCCCGCTCGAACAGCGCCGAACCGTGCACCCGGGGCAGCACGCCGACCTCGGCGGTCAGCGCCCGGATGTCGCGCGGGCCACGCCCGTCCATGCGGACCTGCTCGCGCAGCACGCGGTTGCGCACCTCGGACTTGGTCAGCGACCGGAAGGCAGCGCTGAGCTCCTTCTCGCGACCCTCGAACCGTGCGCCCAGCTCCTCGGCGACCCGGGCCTTCACCCGGTCCAGGGCCTCCTCGCGGTCGGCCTTGCCGGCGATGGTGATCGCCTCGGCCACGTCGGCGCGGGCCAGCTCGGAGACGGCGTCGTACACGTCGTCCTGGTAGTCCAGGAAGACCGGGAACTCGGTGACCGGCTTGGCGGCGACCTCGGCCAGCTCGCTCTGCGCGCGGCACAGCTCACGGATCGCCGGCTTCGCGGCCTCCAGGCCGCTGGCGACGACCTCCTCGGTCGGGGCGGTGGCACCGGCCGAGATGAGGGCGACCGCGTTCGGGGTGGCCTCGGCCTCGACCATCATGATCGCGACGTCGCCGTCCTCGAGCGTGCGGCCGGCCACGACCATGTCGAAGGTGGCGCGAGCCAGCTCCTCCAGGGTCGGGAAGGCGACCCACTGGCCGTCGATGTGGGCGACGCGGGTCGCACCGATCGGGCCGGAGAACGGCAGGCCGGAGAGCTTGGTCGACATCGAGGCAGCGTTGATCGCCACGACGTCGTACGGGTGCTGCGGGTCGAGCGCCAGGATGGTCTCGACGACCTGGACCTCGTTGCGCAGGCCCTTGACGAAGGACGGGCGCAGCGGCCGGTCGATCAGCCGGCAGGTGAGGATCGCGTCCTCGCTGGGCCGACCCTCACGGCGGAAGAACGAGCCGGGGATGCGGCCCGCGGCGTACATCCGCTCCTCGACGTCGACGGTCAGCGGGAAGAAGTCGAACTGCTCCTTCGGGTGCTTACCGGCGGTCGTGGCGGAGAGAACCACCGTCTCGCCCAGCTGGGCGATGACCGAACCGGCGGCCTGGCGAGCCAGCCGGCCGGTGGAGAAGGTGATCTCGCGGGTGCCGAAGGACCCGTTGTCGATCACGGCGGTGCGGGATTCGGTGCCGAGTTTGGTCTCGGTCATGTGCTGTCGTGCTCCTTCGCGTCGTGGGCCCACGACATCGGGGAGCTGCTCAGCCGGCCGGTCTTCGATCGAAGCGCCCGGGTGGCCGGCATGATGCCGGAGTTCCCGGGGGCCACTACCGGAGACCGGTACGCTGACCGGCTCCCTCTCGGGTGGTCGCGCGGCCCGTGTTTCTTCAGGTGGGACGCGGTACGGGGGAGCGGCCGTCCGGCCACTCCCCCGTCACGTCACCGGCGCAGACCGAGCCGCTCGATGAGCGACCGGTAGCGGGCAATGTCCTTCTTCTGGACGTAGTTGAGCAACCGACGGCGCCGGCCGACCAGCAGCAGCAGCCCACGGCGGCTGTGGTGGTCGTGCTTGTGCACCTTCAGGTGCTCGGTCAGCTCGGCGATCCGCTTGGTGAGGACCGCGACCTGGACCTCCGGCGAACCGGTGTCGCCCTCGGCGGTCGCGTACTCCGCGCGGATGCTGGCCTTGGCTTCCTGATCGAGCGCCATGTTCTCCCTGTTTCGATGGGTTGATCAAGTGGGTGTCCGTCGCCCCGATGGACCGGGAACGGACCGGTACCTCGCACCCGCGGCGTCGAGCAGGCACGCGAGGCCCCACGCCGGTCACCCGACGTCCCGGCAAGACTACCAGCACTCGCCGGTAACACCCGGCGAAGGGCCTAGGTGGCGGCCCGTCACCCCACCACGATCAGGCCAGTACGCGCCGGGTGCGCTCGACGTCCTGATTCATCTGGGCGATCAACGGCTCGATCGAGTCGTACCGGATCTGACCACGCAGGTGCGCCACGAAGTCCAGGGCCAGCCGCTCTCCGTACAGGTCGCCGGAGAAGTCCAGCGCGTACGCCTCCACCCGCCGCTCCCGGCCGGAGAAGGTCGGGTTGGTGCCCACGGACACCGCCGCCAGCAGCGGCTCGTGCTGGCCTCGGCGGATCAGCCGGGCCGCGTACACGCCGTCGGCGGGCACCGCCGCGTACCGGTGGCAGAGCAGGTTGGCGGTGGGGAAGCCCAGTTCCCGGCCCCGCTGGTCGCCGCGGACCACGACGCCCTCCACCCGGTGTGGGCGGCCCAGCGCGGCGGCCGCCGCGCCCACGTCACCCGCGTCGACGCAGGACCGGATGTACGTGGAGGAGAAGACCGTGCCGGCCTCGGCGACCAGCGGGGCGCCCTCCACGCCGAAGCCGAACGTCTGACCCAGCCGTTCCAGCAACGCCACGTCACCGGCGGCCCGGTGCCCGAAGCGGAAGTTGCCGCCGACCACCACCAACGCCGCGTGCAGGTGCTCGACCAGGACGTCGTGCACGAACTGCTCGGCCGGCACCCGGGAGAACTCCGGGGTGAACGGCACCACGCAGAGCACGTCCACGCCGAGCGCCTCGATCAGCTCGGCCTTACGGGCCGGCTCGGTGAGCACCGCCGGGTGCGAACCGGGGCGGACCACCTCGGCCGGGTGCGGGTCGAAGGTGACCACCACCGACTGCACGCCCAACTCGCGGGCCCGGGCCACGGCGTGCCCGATCGTCGCCTGGTGCCCCTTGTGCACGCCGTCGAAGACGCCGATGGTGACCACCGAGCGTCCCCACCCGCCGGGCGCCGCGTCGTAGCCCCGCCACCGCTGCATGCCGTTCCTCTCTGCTGTCCCGCCGGCCGGCGGGTCGACACCGCCGGCTGCGGGCCGGCGGACCTGCGCCGCGCTGTCAGGCCGGTGCGAGCACGATCTCCGCGCGGGCCCGCCCGTCCCGCTCGCTGACGATAGCGATCAGGCCGCCGGCCGGCCCGAAGACGGCGTACGGCCCGGTGAGGCCGGCCGGGTCCAGTGGCCCACCGTGGGCGAGCACCCGGGCCTCGTCCGGCGTGGCCTCCCGGCGCGCGAAGAACCGATCGGCCGCCGCGTCCAGTGGCAGGTTCACCACGTCCGGGGCGCGCTGCTCCAACTCGTCGAGCGTCGCCGCCTCGGCGAGGGTGAAGCCACCCACAGCGGTACGCCGCAGCGCCGTGAGGTGCCCGCCGACGCCGAGCGCCAGGCCGGCGTCCCGGGCGATGGCCCGGATGTACGTGCCGGAGGAGCAGGTCACGTCCACGTCCACGTCGACCACGTCCGGCTCGATGCGACGGATCGCCAGCACCTCCAACCGGGAGATGGTGACCCGCCGCGCCGGCAGCTCGACGCTCTCCCCGTCGCGGACCCGCTTGTACGCCCGCTGCCCGTCGATCTTGATGGCGCTGACCGCGCTCGGCACCTGGTCGACCTCGCCGCTCAGCCCGGCCAGCGCCGACCGGATCGCGTCGTCGGTGACCTGCCCGGCCGGCACGGTGGCGGTCACGTCGCCCTCGGCGTCGTCGGTGACTGTGGTCTGGCCTAGCCGGATGGTGCCGGTGTAGCTCTTGCCCGCGCCGATCACGTAGGTCAGCAGCCGGGTGGCCCGGCCGACACCGATCACCAGCACGCCGGTCGCCATCGGGTCGAGGGTGCCGCCGTGCCCGACCCGTCGGGTCTTCGCCAGTCGGCGGATGCGCGCCACCACGTCGTGCGACGTCATGCCGCCGGGCTTGTCGACCACGATCAGACCATCGGTGCTCACGTCGGCCAAGCCTGCCAGATGGCACCCACCCCGCAGTGCGTGGGCACGTTCCGGGTGACCCGAGCCTCCGCACTCGTTTGTCGGGACGAGGCGTGCATTCGACGGTTTGTCGAGCGGGCAACCGGCCGACCCCTGCGGATGCGAAGATCATCGACCCGCCCAGCCTCCGCCTTTCGATCAGATCAGGACCGTCGATGACCTCCGACCGACCTCCGGGCCACGATCACCGCGCTCGGGTCGATCTTCCGGACTGGATGCGGCATCCGACGCCGAAGCGGCGGACGCCAGCACGCTACGTCGACGACCTGATCGAGAGCTGGCCGGCGCTCCGGGCCACCCGCCGGGCGGTGTGGCACTGGCGCGACCGGACCCGGTGGAGCGAGTCGCATCCGAACCTCGTCGCCGTGCTGTCGTTCGTCGTTGCCGCCGTCCTCGGGACCGCGTTGGTGACCGGCGCCTACTACCTGCTCGCGCTGGCCGCCAGCAGCGAATCCTGACGGAGGAGCCATGGAGAACACGTCGCCGGAGCCGGTCGACCCGTCGCCGCCCGTGGCGGTCGCCGAGGTCAACCCGGTGCAGCTGCCGGGAGTGGCTGCGGTCATCGCAGACCGAGCACCAGCCCACCGGTTGGGACCGGATCCGCTTCTTCTCGGCCCGGCACAACGGGGCGCTACTGCTCGGCTTCGGCCTGGTGCTGACTCTGCTGATGATCATCGGCGGGGTGGTGTTGATCGGTCGGGTCGCCGACGGTGTCAGCGCGTCCGCCTCGGCGAGCCCCACGCCAACCCCCACCCCTCCGGTCAGCAGGGTCGGCGAGCCAAGAGACCTGTTCGCCGGGTCGCCGGCGGCCTCCTTCGCGCCGGGTGAAAATGCCGTGCAGATGCCGGCGGCCAAGGGCACCGGGCCGTTCACCGCGGCCCAGGTCCGGAACGCTTTGGAGTCGGTGCGTAAGGCATTGATCGAGAGCCGGCTCGACATCTCGATGTTCATGGGCGACCCAGAGCCGTTCCTGGCGCTGCTCGCCCCGGACGCTCGCGAGCGGCTCCGGCCGGACTTCTCCAGCAACAGCTTCCTGCGGTACGCGACCCGGATGGCGTCGCCGTCGGACTGGGAGCCTGGCGCCCGAGCCGACGGCCGGATCAGTTACCGGGCCACCGAGGAGAAGGGGATCCGGCTGCTGGAGGTGTCCACGGAGTTCGTGTGGGCGTACCCGTTCGACGTGGACCTGCGGGCACCGGCCGGAGCCGGCCTGGTGGCGGTCCGCGACCGGGTGGTCTGGCAGGTGCCGCACCCGGACGACGTGCAGACATCCTCCAGGGGCCTGTGGATCGGTTCGGCGGAGGCCGTCACCTGGAACGCGGACTGCGCACAACTGCGGGACGGCTGGGTCCGGGAGCAGTACTGGTTGGCTGACCTGCACGGGAAGCGGATACCCGCCGGTGATCCGGGCACGATCTTCGACCTCGACGCGCCCGCGCCGACCACAATGCGCTGCTGACCGGCGTGCCCCGCCGACCGGTCAGCGGACCGCGCCGGTCACCGCCCACCTGCCGTTGCGCAGTCGCAGCAGCAGGGCGACCAGCCGGATCACCACGAACACTGTGAGCCCGGCCCAGATGCCGCCCAGCCCGAGGTTGAGCGCGTACGCCAGCCAGATGGCCGGCAGGAAGCCGCCGAGCGCCGCCACGATGGTGAGGTTGCGCAGGTAACGCACGTCACCGGCGCCGATCAGCACGCCGTCGAGGGCGAAGACCACCCCGGCCAGCGGCAGCATGACGACGAACCACGGCCAGGCCACCATGGCCTGCTCGCGTACCCCCTGATCGGAGCTGAACCACGACGGCACCACGCCGGCGCCGGCGGCGACGAGCAGCGCGAAGCCCACGCCGCAGACGCCGCCGAGCAGCCCGACCCGGCGGGCGAGCGCCCGCGCACCCGCGTCGTCGCCCGCACCGAGCGCGGCACCGACCAGCGACTGCGCGGCGATGGCGAGGGCGTCGAGCACCAGCGCGGTGAAGAACCAGAGTTGCAGGGCGATCTG
The DNA here is from genome assembly GCF_044455385.1 of Micromonospora sp. NPDC051227. NCBI lineage: Bacteria > Bacillati > Actinomycetota > Actinomycetes > Micromonosporales > Micromonosporaceae > Micromonospora > Micromonospora sp. NPDC051227. Next base: position 239,642 of record NZ_JBITET010000009.1, read on the forward strand.
GTGGGCGCCGACGGCGGCGGCGCCGAAGCGGGCGGCAACGGCGGTCGCGGACAGGAAGCTGGCCTGGAACGCCAGCCCACGGATCAGCAGGTCGCGGCTGAGCACCAGTTGTTGGCGGATCACGCGGGGTTGGGGTCGCAGCGACACCCGCTCGCCGACCAGGGCGGCGGCGAAGAGCACCCCGCAGAGCGTCTGCGCTACGACGTTCGCCACGGCCGAGCCGACCAGACCCAGCCCGCCGGGGTAGACCAGCAGCGGGCAGAGCAGCGCGGAGAGCAGGTTGGGGCCGAGCACGAAGAGCAGGGGGCGGCGAGTGTCCTGCACGCCGCGCAGCCAGCCGTTGCCGGCGGCGGCGAGGAGCAGGCCGGGAGCGCCGAGGGCCGCGATCCGCAACCATTGGGCGGCGGCGTCGGCGACCTCGCCACCACCACCGGCGAGGGTACGCGCGAGCGCGCCACCGCCGATCTGCATGCCGACCGCGATCAGCAGACCGACACCGAACGCCAACCAGGACGACTGGACGCCCTCGGCGACCGCGGCGGCCCGGTCACCCGCGCCGAAGCGGCGGGCCGCGCGGCCGGTGGTGCCGTAGGCGACAACGGTGCCCACCCAGGCGGTGAGCGTCATGACCGTGCCGCCGACGGCGAGCGCGGCGAGCGGCACCCGGCCGAGGTGACCGACCACCGCGGTGTCGACCAGCACGTAGAGCGGCTCGGCGGCGAGCACCACGAGGGCCGGCAGGGCGAGACTGGCGATCCGACGCGGCGAGACGGGTCGGTGGGCGGTGGCGGCGGTCTGGCTCATCGCCGCCGATCCTGGCACGACGATGGTAAGGATCGCAATCCCGCCCAGCACTTACCCGGTCGCCGGGCGGCCGGTCGGCAGTTGGACCGGCCGGGGGCGAGTGACTCTGGTCAGAGGCTTTGGAGCTGATGTCGCAGACGAATCGCGTAGCGATGTCGCAGACGAATCAGCTCCAAAGGCACGACATGAGGCGTCCGCCTCCTCCGGCCGCGCCGACCCGACGGGAATCAGCGCCGGACGGGTCGGATCACTGCCGGGTGTCCATCGACGTCTGCAGCGCGCGGCGGGCCTGCTCGCGGGCGTCGTCGGTGGTGGTCTCGGGCTTGGGCTTGTTCGGCATGGTGGCGCTCCTCTTCCCAGGGCGTGGGCCGCCGACACGCGGCAACCCTCACGGGCGGTCCTGCTGAGCGCCCCACGGCGGTCCGGGGTTACCGGAGCAGCCGACTGGGCAGCGCGAGCCCGGGTCGATCCGACCCTGGAGGGAGGCGGCGCGGGGTGTGGCACCACCGCCCATGACCTGCACCGCTACGCGGCACCGGCCTTCTCCCAAGTTATCGTTCAGGTCCACATACTGCTTACGGTTCCCGCCATTTGGACGGTCGGCAGCCCGGCTCAGCGAGCCAGGAAATGCCAGCCCAGCCACCACCAGAACCCGAACAGACCGATCCGGCCCACCGGCACCGAACCGACCTCGTAACGCATCACATAGGCACAGACCTCGCCCAGGGTGGGGATCCGTGACCCCTCCCGCCGGGCCATCCACTCGACCACCGCGAAGAGGATCAGCGCGGCGAGGAAGCCGCCGATCGCGAGCGCGCGCATCATCGCCGCACCAGCCCCCAGAAGGCGGCCAACCAGGCGAACCAGACCGCCGACCGGGTCAGTTGATCCTCCAGGAGAGGATCGGCCAACCGGGAGAAGGTGGGGAAGTCATCGCCGGCAGCCAGCACGAAGGTCACGCCCTCGAAGACCCCGAAGACCACCACCGGCACCGCCCACCAGGCCGCCCCCGTGCCCAGCCGGCGCGGCGCCGGCCGACGGGGCACCCGGTTGCTCAGACCGAGCCAGATCAGCACCCCGCCCGTCCCGAGGGTGAACAGATTCGCCTCGGTGGAGAAGGACGCGAACCGGCCACCGACGAGCGACAGGCAGACGAGGACGGGAACGGAGACGGCGGGCCGGTCCCAGGCCCGGGGGGCCTCCACGGTGAGGTCGTGCGGCTGCTCCATCCCGCAATTCTTCCCGGTATCACGGAACGCGGGAAGACCAACACTCCCCGGAGCTGACCCTGATCTTCCGGACCGACGGATCGATGGCGGCCGAAGGCGCGTCAGCCGATCAGCGCCGCGTCCAGCTGACCCCGGATCGACTCGACCACCTGCTCGACGGTGCCCCGGCCGGTGAACCCGGCCGCGAACGTGTGCCCACCACCGCCCAGCGCCACCGCGACCCGGCTGACGTCCACCGCGCCCTTGCTGCGCATCGACACCGCCCACTCGGCGGGCCTGGTCTGCTTCACCACACAGCTCACATCCGCCTCGGCGGTGCAGCGCACGGAATCGATCAGGGCCTCCAGCACGTACGGCCGCTGATCGTGCCGGGCCAGGTCGTCGAGGGTGGCGAAGGTCCAGACCAGGCCCCGACCTCCGGCGGCGGCCGGCTCCAGTTGAGCCCGGCCGAGCACCTCACCGAAGAGGCGGACCGCGCCGAAGGGCCGGGTGTCGAAGACCCGCCGGGAGATGTCACCCGGCGAGATGCCGGTCGCCAGCAGCCGAGCGGCCATCTGATGCACCGCCGGAGTGGTCGCCTCGAACCGGAACGAACCGGTGTCCGTGGTCAGCGCCACGTAGAGGCACTCGGCGATGGCCGGATCCACCACCACCCCGAGCCGGGCCAACAGTTGCTCGGCCACGACCGACGTGGCCGCCGCACCCGCGTCGACCAGGTTGACAGTGCCGAAACCCGGGTTGGAGGCGTGGTGGTCGAGCACCAGCGCCGCACCCGCCGACGACAGCCGCCCGGCCAACTCGCCGAGACGCGACTCGCTCGCCGCGTCGAAGCAGATCACCAGATCGGGCGCCGGGTCGGCGGTGTCCGCCGGGACCAGCAGGTCCAGCCCCGGCAGCCCCCGGAACGGCTCCGGCAGCTCCGGCGGCCCGGGAAAGGTCGCCTGCACGTCGCGTACGCCGAACTGCCGCAGGCCCAGACCGAAGCCGAGCATGCTGCCCAGGGCGTCGCCGTCCGGATTGATGTGGCAGATCAGCAGCACCCGGGCGGTGGGCGGGAGAGCCCGCACCAACGCCTCGGCCGCGGCCCAGTCCGCCTCGGCGGGGCCGAGCCCGGCTGCCCCGGCGAACGGGGCGCTGGCGGTGCTGGTCACCGAGTTTCCCCACCCCGGGGGGTCTCCTTGACGTCGGTGGCCTCGTCGGCCTCGTCGGCCTCGTCCGTCTCGTCCGTCTCGTCGTCCACCCGGTACGGCTGGGCCTCGCCCGCGTACTTCGCCTGGGCGGCGAGCCGCTGCACCTCGGCGTCGGCGTTGCGAGCGGCGGCGAGCAGGTCGTCGATGTGCTTGACCTGGTCCTGCACGTCGTCGAGGACGAATGTGAGGGTCGGCGAGTGGCGCAGCCCGAGGGCCTTGCCGACCGTGCTGCGCAGCAGCCCCTTGGCGCTCTCCAGCGCCGCCGCGGTGTCCGCCTGGGCCACCGAGTCACCGAGCACCGTGTAGAAGACCGTCGCGTCACGCAGGTCAGCGGTAATCCGGGCATCGGTGATGGTGATCATCCCGAGCCGCGGGTCCTTGATCTGGCTCCGCACCACCGACGCGACCAGCTCACGCACCCGTTCCGCGTGCCGGCGTACCTTGGCCGGATCAGACATCTCGCCACCTCCACGGCGTCCTGCTTCCGGCCGACCCGGCGGCCCGCAGGCCGCCGGCCGACCGGCCAACATCTCGAACATTACCTTCGGGGCCGCTCCGGTCGCCCGGCACAGCCGGCACGATGGTCAGTCGTCGTCCACGCCGTAGAGCCGGCGTCGAACCGACAGCAACTCGACCTCGGGGCGATTGGCCACCAGGCGCTCACAGGAGTCGAGCACCTCGCGGACGTGCGCCGTCTCGGCGGCCACCACGGCCACCGCCAGCTGCGCTCGACCATGCAGATCGAGCGCACCCACCTCGGCGGCCGACACCTCGAAGCGGCGCAGCGCCGCCACGATCGGCCGTACATATGATCTCTTGGCTTTGAGCGACCGGGAGTCGCCCGGCAGCAGCAGGTCGAAGACCGCGGTTCCGGTGAACATCGCCCCGGACGATACCGCCAACCCGCCCCGCATGATCAAGGGGTTTACGCCGAGTCGGCGTAAACCCCTTGATCAGCGTGTCACTGCCGGATCAGGCGCGAACCTTCTCCCGCATCTCGAAGGTCTCGATGACGTCGCCGACCTGGACGTTGTTGTAACCACCCAGAGTCAAACCGCACTCGAAGCCCTCGCGGACCTCGGTGGCGTCGTCCTTGAACCGCTTGAGCGAGGTGATCGTGAGGTTGTCCGCTACGACCGCCCCGTCCCGAAGCAGGCGAGCCTTCGCGTTGCGTCGGATGATGCCCGACCGGACGATGCAACCGGAGATGTTGCCGATCTTGGACGAGCGGAAGACATCGCGGATCTCCGCGCTGCCCAGCTCGGCCTCCTCGTACTCCGGCTTGAGCAGGCCCTTGAGCGCTGCCTCGATCTCCTCGATGGCCTGGTAGATGACGGTGTAGTACCGGATCTCCACGCCCTCGCGGTCGGCCATCTCACGGACCTTGTTCGAGGCCCGCACGTTGAAGCCGATGATCGTGACCGGCTCGGACGAGGCGCTCGCGAGCATGACGTTGCTCTCGGTGATCGCGCCGACGCCCCGGTCGAGGACCTTGAGCTGGACCTCCTCGGGGATGTCGAGGTTGAACAGCGCGTCCTCGAGAGCCTCCACCGAACCGGAGACATCGCCCTTGAGGATGAGGTTGAGCGAGGTCTTCTCGCCCTCCTTGAGCTGCTCCATGAGCGTCTCGAGGGTGGCCCGACCACGGGAGTTGGCGAAGGACGCCGCCCGCCGCCGTGCCTGCCGCTGCTCGGCGATCTGCCGCACCGTGCGGTCGTCCGCCGCGGCCAGGAACGTGTCTCCCGCGCCGGGCGGCGCGGTCAGACCCAGCACCATGACCGGACGCGCCGGCCCAGCCTCGGTGAGCTGGTTGCCGTTCTCGTCGAGCATGGCCCGGACCCGGCCGTGCGCCCCACCGGCGACGATCGAGTCGCCCGCCCGCAGAGTGCCCTTCTGCACCAGCACCGTCGCCACCGCACCGCGACCCTTGTCCAGGTGCGCCTCGATGGCCACACCCTGAGCCGGCCCGTCGATCGGAGCGGTCAGCTCCAGCGACGCGTCGGCGGTCAGCAGGACGGCCTCGAGCAGTTCCTCGATGCCGATGCCCGGCTTGGCTGCCACGTTGACGAACATGGTGTCGCCGCCGTACTCCTCGGCGACCAGGCCGTACTCGGTCAGCTGCTGGCGGACCTTGTCCGGGTTGGCGTCCGGCTTGTCGACCTTGTTGACCGCGACCACGATCGGCACGTCGGCCGCCTTGGCGTGGTTCAACGCCTCGATTGTCTGCGGCATCACACCGTCGTCGGCCGCGACGACCAGGATCACGATGTCCGTGACCTGGGCGCCACGAGCACGCATGGCGGTGAACGCCTCGTGACCCGGGGTGTCGATGAAGGTGACCGCCCGGTCCTCGCCCTCGTGCGGGACGTGGACCTGGTAGGCACCGATGTGCTGGGTGATGCCACCGGCCTCACCGGCCACGACGTTCGCCTTACGGATGGCGTCGAGCAGCTTGGTCTTACCGTGGTCGACGTGACCCATGACGGTCACCACCGGCGCACGGCTGACCAGACGCTCCTCGGCCACCTCCGCGTCGAGGTCGATGTTGAACTGCGCGAGCAGCTCGCGGTCCTCGTCCTCCGGGCTGACGATCTGGATGTCGAAGCCCAGGTGCTCACCCAGCAGGTGCAGGGTGTCGTCAGAACAGGACTGGGTCGCGGTCACCATCTCGCCCAGGTTGAACATCTCCTGGACCAGCGAACCCGGGTTGGCGTTGATCTTGTCCGCGAAGTCGGACAGCGAGGCGCCACGGGAGAGCCGGACGATCTGACCCTGACCCCGGGGAGCACCCGAGCTCATGGTCGGAGCCGACAGATTGTCGAACTCCTGTCTGCGCTGCTTCTTGGACTTGCGACCGCGCGTCGGCCGACCACCCGGACGCCCGAAGGCACCCGCGGCGCCGCCGCCACGGCCACGACCGCCCGCACCCGGACGACCGCCGCCACCGGCCGGACCACCCGGACGGAAACCGCCACCGGGAGCACCCGCACCGCCGCCGGGACCGCCACGGTAGCCACCGCCACCGCCGGCACCCGCGCCGCCACCAGGGCCGCCTCGGTAACCGCCACCGCCGCCGCCGGCACCACCGCCGGGACCGCCACGGAAGCCACCGCCACCGCCACCGGGACGACCAGCGCCACCGCCACCGGGGCGACCAGCGCCACCGGGACCGGGGCGACCGGCAGCCGGACGCTGACTCGGCATGGACGCCGGGCTGGGCCGCGGCGGCATGGAGTTCGGGCTCGGCCGCGGCGGCATGCCCGCCGGGCTGTTGGGCCGAGGGCCACCCGCACCGGCGGCCGGGGGCCGCTGCTGCTGGCCACCCTGGATGCCGAACGGGTTGTTACCGGCACCGCGCGCCGGCGGACGACCGCCCGGACGGGCACCCGGACCGGGAGCCGGCGTGCTCGGACGAGCTGCCGGCGAACCGGGACGGGGCGGCATCGCCGCAGGACCCGGCCGAGGGCCGGGGCGGTTACCGCCGTCTGCCGGAGGCTCCCGGCGAACGGGGTTGTCCCGCTGCTGCTGGCGGGCGGCCTGCGCGGCCTTGACCGCGGCCTCCTGCTCAGCCTTCAGCGCGGCGGCACGCGCCTCCGCGGCCGCCACCTCGATGTCGTGGGCACTCGCCGGCTTGGCGACCGGGGTCGCCGTCTGCGGGGCACCGGGAACCGGACCCTTGGGCTTCGGACCGGGTGCCGGCGCGGCCGGCCGCCGAGGCGGCATCGGCTTGGCCGAGACCCGGGGCGCGCCCGGGGCCGGGGTTGGCGTCGGGGTCGGGTTTGAAGCCGGCGTCGACGCGGGCGCCGACGGGGCGGCCGGAGCCGGGGCTCCGGCGGACGCGACGAATGCGTTACGCAGCCGCCGGGCGACGGGCGCCTCGACGGTGCTGGACGCGGACTTCACGAACTCGCCCATTTCCTTCAGCTTGGCGAGAACGGTCTTACTCTCGACCCCGAGCTCTTTTGCAAGCTCGTGTACGCGGGCCTTGCCTGCCACTGCACTCCTCACTCCGAGGTCGTGCGGGCAGCACCCGCAGCGACCTCACTCGTGCACTTGAAGCCTGGTCATTTCAGGGACTTCATCGTGTGCTCATGTCGGTCGTCCTACCCTGCTAGCGACCCTCGCCCGGTCGGGATGACCGGACGTAGTGGTTGGCGCATCGACGTGCTCCGCCAGCGCACCGTGGTCGAGGACCTCGGTGCTGCGCAGCGCACGCCCGAAGGCGCGGCGCCGCACCGCCAGCGCGAAGCAGGCCGGATCCGGGTGCATGTTCGCTCCCCGACCCGGCAGCCTGCGGCGCGGATCAGGCCGGAGACTGTGACCAGCCTCGTCCCTGACCGCGACGATCCGCAGCAATTCGCTGGCCGGCGCACGTTGCCGGCAACCCACACAGGTGCGCTCCGGCTGCGCGCGTCGTACCACTGGAGGAAGTCTACCCCTAGCTCCCCGAGATCGCGCTGCCCGGCTCCCGCACGTGATCAGTTACCCCACGCGCGGCCGGCGCGGCCTGCTCCGCATCGGAACGAATGTCGATCCGCCAACCGGTCAATCGGGCCGCGAGTCGGGCATTCTGCCCCTCCCGACCGATCGCCAGCGAGAGCTGGAAGTCGGGAACGGTTACCCGGGCGGCCCGGTTGGCCAGGTCGACCACCTCGACCCGCAGCGCCTTGGCCGGCGACAACGCGTTGCCGACGAAGGTGCCCGGGTCGTCCGACCAGTCGATGATGTCGATCTTCTCACCGTGCAGTTCGCTCATCACGGCACGCACCCGCTGACCCATCGGGCCGATGCAGGCGCCCTTGGCGTTCACCCCGGGGGTGGTGGAGCGGACGGCGATCTTCGTGCGATGGCCCGCCTCACGGGCGATCGCGCCGATCTCGACGGTGCCGTCGGCGATCTCCGGCACCTCCAGCGCGAAGAGCTTCTTGACCAGAGCCGGGTGCGACCGGGACAGGGTGATCTGCGGCCCGCGCATGCCCTTGGCCACGTGCACCACGACGCAGCGGACCCGCTCGCCGTGCGCGTACCGCTCGCCGGGCACCTGCTCGGACTGCGGCAGCACGCCCTCCAGCTTGCCCAGGTCGACGCTGACGATGCCCTTCTCGGTACGCGTCTCGTGCGCCTGCACCACGCCGGTGACCAGGTCACCCTCGCGGCCGACGTACTCACCGAAGTGCACCTCGTCGGTGGCCTCCCGCAACCGCTGGAGGATCACCTGCTTGGCGGTCATGGCGGCAATACGGCCGAAGTCGTGCGGGGTGTCGTCCCACTCCCGCACCAGGCTGCCGTCGGCATCCATCTCCTGCGCGTACACCAGGGCGGCGCCCGACCTGCGGTCGATCTCCACCCGGGCGTGCGGTTCGGCCCCGTCGGTGTGCCGGTAGGCGGTCAGCAACGCGGTCTCGATCGCCGCGAGAATCGTGTCGAACGGGATCTCCCGCTCGCGCTCGAGTGCGCGCAGCGCCGCGAGGTCGATGTTCACCTCTCCTCGTCCTCCACATCATCTTCGTCGTCGATGTCGTCTGAATCGTCGTCGATCTCGTCGGAATCGTCCGCGTCGTCGAACTCGTCGTCCGGCTCACCCAGCTCGGCGAGCCGGGTGAACTCGACCTGCACGCGGCCCGGGCCCAGCTGGGCGTACGCCCAGGCGGCGCGGCCGTCGTCGGTCTCCAGGTGCACGCCCTCGTCATCGGCCGCGACCACCCGGCCGGTCAGCTGACGGTCACCGGCGGGCTGCTCGCCCCGCTGGCCGGGAAGCGCGGCCGCGCCCCGGGCGGTGACCTTGACCAGTCGACCCACGTTGCGCCGCCAGTGGCGGGGCAGGGTGAGCGGCCGGTCGACGCCGGGTGAGCTGACTTCCAGCTGGTACTCGCCGGCGACGATGTCGCCACCGGTCTCCTCCGCGGCGTCCAGCGCGGCCGAGACCGCGCGGGAGACGTTAGCGACGGCGTCCAGGTCGATCCCGCCGTCGGTGTCCACCATCACCCGCACCACGTGGCGGCGGCCGGCCCGGGAAACCGACAGGTCCTCCAGGTCGTAGCCGGCGTCGTTGACCACCGGCTCGATCACGGCCCGCAGTCGGTCCCGCCGGGCGGCGAGGTCACCGCCGCGGGGGCCCGCAGCACCGCGGGGTCGACCCGTCGGCCTGGTGGCACGGCCACGCTGCGTCATCTCCGCACCCTCTCCCTGGTCGACGGGGACCGGTGGTCCCGCCATGCCGGCACGCCACCGGAGTGGACACGCCGGTGGTTGCGCAGAGCGTAACGCGCCTGCCCGGCGGCGGACCGGGCGGCGCACCGACGCCGGTGACCCCCGGACCGGCGCGGATGGTGTTGACTTGGCCGGTGGGGATCGGCAGAACGACACAGCGCGACCAAGCATCCGGACATTCCCGGCGAAAGCTCCTGAGTGCCGGGGCGCTGATGGTGCTCGGCGGCGCCCTGACGCCGCTGACCGGCTGTGATCTTTTCGACCGCGACGACCAACCAGCCCCGCCGCCCGACCCGCTGCGTCCGATGGTGGACGAGTCACTCGCGCTGGCCGCCGCGTACCGGGCGAGCGCGACCGCCCATCCCGAGCTCGCCGACCGGCTCAACCCGATCGCCGAGACACACACCGCGCACGCCACCGAGCTGGCCCGGGTGATCGGCGTGACAGTGCCGTCGGCAGCCGCCGCCCCGACCACCGCCCCGGCCGCCGATCCGAACGGCGCGCGCGCCGCCCTGCGGACGCTGGAGAAGACCGCCCAGCAGTCCGCCACCGCCGCCTGCGCCGCGGCGCCCGCAGAGCGGGCGGCACTGCTCGGGTCGATCGTCGCCGCCCGGGCAACTCACCAGGAGGCACTGAAGTGAGGCAGCCGTCCGCCGGGGAGGCACTCGCCTCCGCCCTGTCCGCCGAGTACGCGGCCATCTACGCCTACGGACGGATCGGTGTCCGGCTCAGCGGAGCGGCGCGGGACGCGGCACGCCAGGCGGAGGCCGCGCATCGACGTCGGCGCGACGCGCTGGTGGTGCAGCTCACCACGGCCGGCGGCGTCGTCCCGCCGGACCGCGCCGGGTACGCCCTGCCGTTCCCGGTCACCGACCGGGCCAGCGCCCTGCGGCTCGCCGCCGAGGTGGAAGAGCGCACGGCCGCGCACTGGCGGGCCGCCCTGGCGTCCACCACCGGCGCCGACCGGGACCAGGCGCTGACCGCCCTTGTCGAGTACGCGGTGCGGGCCACCCGGTGGCGCAAGACTGCCGGGCTGACCCCGCTGACTGTCCCGTTTCCCGGTCGACCGAGCTGAGCCGGTCCACTCCGGTTGCGGTCCGCATACCAGGTATGCATACTCCGTTGCCATGTCCATCCGTCACGGGTTGCTCGCCCTGCTCGAACGCGGCCAGATGTACGGCTACCAGCTGCGCGCCGCGTTCGAGGAGTCGACCGGCTCGACCTGGCCACTGAACATCGGGCAGGTCTACACCACGTTGTCCCGGCTGGAACGGGACGGTCTGGTGCGCCCGCTGCCGGAGAGCGAGGCCGGGCAGCGCCCGTACGAGATCACCGACGCCGGCCGGGCGGACCTGGCGCTGTGGTTCGCCACCCCGATCAGCCGTACCGACCGCCCCCGCGACGAGCTGGCGATCAAGCTGGCGCTGGCGCTGACCACCCCCGGGGTCGACGTGCGGTCGGTGGTGCAGGCTCAACGCAGCGCGACGATGCGGGCCCTTCAGGAGTTGACCCGGTTGAAGTACGGCAGCAACCGGCCGGAGGACCTTCCCTGGCGCCTCGTGCTGGACTCGATGGTGTTCCAGGCCGAGGCCGAGGTGCGCTGGCTGGACCACTGCGAGACCAGTCTGGTCCGGCACCAACCCAGCGGCCCGGCGCCTCCCGCTCCCCGACCGGATGAGGCCGACGCGCGGGATGCGGCTCGATGGGCCGGCGAGGAGGCAAGACGGTGAGCGGATCGGACGACGCGGTGCTGGAGCTACGCGCCGTCCACCGCACCCACGGCGCCGGGCCGGCGGCGGTGCACGCGCTGCGCGGCGTCAGCCTGGTCGTCCGGCCCGGCGAGCTGGTCGCCGTGATGGGGCCGTCCGGCTCCGGCAAGTCGACCCTGCTGGCTCTCGCCGGTGGTTTGGACCGTCCCACCGGCGGCGAGGTCCGGGTCGAGGGGCAACCGCTGGGGGCCCTGGACCGCCGCGGACTGGCCCAGCTGCGCCGCCGTCGGATCGGCTACATCTTCCAGCAGCTCAACCTGCTGGGCAGTCTGAGCGCACTGGAGAACGTGGCGCTCCCATTGGAACTCGACGGGACCAGCGGACGTCGGGCCCGCGCCCTGGCCATGGCCGCGCTCACCGAGGTGGGCCTGCCCGCGTTGGGTGACCGTTTCCCGGACCAGCTCTCCGGAGGGCAGCAGCAGCGGGTGGCGATCGCCCGCGCACTGGTGGGCGAACGCCGGCTGGTCCTCGCCGACGAGCCCACCGGGGCGTTGGATTCCCAGACCGGTGAGGCGGTGCTGCACCTGCTGCGCCGCCGGATCGACGCGGGGGCCGCCGGAGTGCTGGTCACCCACGAGGCGCGGCACGCCGGCTGGGCCGACCGGGTGGTGTTCCTCCGCGACGGCGTGCTGGTAGACACGACGGCACCGCTGGGCAGTGTCGAGCAGCTGCTGTCCGGCAGCGACCGGTGACCGTTCGCCGTCCGACGCGGGCCCCTGGTCGGGCCGACACCGCGACGCCCCGGCCGGTCGCGCCGCCCGCCCCGGTCGGCCGACGGCGGTTCGCCGAGCTGACCGGCTCCTGGCGGGCGGCGCTGCGGATCGCCCGGCGGGAGTCACGCCGGTCCCGGCGGCGGACCGCCCTGGTGCTCGCGATGATCGCCATGCCGGTGGCGGCGCTGGCCTTCCTGGCGGCGAGCTACGACATGGCCGAGCTGACCCCGCAGGAGCGCGTCGACCGCCGGCTCGGCGTGGCCGACGCGCAGCTGCAGTGGATCGCCAACGGCCCGGTGGGGCCGGACGAGTGGGGTGAGGGCTGGTACACCCGCGACGGCGAGCCCTCCGCGAAGGTCACCGCGGCCCAGCTGACGGCACTGCTCGGGCCGGGCAGCCGGGTCACCGAGGTGCGTCAGCACGTCCCGCTGAACCTGCGCGGCCCGCACCGCGACGAGGTAGTGAACGGTCGGGTGCTGGACCTTACCGATCCGCTGGCCCGCGGGCTGGTGCGGTTCCGGGCCGGCCGGGCGCCGCAGCAGCCCGGTGAGGTCGCGGTCAGTCCGGTGGCGCTGCGTCGCCTGGACCTGCGCCTCGGCCACGCCGTGGCCGCCGCCGACGGGAGCAGGGCGTACACAGTGGTGGGGGTGGTCGAGTTTCCCGACGACCTCGGACCGGTGATGGCGCTGCACCCGGGGGCCGTGCCATCGACCGGCCCGGAGGTGGACAGAGTCTGGCTGGCGGACGTGCCGGGCAGCGTCGACGCGGCGCTGGTGTCCCGGCTCAACGACCGTGGGGTCATGGTCACCGCGCGGCACCTCGGCTCGGCCACCGGACCGGACCGGACATGGCTCGGGTCGATCATGGGGGACAACCCGAACGACCTGAGCACCGGCGTCCTGATCGCCGGCCTCGGGCTGCTGGAGGTCGTCCTGCTGGTCGGGCCGGCCTTCGCCGTCGGAGTCCGTCGCCGTCGACGGGATCTGGCGCTGGTCGCGGTGGCGGGCGGGGACGCCGCCCAGCTTCGCCGGGTCGTGCTGGCCGACGGTGTGGTGTTGGGTGTGCTGGGGGCCGCCGCCGGCCTGCTGGTCGGCGTCGGCGCGGCGTTCGCCGGTCGCCCGCTGATGGAGCAGTACGTCTTCAGCGCCCGTTTCGGCGGCTACCGCTGCTGGCCGAGCGCGCTGGTCCTGCTCGGTGGCGTCGCGGTGCTGGCCGGTGTGCTCGCCGCGCTGGCACCGGCCTGGACCGCCGCCCGGCAGGACGTCAGCGCCGGGCTCGCCGGACGACGCACCCCGGCGAAGTCCCCGGGCCGGTGGTTGGCTCTCGGACTGGCACTGGTGGTCGGCGGGGCGGGGCTGGCGGCGTTCGGGGCCACCCGGACTTCGCCGGCGGTGGTTCTCACCGGGCTGATCCTCGGCGAGTTGGGCCTGGTCTGCTGCACGCCCACGCTGCTCGGGGTGCTCGCCCGCCTCGGCCGGGTGTTGCCGCTGGCACCACGGATCGCGCTGCGCGATGCCAGCCGCAACCGGGCAGCCGCGGCACCGGCAATCTGCGCCGTGATGGCCGCCGTCGCCAGCAGCGTCGCCCTCGGCGGATACCTGGCCAGTGACGACGCCCGCGACGCGCGCGCCTACCGGCCGGCGCTGCCGACCGGCCACGTGATGGTCAACCCGGTCGGATCGGCCGGGCAGCCCACGCTGGCCCAGATCACCGACGCGGCCCGGAATCAACTCGGGGTCGGCGCGGTCGCCCCGGTGCAGACACCGAGCTGCGGGGCGGGGCGCACCGGCTACTGCGACATCGCACCGGTGCTCCCGCTGACCCGGGCCTGCCCCTGGCAGCCCGGCGTTCAGCTTCCCGCGGCGCAGCGCCAGCAGGCCCGCGCCGATCCCCGCTGCCAGATCCGCGAGGCGGACTACTTCGGCGGCTACGTGGAACCCGGAGTCGACGACGGGACCGCACTCCCCCTGCTCACCGGCGTGGACCCGGCGACGACCGCCGCCGCCACGGCCGTGCTGCGCGCCGGCGGCGTGGTGGTGACCGACCCGCGCTACCTGCACGACGGCCTGGTGACCGTCCGGGTCAGCGAGGTGGACGCCGGGCCGGACCGGCCGATCACCGTCCACGATCTTCCGGGGTACGCGCTGCCCCGGGCGACCGGCCAGCCCCGTCTGCTGCTGTCCGCCGCCGCCGCCCGCCAACTCGGCCTGAGCTGGTCTCAGACCGGCTGGGTGATCGGCACCACGACCCCACCCGACGAGGAGCAACAGGCACGGTTCGCCGCTGTCCTGCGTCCATTCGGGACGCTGGCGCTGAGCGTGGAGAACGGCGGCGCCCCACGCGACGTCTCACCGTTGCTCCTGCTACTCGCGGCGGCGGCCGGACTGATCACCGTGGGGGCGGCCGGGATCGCCACCGCGCTCGCCGCCGCCGAGGGACGCGCCGAGCTGACCACCCTCGCGGCTGTCGGCGCGGCCCCAGCGGTACGCCGGCTGCTGGCGATCTGCCAGGCCGGGGTCATCGCCGGTCTCGGTTCGGTGCTCGGCATCGTGGCCGGTCTCGGCACCGCCGCGATCGTGCTGGTATCGGTGAACCGGCAGTACGCCAATGACTGGCCGGTATCAGATCCGTACCCCTTTCTGGTGCCGTGGCCGGCGCTCGGGGTCCTGGTGCTGGTGCCGGTGGTGGCGATGCTCGGGGCGGGCCTGTTCACCCGGGCCCGACTGCCGATCGAACGGCGGCTGGACTGACCGATCCGCCGGGCGACCGAAAGGGGACCGCGCAGGGGTGCCGCCGGGGCCTGGCGGCCGGCAGACTGATCGGCGTGTCAGTGCTCAGGAATGTCGTCCGTCGAGTCGGTCATCATCGCTGGTTCGGCGCCACCGCGCGCCTGCTGGTTCCGGCCGATCGGATGGTTGGTCGACTCACCCGGGGCCGGGTGGTCGCGCTCGGCCTGCTCCCCTCCCTGCTGATCACCACGACAGGCCGTCGCTCCGGCAAGCCCCGCAGCAATCCGCTGCTCTACGTGCCCGACGGCGACGCGTACGTGGTGATCGGCTCCAACTGGGGGCAGACCCACCACCCCGGCTGGGCGATGAATCTGCTCGCCGATCCCGCCGCCGAGGTGGACGTGAAGGGCCGACGGCTCGCGGTGCGGGCCGAGCGGGCCTCCGGCGCCGAACGGGACCGGTTGTGGCAGCTGCTGGTCACCGCCTGGCCCGCGTACCACACGTACGTGCAGCGGGCCGGCGGCCGGGAGATCCACATCTTCCGGCTGGCCCCGACCGGGCGCGGCGCGCCCGAAGCTCCGCCGTCGGCTGGCTAGGCTGACGCTCGGTAGCCAAAGCGAGGTGGTCCCGTGAGCGCGAGGCGTGAGCCGGGGTTGCGAGCCCCGCAGCCGCGAACAGAGCTGGTCCGGTGAGTGAGCTGGCCGGTGTCGACCGGGGCGTCGACGATCGACGGTGGACGGTCGCGGAGCGGGTCGCCGAGGCGGTCCGACGGCGGTTCCCGGCCGATGCGCTCGCGATCGCGGTGCACGGGCCTCTGGCGCACGGGGACGACGACGGCGGCGGGGACCGCGAGGCGGGAATGCTGGTGGTCACCTATCGGCCCGGGACGGGCCCGCCGCCGGCGACCCGGCGGGTGGACGGCGTGCTCGTCGATCTGACAGTGGCTGCCGCCGAGGACTACCTGGCCCAGGCCCGGGTGCTCTCCCCGCTCTGGCCGCTGACCGCCGACCGGTACGTCACCACGCAGGCCTTGCACGATCCGACGGGCTGGTTGCGGACGCTGCGCGACGAGCACCTCGGCCGGCTGGCTCGGGCCCGGCCGGCGGAGTTCAGCACCGCGGCCCGCCAGGCGTGGTACCGGGGCAGCGCGGCGCACTCCCGGGCGGCCCGGCTCGCCGAGTGGTACGAGACCGATCAGGCTCTGCTGATGCTCGGTGAGGCCCGGCTGGCGGCGGCCACTGTGAACGGTCTGCTGAGTCGCACCTACTTCCGTGACCCGGGGGACGCGGTGCGGCGCACCGGGTTGGCCGGCGCGGACATGACGGAGGTGGGTGTGGTGCTGGCCCGGCAGGCCGAGGAGTTGGCCGCCCGTGGTCGTGCGGTCGACGGCACGATCGACGAGCTGCTCAGCACCTGAGGCGCGTCACAGCCCGCCCGGTACGCCGATCAGCGAGCCGATCAGGTAGGTGGCGCCGGCCGCCGCGGCGCCCAGCAGCAGCTGGCGCAGCCCACTGGTCCACCAGGGACGGTGGGTGAAGCGGGCCACCACGGCACCGGCGGCGAACAGCCCGAGCCCGCCGACGGCGAGCGCCAGCCACAGTTCGGTGGCGCCGAGCAGGTACGGCAGCAGCGGGACCAGCGCGCCGATCGAGAAGAACAGGAACGACGAGATCGCCGCGGCCCACGGGCTGGGCTGGTCGTCGGGGTCCACGCCCAGCTCCTCGCGGACGTGCACCCGCAGCGCCTCCTCCGGGTCGCGCCGCACCGCCTCGGCGACCTGGGTGGCGAGGTCCCGGGGCAGGCCCCGGGCCACCCACGCGTCGGCCAGCTCCCGGGCCTCCGCCTCGGGGTGCCGTTCCAGTTCCCGTCGCTCCTTGGCCACCTCGGCGGCGACCTGCTCGTTGGCGGAGCGCACGCTGGTGTACTCGCCGAGGCCCATGGAGATCGCACCGGCGACGAGGCCGGCGCTGCCGGTGAGCACGATGCTGCGGGGCGACACCCCGCCGCCGCCGACGCCGGCGATCAGGGCGATGTTGGTGACCAAACCATCCATCGCGCCGAAGACGGCCGGGCGCAGCCAGCCGCCGGAGACGTCCGCGTGGTGCGCCTCGCGCAGCGCCGCTGGGGTGTCGGTCACGGCAGGGTCAGAATCTCGTGGCCGTCGTCGGTCACCACGATGGTGTGCTCGAACTGCGCCGTCCACTTCCGGTCCTTGGTGACCACTGTCCACCCGTCGTCCCACATGTCGTACTGGTAGGTGCCGAGGGTGATCATCGGCTCGATGGTGAACGTCATGCCGGGCTCCATGATGTCAGTGGGGCGCGGGCTGTCGTAGTGCGGCACGTAGAGGCCGCTGTGGAAGGCCTCGCCGATGCCGTGGCCGGTGAAGTCGCGGACCACGCCGTAACCGAACCGCTTGGCGTACGACTCGATGACGCGGCCCACCACGTTGATCTGGCGCCCCGGGGCGACGGCGCGGATGCCCCGCATCATCGCCTCATGGGTCCGCTCGACCAGCAGCCGGGCCTCGTCGCTGACCTCGCCGACGCAGAAGGTGGCGTCGGTGTCACCGTGCACCCCACCGATGTACGCGGTCACGTCGACGTTGATGATGTCGCCGTCGGTCAGGACCGTGGTGTCCGGGATGCCATGGCAGATGACCTCGTTGAGGCTGGTGCAGCAGGACTTGGGGAAGCCCTTGTAGCCCAGCGTCGACGGGTACGCACCGTGGTCGCAGAGGAACTCGTGCACCACCTTGTCGATCTCGTCGGTGGTCACGCCGGGCTTGCAGTGCTCGCCGGCGAGCTGGGTCGCCTGGGCGGCGAGCCGGCTGGCGATCCGCATCTTCTCGATGGTCTCCGGCGTCTGCACGTGCGAGCCACGCCACTCCCGCGGACCCGCCTTGCCCACGTACTCGGGTCGGGCGATCTGGGGTGGCACCGGTCGTATCGGGGAGAGCGTGCCTGGTGTCAGCGGCGGACGGACGGTCATGCCGCAAGCCTATCGCCGGAGCCGCTGGTGACCCGCGCCACGGCCGCCCGGTGGAGGTTGTTGCCCTGCCAGGGTGGCTGTGCCATGGTGTCAGCGTGGATCAAGGGGGAGCACCGCCCGTCTTCTCCGCCAGCGCCGAGATCGACGGTGACCACCTCCACGTCGTGGTGGCCGGCGAGGTCGACATGGCGACCGCGGACACGATGCTCCAGACGGCGCTGCGCGAGCCCGCCGGGAAGATCACTCTCGACCTGAGCGCTGTGACCTTCTTCGACTCGGCCGCCATCCACGCCCTGGTCCGGCTCGCCCAGCAGTTTCCGGGCAGCCTCACCGTTCGTCCGTCCCGGCAGGTCCGTCGGGTGCTGGAGATCTCCGGCCTCGGCGGGCAGGGCTGGCTCGGCCCGGCCTAGGGCGGGCCCCCGCCGGGCGCGCGGTCAGTCCTGCAACTGCCGGCGCAGCGTCACCTCGGTGCCCTCAGCGGTACGCCGTACCGACAGTTCGCCCAGCGCTCTGATCAGGGCCAGACCGCGACCCCGGAAGCCGGAGCCGGTCGACTCCCGCCACTGCCCGCTGTCGCGCACCGTGGCCGTCACCGTCCGACCCTCGATGGCCACCTCCACACTGATCATGGCCTCGGCGGGGTGGATCGGGTGCTCGATGGCGTTGGCGGCGGCCTCGGAGACGGCGACGGTCAGGTCGAACAGGTCGGTCTCGCCGACGGAGTGCGCGACCAGGAAGTCCTCCAGCCGCTTTCGCAGCACACTGAGCCGGGTCGGGTCCGCCGGTAGCCGCAGCGCGAAGCGGTTCAGCTCCGCCGCCTCGAGGGCGAGGACCGCCACGTCGTCGCGGCGTGGCCGCCCGGTGACCCGCTCGACCACCGCGTCGATCAGGTCCACCACGTGCTCACTCGGGGCGGCCGCGTCGATGCGGAGCTGGGCCAGGGAGGCGTCGATGCCGATCTGACGGTCCTCGATCAGCCCGTCGGTGTAGAGCAGCAGTCGACTGCCGGCCGCCAACTCGCCCTCGACCGACTCGTACGTCGCGTCCGGGAGGGCGCCGACCGGTGGGCCGAGCGCCCGGTCGTGCAGGAACGCCACGTCGCCTCCGGTGATCAACAGTGGGGACGGGTGCCCGGCGCTCGCATACCGCAGCCGACCGGTGCGGGGGTTGAACAGCAGGCAGACCACCGTCGCGAAGGATCGGCCCTCGGTGGAGCCGACCAGCCGGTTGAGCCGGGTCAGCGACTCACCCGGATCGAAGCCCTCCAGCACGTACGCCCGCAGCGCGTTGCGCAGCTGCCCCATCGCGGCGGCGGCCTGGACGCCCTTGCCGACCACGTCGCCGATGACCAGCACCAGGTCGTCGCCGTTCAGCGCGATCGCGTCGTACCAGTCACCGCCGACCTCGACGTCGGCGCTGCCGGGCAGGTAACGGCTGGCCACCACCGCGCCGGGCAGCTGTGGCAGCGACCGTGGCAGCAGGCTGTGCTGCAACGTGGTGGCGATGCGGTGTTCGGCTTCGTAGAGCTGGGCGTTCTCCAGTCGCACCCCGACGAGCCGGGCCAACTGGGTCAACGCGGCCTCGTGGGCCTGCGCGTCGTCGCCGGCCGGCCGCCAGACCCGCAGCTCGCCGAGCGGCTCGCCGGTGGAGCCGGTGAGCTCGGCCACGAAGGACGGGTCGGCGGCGGAGGCGCCGCCGGCATCCGCCTCGTAACGGTTGCCGGTCGCGGTGACCACCACCCGGGCGGCCTCGGCGAGGCTGAGCGCGTGCCGGGCGGCGATCTGGAGCACGTCGCCGGTGGATCGGGCGGTGTTCACGGCCACCGCCGCGTCGGCCAGCGCCCGCAACCGACGGATGATCTGCCCACGCAGCTGGCCCAGCTCCACGTTGGCCCGCACCCGGGCGATCAACTCCTGGCTGGCGAACGGCTTGGTGAGGTAGTCGTCGGCGCCGACGGCGAGGCCGGCGACGGCCTCCGCCGAGCCGGCGCGGGCAGAGAGCAGCACGATCGGCACATGCCGGGTACGCGGGTCCGCGCGCAGCGCGCCCACCAGCCCGAATCCGTCCAGCCGGGGCATCATCACGTCGGTGAGCACCAGGTCGAACCCGCCGTCGCGGGCCAGCGGCAGGGCAACCAGCCCGTCGCTCGCCGTGACCACCTCCCAGGTCGGGGAGAGCAGCCGGGTGACGTGCTCACGCAGGTCCGCGTTGTCGTCGACGACCAGGATCCGGCCAGCCGGAGCGCCCTTCGTCGGCCGGCTGTCGAACTCCGCCTCCGGCGCGACGCCGGTCCAGAGTGCGGTCTCCGCCACGTAGAGCCGGGCCTGCTCGGGCTCACCCTCGGGCAGCGGGCCAAACGCCGCCACCCGGTCCGCCGGCAGGTGCGCCGAGCCGAACGGAACGGTCACCGTGAAGGTGCTGCCCTCGTCGACCTGGCTGGTCAACCCGACCTCACCGCCGTGCATTTCGACCAGTTCCCGGACCAACGCGAGGCCGATGCCGGTGCCTTCGTGGGTGCGGGCCCGTACGCCGGGCACCCGGTGGAACCGTTCGAAGACGTGCGGCAGCTCGTCCGGCACGATGCCGATGCCGGTGTCCGTCACCTCCAGCCGGGCCGCACCCTCCACGGCCCGGATCCGCACCCGGATCTCTCCGTCGAAGGTGAACTTGACCGCGTTCGACACCAGGTTGAGGACGATCTTCTCCCACATGTCCCGGTCGACGAAGACCGGCGTCGGCAGCGGCGGACAGTCCACCACCAGTCGCAGCCCCGCCCGGTCGGTGGCCGAGCGGAAGGTGCTGGCCAGCCGGGCGGTGTAACCGGCGAGGTCGGTGGGCTGGTAGCGGGCGGCGAGCCGACCGGACTCCAGTCGGGAGAAGTCCAGCACGGTGTTGACCAGCTTGAGCAGACGCAGCGCGTTGCGGTGCATCATGGTGAGCCGGTTGGTCTCGGCGGCGGGCAGCTCCGGGTCGGCCAGCATGTCCTCCAGCGGGCCGAGCACCAGGGTCAGTGGGGTGCGGAACTCGTGGCTGACGTTGGCGAAGAAGTTGGTCTTCGCCCGGTCCAGCGCAGCCAGCTCGGCGGCGCGGGCCCGCTCCTGCTCGTACGCCCGCTGCGTCGTGAGCGCCCGGGAGATCTGGGCGGCGACCAGGTCGAGGAAGTTGCGGTAGTCATCACCGAGCGGCAGCTGGCGGGCCACGCCGACGACCAGCGCGCCGACCGTCTGGTTGGTCGCAGTGAGCGGCAGCGCGAGGGCCTGGTCGGCGGCGTCGACCGGCGGTGGATCGAACAGACTGGCCACCTCGACCGTGGCGGGCGCGCCGTCGGCGATCACCCGAGCCAGCACCTGCGACGCGATGCCGAGGGCGGGCGGGACGGCACAGGTGGACCCGGCCAGGGTGCGTTGGCCGTCGCCGTCGGCCAGGTAGATCAGGGCGAACGGAACGTCCGACCGACGCCGGGCGAGCACCGAGGCGGCGGTCCGGCCCAGTTCGGCGGCGTCGCTGATTTCGCTCAGCTCGGCGCCCAGTTCGGCCAGCGCCCGCAGCCGGCGCTCGCCGAGCACCCGCCCGGTGGTCTCGCTGACGATGCAGTAGACGCCACTGACCGAGCCGTCGTCACCTCGGATCGGGTCGTACGAGACGTCGAAGTAGGTCTGCTCGACGAAGCCGTGACGGTCCAGCAGGAAGGGATGATCCTCGCCCCGGTAGGAGCGCCCGGTGTTTCGGACGCTGTCGAGCAGCGGGCCGAGCACCGGCCAGGTCTCCGCCCAGTTCGCGCGGGCCGGTTGGCCGATCACGTCCGGGTGTTTGCCGCCGATGGTCGGCCGGTAGGCGTCGTTGTAGAAGGCCAACTGTTCGTCGCCCCAGAACATGACGATCGGCGCGCTGGAGGCGAGCATCATGCCGACCGCGTTGGAGAGCGCCGGAGGCCACTGACCGGGCTCACCCAACGGACCGGAGGACCAGTCGAAGGAGGCCAGCCGTTCGCCCATCTCGCCGCCGGCCGCGAACGCGGCCGCCAGCATCGGCGGGGTCTCGCGACCGGACCGGGCGGGATGCCCGATGTCCGCGCCCCCCTGGGCCGAGCTCATGCAGCCTCCCGCCCCGGCCGTACCCCTCGGCCGTTGATCTTCCCCGCTGTGCTCCGACTTGTACCCCAGCGGACCAGCAACGTAACGCATCACGAACGATGGACGCTGCTTACGTACGCCTGAGCAGTCGGGCACCGGACAGTGCGGTGGACGGCGGCGTCGAACGGCGGTGGCCGGAACGCTCTGACGAGTCAGAAGACCGGCAGTCCGTCGATGCTTGCCGCGTTCTTGGTGGCCCGGTAGGCGACCAGATCATCGGCGCTGCGGCGAGAGTGTGAGGTGAGTAACAGATCACGTTCGGCCCGGAAGTCCATCAGTGGCACCGCGTATCCGCAGGAGTCACTGACCCGCTCCACCTCGACGGTGATGACCGCCCGGACGGCGTGCACGTCCGGCGGCGTGGGAAACTCGGCGAGCCGATCGGCGAAGGCGTCCTCGGTGACCGCGACGCTGCTGCCCCGACCGTGCAACCGGACGATCTTCGGCGGGCCGTCGAAGGCACAGAACATCAGCGTGATCCGGCCGTTGTCCCGCAGGTGGGCGATGGTCTCCGCCCCACTGCCGTGATAGTCGAGGTAGGCCACCCGGTGCGGGCCGAGGATCACGAACGTGCCCCGCATGCCCTTCGGAGACACGTTGACATGCCCCTCGACCCCGGACGGGGCGGTCGCCACGAAGAAGAGCGGCTGCGCCGCGATGAAGTCACGCAGTCGACCGTCGATCTCCGGATATGCCTTGCCCATGCGCCGATCCTTCCACCGATGCCATCGACGGGCGGGGGCGATCTCAGTCACACCGCCGGCCGGCGGCCTGCACCAACGCCGTGATCGGGCGGGGATCCGACTCGTTCTCCGGATGCCACTGCACTCCGAGCACGAACGGCAGGGCCGGGTCCTCCACCGCCTCGACCACGCCGTCTCCCGCCCAACCGGTCACCGTGAGCCGACCCGGATCGGCGACCGCCTGGTGGTGGTACGAGTTGACCTGGTCGACCCCGGCCAGCACCGAGGCGGCCAGGCTCCCCGGCGCGAACCGCACCGCGTGCGCCCCGTACACGCCGGGCGCCGGGCGGTGCGCCTCGTGACCCACCACGTCGGGCAGGTGCTGGTGCAAAGTGCCGCCGTACGCGACCGCGAGCAACTGCATCCCCCGACACACGCCCAGCACCGGCACCTCGGCGGCGAGCGCGGCGGCCAACACTGCCAACTCGCCGGCGTCCCGGTCCGGCCGGTCCTCGGTACGGGGGTCGGGCGGCTGGCCGTACCGCCCCGGGCCGACGTCCGCGCCACCGGCCAACAGCAACCCGTCGAGGACGGCCACCACGTCGGCGTCCACGTCGTCGGGTGGCAGGACCACCGCTCGGCCACCCGCGGCCGCCACCGCCCGCGGGTACGCCTCCGGCACCAGCACCGCCCGCACACCCCGCCAGACCGCCCAGTCGGCGGGCTCGACGTACGCGCTGACCCCGATCAGCGGCCGCCTCCTCAGGGCTGGCCGGGTTCGCGACTGCGGGGCTCGCAAACCCGGCTCACTCCTCCCGCTCACAGAGCTGGCCGGGTTCGCGACTGCGGGGCTCGCAAACCCGGCTCACTCCTCGCGCTCACAGCGGCGTGACGTAGGCGCCCGTGATGCCGCCGTCGACCACGAACTGCGCGGCGGTCATGAACGAGGCGTCGTCGCTGGCCAGGAACGCCACAGCGGCTGCGATCTCCTCCGGTTGCCCGAAGCGTCCCATCGGCACGTGCACCAGCCGACGGGCGGCCCGCTCCGGGTCGGCGGCGAAGAGTTCCAGCAGCAACGGGGTGGCCACCGGGCCGGGGCAGAGGGCGTTGACCCGGATGCCCTCACGGGCGAACTGCACACCCAACTCCCGGGTCATCGCCAGCACCCCGCCCTTGCTCGCGGTGTACGCGATCTGCGACGTGGCCGCACCCATCAACGCGACGAACGAAGCCGTGTTGATGATCGAGCCCTTGCCCTGCCGACGCATGTGCGGAATGGCGTACTTGCAGCACAGGTAGACGCTCGTGGTGTTGACCCGCAACACCCGCTCCCACGCGTCCAGGCCGGTGTCCAGGATGGAGTCGTCGTCCGGCGGGGAGATGCCGGCGTTGTTGAACGCGATGTCCACCCTGCCGTGCCGGTCGGCCACCCCGTCGAACAGGTCGCGTACCGCCGACTCGTCGGCCACGTCGGTGGCCACGAACTCGCCGCCGCACTCCTCGGCGGCCTTCGTACCCGCCGCCGCGTCGATGTCCACGCACACCACCCGGGCCCCCTCGGCGGCGAACCGCCGCACGGTGGCCAACCCGATGCCACTGCCCGCTCCGGTGACCACGGCCACCCGGTCCTGCAACCGACCCTGCACTGGCGTCACTCCTCCGTCGCGATGAACACGTTCTTGACGTCCGTGAAGGAGTGCAGCGCGTCCGGGCCCAACTCGCGGCCGAGCCCGGAGCGCTTCATCCCGCCGAACGGGGTCCAGTAGCGCACCGAGGAGTGCGAGTTGACGCTGAGGTTGCCCGAGTCGACGGCGCGGGCCAGACGCAGGGCCCGACCCACGTCCCGGGTCCAGATCGAGCCGGAGAGGCCGTACTCGGTGTCGTTGGCGAGCCGGACCGCGTCCGCTTCGTCGTCGAACGGCAGCACCGAGACCACCGGACCGAAGATCTCCTCCCGCCAGTGCCGGTCAGCGGGCGAGTCGGCCAGCAACACGGTGGGCGCGTGCCAGAACCCGGGGCCGTCGGGGCAGGAGCCGGTGAAGGCTAGCTTCGCCCCGGTGAGGTATCCGGCTACCCGGTCCCGTTGGGCGGCGGAGATGAGCGGGCCCATCTCGGCGGTGTCGAGGGACGGGTCCTCGACCCGCACCGCGCGTACCGCCGGTTCGAGCAGATCCAGGAACCGGTCGTACACCGAACGCTGGACCAGGATCCGCGACCGCGCGCAGCAGTCCTGGCCGGCGTTGTCGAAGACCGCGCCCGGTGCGGTCGCGGCGGCGCGTTCCAGGTCGGCGTCGGCGAACACGATGTTCGCGCTCTTGCCGCCCAACTCCAGGGTGAGTCGCTTCACCTGGGCGGCGCAGCCGGCCATGATCCGGGTGCCGACCTCGGTGGAGCCGGTGAAGCAGATCTTGCGGACCGCCGGGTGGCTGACGAACCGCTCCCCCGCCACCGAGCCCTCGCCCGGGATGACGGTGAAGACGTCGTCGGGCAGGCCCGCCTCGCGGGCCAACTCGGCCAGGCGCAGTGCGGTGAGCGGGGTCAACTCGGCGGGCTTGAGCACGACGGTGTTGCCGGCGGCGAGCGCCGGGACGAAACCCCAGGCGGCGATCGGCATCGGGAAGTTCCAGGGCACGATCACGCCGACCACACCGAATGGCTCGTGGAAGGTGACGTCCAGCCCGCCGGGCACCGGGATCTGCCGCCCGGTCAACCGCTCGGGCGCGCCGGCGTAGTAGTCCAGGACGTCGCGGACGTTGCCCGCTTCCCACCGGGCGTTGCCGACGGTGTGCCCGGAGTTGCGCACCTCCAGCACTGCCAACTCGTCCAGGTGCGCGTCGACCACGGCGGCGAACCGCCGCAGCAACCGTGCCCGATCCCCCGCCCCCACCTGACGCCAGGTCTCGAATGCGGCGGCCGCCCGCGAGATGGCCGCGTCGACCTCGTCCACCGAGGCCGCAGCAACCTCCCGAAACCCCACCCCGCTAGCGGGATCCACCAAAACCGTCACACCGCCACCTCCATCCTCACGTGGTCAGAGGCGTTCGAAGCCACGGGTCAGCTCCCAGTCGGTCACCGCGGCGTCGAAGGCGGCCAGCTCGACCCTCGCCTGGTTGGCGTAGTGGGCCACCACCTCGGTGCCGAACGCCTCACGGGCCACTGTGGATCCTTCCCAGAGGGCCAGGGCATCGCGCAGGGTGCCGGGAACCCGCTCGGCCTCCGGGTCGTCGTAGGCGTTGCCGGTGCACTCCGCACCCAGCTCCAGCTCGCCGTCGATGCCGTGCAGCGCCCCGGCGACCAGCCCGGCGATCGCCAGGTACGGGTTGACGTCGGCGCCGGGCACCCGGTTCTCCACGCGCATGCCCTGCCCGTGCCCGACCACCCGCAGCGCGCAGGTGCGGTTGTCGACACCCCAGCGCAGCGCGGTCGGGGCGAACGATCCCGGCTGGTAGCGCTTGTAGGAGTTGATGTTCGGCGCGAAGAGCAGGCTGAACTCCCGCATGGTGGCCAGCAGCCCGGCGAGCACCCGCTGCCCGGTCTGCGACAGGTGCGCCGGTCCGTCACCGAGCATCGCCGACGAGCCGGACGAGTCCCGCAGTGAGAAGTGGATGTGGCAGGAGTTGCCCTCGCGCTCGTTCGGCTTGGCCATGAAGGTGATCGCCATCCCCTCCTGGGCCGCGATCTCCTTGGCGCCGTTCTTGTAGATCACGTGATGGTCGGCGCAGGTCACCGCCTCGTCGTACCGGAAGGCGATCTCGTGTTGCCCGAGGTTGCACTCGCCCTTGGCGCTCTCCGGGGTGAGCCCCGCGCCGGCCATCTCGACGCGGATGCGGCGCAGCAGCGGCTCCACCCGGGCGGTGCCGAGCAGCGAGTAATCGACGTTGTACTGGTTGGCCGGGGTGAGGTCGCGGTAGCCACGCTGCCAGGCGTCCTCGTACGAGTCGCGGAACAGCACGAACTCCAACTCGGTGCCGGCGTACGCGGTCAGTCCGTGCTCGGCCAGCCGGTCCAGCTGCCGGCGCAGGATCTGCCGGGGCGAGGCCACCACGTCACCCGAGCCGTCGAGCCAGGTCAGGTCGGCCAGCAGCAGGGCGGAGCCGGGCTGCCAGGGCACCCGGCGCAACGTGGCGAAGTCCGGCACCATCGCGAAGTCGCCGTAGCCGCGTTCCCAGCTCGACATCGCGTACCCGTCGACGGTGTTCATGTCGACGTCCACGGCGAGCAGGTAGTTGCAGCCCTCGCTGCCGTTGGTCACCACCTGGTCGAGGAAGAAGGGCGCGTGGAACCGCTTGCCCTGCAAGCGGCCCTGCATGTCGACGAGGGCCAGCACCACGGTGTCGATCTCACCCTCGGCGACGGCGACCCGCAGTTGTTCCAGCGTCAGCGGAGCTTTCCTCATTCGCGGGCCTCCATCACCAAGGTCTACTGGCAAACCGGATCACCGTCAATGCCCCCGGCGGCACGTGCGGCAAACCCGACCGACGGCCGGCGGGACGGCAGCACCGCCCGTCCCGCCGGGTGCCGATCAGACCGGGCCGTCGGCCCGCGCCGGGTCGGCCGCCACCGCGGGTTCCTCGACGGTACGAATCGGGCCGGTGAACCATTTGCGGGCCGAGGCGTACCACCAGACGGCGACCACCAGTAGCACCCCGCCGACGGCGAGCGGCGCGTAGTTCACCGCCGACCAGGTGAACTCGTCGTTGCCGGGCACTCCGGCGGGCACTATCGGCAGCACGAAGTAGACGGCGATGATCGCGATCTCGATCACCGCGATCCAGCCGAGCAGCTTGTACTTGCGACCCAGCGTCCACGGCCCCGGGACGAACCGGTCGCCCATCCGTAGTCGGAGCGCGATCGGAATGAGGAACGACAGGTAGAGCCCGAGCACCGCGACGGAGACGACCGCGTAGAAGGCGATCGGGATACCGGCGGCGCTTTCGTACAGCGCCGGCAGGGTCAGCACCAGGCCGGCCACTGTGGCGCCGATGATCGCGTTGACCGGGGTGCCGTTGCGGTCGACAGTCGACCACAGCCGCCATCCGGGTACGGCACGGTCCCGGCTGAACGCGTACGCCATCCGGCTCATCGAGGTCACGCAGCTCATGCCGCAGAAGAACTGGCCGATGGTCGAGATGATGATGACGACCTTGAAGAAGACCGGGGTCAGCGCGGACTCGAAGATGGCGCCGGAGAAGCCGCCCGCGGCGTTGACCGCCTCGACGTCGGTGGCCGCGAAGAGAAACGCCAGCAGCAGGATCCAGCCGCCGACCGCCGAGTAGAAGATCGACTGCCAGAGTCCGCGGGCCGCGGCCTGGGAGGCGCCCCGGGTCTCCTCGGAGACGTGCGCGCAGGCGTCGAAGCCGGTGATCGTGTACTGGGTCAGCAGGAAGCCCAGCGGCAGCACGTAGAACCAGAACGTCAGTCCGCCGACGTCACCGTCGCCGAAGCCGGAGTTGTTGAACCGCTCGGTGAACACGAACTGGAAGCTCTGGTGATTGTCGGGCACGAAGACCAGGATGGCCACCACGACGGCCGCGCCGGCCACGTGCCACCAGACCGAGACGTTCTGAAGGACGTCGATGATCCGGTGCCCGAAGATGTTGATCAGCCCGTGCAGCACCAGGATGATCACGAAGAGGACGAACGCCTGACGCAGCGTCCCGGCCCAGCCGTCGAAGAGCGCCGACAGGGTGAGGTTGAGGAACGTCGCACAGCCGTAGTCCACCGAGGCGGTGACCGCCACCAGACCGATCAGGTTCAGCCATCCGGTGAACCAGCCGTGCACCGGGCGGCCCATGGTGGCCGCCCACCAGTAGATCCCACCCGCGGTCGGGTACGCCGACACCAGCTCCGCCATGCAGAAGCCGATGATCAGGATGAACAGCGAGATCAGCGGCCAGCCCCAGGAGATGGCGACCGGCCCGCCGTTGTTCCACGCCTGACCGAAGGTGGTGAAACAGCCGGCCAGGATCGAGATGATCGAGAAGGAGATGGCGAAGTTGGAGAAGCCACTCCACTTACGGCGCAACTCCTGTTTGTAGCCGAGTTCGGCGAGCCGTCGGGCATCCTCGTCCATTGGTTGCTCGGCGGTCGGCACGGGCGTCGTGGCCACTGCACACCTCCCTGAGGTGGTTCCGCGTGCGAGTGGGCAAAGTGTCGACCCAGCCGATCAAGGCGGTCAATACGTAGTCGGTGGGAATCTCACCGCCGTCGGGCTAATTGCGTTGCCGACCGGCTGCCCCGGCCGGCATCCTGGACCAGTGACCAGGCCCGACAAGGGCCCACCCCGGGCGCTCGGACCGCCCGACCCGGTGGCGCGGGGCACGCCTCTCTCTCTCGTACGGCCACTCCGCCGTACCCGAAAAGTGCCCCGCGCCCCACTTCCCCTCGTCTCCCCCGCCCCCGCCGCGCCGATCTTGCAGTTTCGGTTGTCGATATTGGCGGGATGTCCCATATGCCGGCGCAGTAAATGCAAGATCGTGGGGCAGGGCCGGGGGCGGGGCACGGAGAAGGGGCGGGGGTCAGGTCAGGAGGAGGCCGGCTACCCAGAGGGCCGCTACCAGGAGGCCGGCCAGGAACTCCACAAGCATCGACAGGCCGGCAGCCTTCAGGGCCTGCACGGTGGAGGGCCACGCGAGCTGGTTACTGCCCAGCCTTAGCCGTTCAGCCGCCCACACCCCGGCGACGAAACCGAGCACCAGGCCGACGACCGGCACCACGAAGAACCCGATGACGCCGAGCACAGCGCCGGCGAGCAGCGTGGACGTCGGCACACCTGTGCGCTTCAGGTTCCGGCCCGGCCACGCGTACTTGATCACGGCACCACCCCCGGCGACCAGTGTGGCGGCGGCGAACACCGCCCAGCCACCCAGGCCGGCGCCGCCGAAGACCGCCCAGAGCAGCACGCCGCCCCAGCACAGCGGCAGTGCCGGCAGACCGGGCACCACCACGCCGGCCAACCCGGCCAGGATGGCCAGCCCGGCCACCACGGTCACCGCCGTCTGCGAGTCCGTCAGGTCCACGCCGCCATCCTCCGTCGCCACCCTCCGGACCGGAGCGGTCCCCCACTCACGCCAACGCTCCGCTACCGCGCAGCCGGGCAGTGATCTCGTCGGCCGGGGCGGGCGCACCGAAGTATCGACCCTGCCCGGTGTCGCAGCGCAGCGCCCGCAGCCGTTCAGCCTGCACGCCGGTCTCCACTGCCTCGGCCGTGACCCACAACTCCAGGGCGTGCGCCAACCGGACCAACGCGTCGACGATCCGTTCGTCGCGGTGGTCGGCCGCCACGTCGGTCCCGTCCGCGCGGATGCCCTCGACGAACGGACCGGCGAGCTTCAGGCAGTGGATCGGCAACCGGCGCAGGTACGCCAGGTTGGAGTACCCGGTGCCGAAGTCGTCCACGGCCAGCCGGACGCCGAGCGCGGCGAGCCGGTGCAGGCTGCGCAGGGGTTCGCCGGCACTGCCCATCACGGCGCTCTCGGTCAGCTCCAGTTGGAGCAGCTCCGCGGGCAGCCCGCTGGTCTGCAACGCGTCGGCGACGGTGTCCACGATGGCCGCTTCGTCGGCCTGCCGGGCGGCCAGGTTGACGCTGACCACCAGCCGGGCCTCGGGGAACTCCCGCCACCACCGTTCGGCGTCTTCGCAGGCACGCCGCAGCACCCACTCGCCGAGCCGAACGATCAGACCGGTCTCCTCGGCCAGGCCGATGAACCGGTCCGGCCCGATCAGGCCCAGCTCCGGATGCTCCCAACGGACCAGCGCCTCCACCGCGAGCATGGTGCCCTCCAGCAGCGACACGATCGGTTGGTAGTGCAGCACGAACTCGCCCCGCTCCAGTGCGGCGGGCAGCCCGGCGACCAGCGCCGAGCGGGCGATGTCCCGGGCGCCGCGCTCGGGGTCGTAGACCGCCCACCGGCCCCGGCCCGCCGCCTTGGCCCAGTAGAGCGTGGTGTCCGCGGCCTTCATCAGCTCCGACGCGGTGGTCTCCGAGGCCGGGCACTGCACGATGCCCACACTGGCCGAGACGGCCAACTGGTGCTCACCGACGTGGACCGGGGCCGCGACGGCGGCCAGCGCGGCCTCCGCGACGGCGACCGGGTCGTCGGTGTCGTCCCCTCCGTCGACGAGGATCACGAACTCGTCGCCGCCCATCCGGGCCACCAGGTGGCCGTGGTCGGCCACGCACGCGGCCAGCCGCCGGCCGATCATCACGAGCAGCCGGTCACCGAGGTCGTGGCCGAGACTGTCGTTGATCGCCTTGAAGCCGTCCAGATCCAGGAAGCAGACCCCGACGCGCTGCCCGGTGCCCGCGGTGTCGAGCACCCGTCCCAACGTCTCGAAGAACAGCGTCCGGTTGGGCAACCCGGTCAGCGGGTCGTGCAGCGCCTGGAAGCGCAGCCGCTGCTGGAGTTCGTACCGCTCGGTGATGTCCTCGATCATCGCGACGGTGAATCGCGGTCGGCCATCGTGTCGGATCAGCGATACGGCGAGATCCGTCCAGACGACTGTGCCGTCCTTGCGGTGGTAGCGCTTCTCCACCCGGGCGGCGTCGTGCTTTCCCTCGATCAGCTCCTGGTAGAGCTCCCACATCCCGGCGGCGTCGTCGGCGTGGAACAGCGCCGCCACGTTGATCTCGCGCAACTCCTCGATCGAGTAGCCGAGCATGTCGGCGAACGCCTGGTTGACGTCGATGATCCGACCGTCCACGCCGGCGATCCCGATCCCGATCGCGGCGCCGGTGAACACCGCCCGGAACCGTGCCTCGCTCTCCCGTAGCGCCTGCTCGACCTCGTCGCGCGCCTGCCAGGCGGACCGGGCGATCCGCTCCTGCTGGCTGAAGGTGCGGTCGCGCAGCGCACGGGCGAACCCGGCGGCCAGCCCGCCCTGCACCGCCGCGATCCGGTCGGCGAGGTCGGCCGGCCGGTCACCGTCGCACAGCACCCGACGCCCGAAGGTCGCGCCGAGCGCGTGCAGCGTCCACTCCAGGGCCTGCGGCTCGGTGAGGTGCGCCTCCACCAGGGCCCGCCCGACGTCCTCGGCCGGGTGGGCGCTGAACGGCTCGGCCCGTACCGCCTGGGCCAGCCGGATCGTGTGCGCCAGCAGCAGCCGCTCGGTCTCGGCCACGCTGAGCGGCACGAAACCGAGCCGGCGCACCGCGCGGGCCCAGTCGGCGGCGTACCCCTGGGCGTCCGCCCGACCGGCGACGACCCCGGCGGGGTCCCGGCCGGAATCGACCCCGGCGGGGTCCGGGACGGCGGCCACGGGATCAGCCGGCGGACTGGTCGTACCGGGCGACGCCCCCGAAGGCGCCGAACCGCTCCGGGTGCTCGTCCACGTCGGACGGTGAGTCTGGGCGCCAGAGCGGCATGTGCACCACGCCCGGTTCCAGGACGGTCCAGTCGCCGAAGAAGCCGGTGACCTGGGCGCGGGAGCGCAGGGTGATCTCGGTGGCGGTGCGGGCGGAGAGGCGCTGGGCATCCAGCATCTCCTGCGGCTGGTCCTCGAAGGTGGAGTGGGAGACGACCAGGAAGCTGCCGGGCGCGGCCGCGGCCCGCAGGGTGGCCAGGATCGCCTCGGGCTGGTCGGCATCCGGGATGAAGTGCACCACCCCGGCCAGCAGGATGCCCATCGGACGACTGAAGTCGATCAGCCCGAGCTGTCGGGTCTCGGTGAGGATCCGCTCCGGCTCCCGCAGGTCGGCGTGGATGACACCGGTCAGCTCGTTGCCAGCCAGCAACTCCCGGCTGTGCGCGACCGCCACCGGGTCAATGTCGACGTACACGACGCGGGCCTTGGGGTTCACCCGCTGCGCCACCTCGTGCACGTTGCCCACGGTGGGAATTCCGGAGCCGATGTCGAGGAACTGGTCGATGCCGGCGTCGAGCAGCACCCGGACGGCCCGGCGCAGGAACTCCCGGCCGGAGCGCATGGTGGCGGCGAGATTCGGGGTCATGCTGGCGATCTGCTCCGCCAACTGTCGGTCGATCTCGAAGTTGTGCGCTCCGCCCAGAAAGTAGTCGTACACCCGGGCCGCGCTCGGCCTGGTCAGATCGATCTCGGTCGGCAGTCCGTCCGGCATCAGCGTGCTCCCCAGTTCATCGCCGCGGCGCGGGACGGCACCGGCGTCGGGGCGCGCAGCGGGCACGCGTGGGCACCGGTCGACCCGCGGGTCGTGTGGTGTGGACCACTCTAGGCGGCTGACTCCAGCAACAGCGAAATGCCTTGACCGACGCCGATGCACATGGTGGCCAGAGCCCGGCGGCCGCCGCGACGGCGCAGCTCCAGGGCGGCGGTCAACGCCAGCCGCGCGCCACTGGCACCGAGCGGGTGCCCCAGCGCGATCGCCCCACCGTTCGGGTTGACGTGGTCGGCGTCCACCGGTAGCCCCAGCTCGCGCAGCACCGCCACGGACTGCGCGGCGAACGCCTCGTTCAGCTCCACCACATCCACCGCGCTCAACTCGACGCCGACCCGGTCGAGCAGCTTGCGGGTGGCCGGCACCGGGCCGATCCCCATGATCCGGGGCGGCACACCGGCCGCCGCCGCACCGACGATCCGGGCCAGCGGGGTCAGGCCGTACCGGGCGACCGCCGCCTCGCTGGCCACCAGCAACGCGACCGCGCCGTCGTTGACGCCCGAGGAGTTGCCGGCGGTCACCGTGCCGCCGTCGCGGAACGGGGTGGGCAGCGCGGCCAGCTTCGCAAGCGTGGTCTCCCGTGGGTGCTCGTCGACAGCGACCAGCCGGGTCTCCCGACGACCGGCCGGCACGGACACCGCCACGATCTCCTCGGCGAACCGGCCGTCGGCCTGCGCCTTGGCCGCACGCTGCTGCGACCGGTACGCGAAGGCGTCCTGCTCGGTCCGGCTCACGCCGTACTCGGCGGCCACGTTCTCCGCCGTCTCCGGCATCGAGTCGACCCCCCACCCGTCACGCATCAACGGGTTCACCAACCGCCAGCCCAGTGTGGTGTCGTACACCTCGGCCGAGCGGGAGTACGCCGACGTCGCCTTCGGCATGACGAACGGCGCCCGGCTCATGCTCTCCACCCCGCCGGCAATCACCAGCTCCGCGTCCCCGGCGACGATGGACCGGGCGGCGGTGGCTAGCGCGTCCAGACCCGAGCCGCAGAGCCGGTTGACGGTGCTGCCGGGCACCTCCTCGGGCAGGCCGGCCAGCAGCGCCGCCATCCGGGCCACGTTGCGGTTGTCCTCGCCGGCCTGGTTGGCGCAGCCGAGCACGACGTCGTCGACTCGCCCCCAGTCCACCGACGGGTGGCGGGCGACCAGTTCCCGGATCACGTGCGCGGCCAGGTCGTCGGGGCGGACGCCGGCCAGCGCGCCCGCGTACCGGCCGATCGGGGTGCGGACACCGGCCACCAGGTATGCCACGGTCATCGCGAGTCCTTAGGGGGTGCAGACGGCGGGGGTGGGGCACGCCCACCGGGTCACGAGGGCTGCCGGCCGCCAGGATATCCGCGTCGGCAACGGATAGGTTGACGGCATGGCCCGGGCCCAGTTCAGCGCAGAGACCAGCGGCGGCGGCGCGTTCGTCCGCCAGCCGAACCGGTTCACCGGTCGGGTCACCGCCGACTCCACCTCGCCACCCGGCGGCGGCCCGGACGAGCGGGACCGCTGGCCGCTGGAGGCCGGCCGTTACCGGCTGATCTGGTGCCGGGCCTGCCCGTGGGCGCACCGGGCGAGGATCGTGCGTGGCCTGCTCGGGCTGGACGACGCGATCTCGCTGGGCACCGTCGACCCGATCCGGGACGAGCGGGGCTGGGCGTTCGCCCTCGACCCGGACGGCTTCGACCCGGTCCTCGGCGTGAGCTTCCTGTCCGAGGCGTACCTGGCCGCCGACCCGGACTACACCGGCCGGGTGACAGTGCCGGCGCTCGTCGACACAGTGACCGGTCGGGTGGTCACGAACGACTATCCGCAGCTCACCCTCGACTTCTCCACCGAGTGGCGGTCGCTGCACAGTGCGGGGGCGCCGGACCTGTACCCGGTCGAACTGCGCCCCGAAATGGACGCGCTGATGGCAGAGATCCACACCGACGTGAACAACGGCGTCTACCGGTGCGGGTTCGCCACCTCCCAGCAGGCGTACGACGAGGCGTTCCGGGCGCTCTTCGCCCGGCTGGACGCGCTCTCCGATCGGCTGGCCGGGCGGCGCTACCTGATGGGCGACGCGATCACCGAGGCGGACGTGCGGCTGTTCACCACGCTGGTCCGCTTCGACGCCGCGTACCACGGGCACTTCAAGTGCAACCGCAACAAGCTGACCGAGATGCCGGTGCTCTGGGCGTACGCCCGCGACCTGTTCCAGACGCCGGGTTTCGGCGAGACGGTGGACTTCGACCACATCAAGCGGCACTACTACGGCACGCACCGGGAGATCAATCCCAGCGGCATCGTGCCACTCGGGCCGGACGAGTCCGGCTGGAGCACGCCGCACGGGCGTGGCTGAGCCGGGTCGGCCGGCCGCCCCGACCGTGCCGAGGGCCCGCGGCGAGGTCGCCCGCCGGGTCGCCGGGTCCGCGGCGGCCGGCTGCTCCCTGGCTGGTGCGGTGGCGGTGACGCTCGCCGTGGTCGCCGGTCCCGGTCCAGGGTTCACCGGGTACGTCAGCGAGGCGGGCATCGCCGGCAGCGCCCACGCCGCGACGTACCGGATCGGGATCCTGGCCCTTGCCGGCGCGTTGCTGCTGATCGGCGCGGCGCTGCCCCCCGGGGTGTGGGCGGCCCCGGCGCTGCTCGCCACCGGGGCCGTGTTCACCGCCGTGTCGGGGGCGGTGACCTGTTCCGGCGGCTGCCCGTTGCCGCCGTTCGAGCGCGCGACGGCGGCGGATCTGGTGCACGGCGGCGCGAGCATCGCGGCGACCGCGGCGGTGGTCTTCGCCATGATCACGCTGGCCGTCTCCGGGCCGGCCGGCCGGACGGTGCGTCGGCTGGCCGGCGTCGCCGCCGCGCTGACCCTGCCGCTCTGTGCCACGGTGGGGCTGGCGATGCTCGTGCTCGGCCGAGGCCCGGTGGTGGGGGTGTTGGAACGGCTGATCCTCGCCCTCGCGGTGCTGTGGGGCGTGAGTACCGCCACCGCGCTGGCCCTCTGTAAGGAGCCTCACGCTGCCCGGTCCTTTCGATGAGCGGGAATCGGCGTATCGTCGGCCAGCGATGACCAATGTCTGGGGCCTCACTGTCCGCCTGTATGTCGATCTCCGACTGCAGGCCAGTGGCATCTGTCCGGGCTAGCCGCGTTTCTACGCCTGCCCCGATCGGACCGGACAATTGGATACATCCCCATGCCCTTCAGCCTGCGCAAAATTCCCTTCTCCGTGCAGATCCTGCTCGGCCTCGTGCTCGGCGTCGCGCTGGGCTTCCTTGCCCGCAGCAACGACCTGAGCTGGCTGACCAGCACCCTGCACACCGTCGGTAGCCTCTTCGTCCAACTGCTCAAGCTGGCCGTGCCGCCGCTGGTCTTCACCGCCATCGTGGTCAGCGTGGTCAGCCTGCGCGGCGTAGCCAACGCCGCCCGGCTCGCCGTCAAGACCCTGATGTGGTTCGGCATCACCGCGTTGATCGCGGTGAGCATCGGCATCGGCCTCGGCCTGCTCACCAACCCGGGCAAGGGCGTGACCCTCGACCTGGGTGGCGCCGCGGCGCCGAAGAAGACCGGCTCGTGGACCGACTTCCTCACCGGCATCGTGCCCACCAACCCGGTCGGCGCGTTCGTCGAGGGCAACGTCCTCCAGATCGTCTTCCTCGCCGTCGTCATCGGTGCCGCGGCCCTGCTGGTCGGCGAGGCCGCCGAACCGTTCGTGGCGCTGAACCGCTCCCTGCTGGAGATCGTCCAGAAGGCGCTCTGGTGGGTCATCCGGCTCGCCCCGATCGGCACCCTCGGCCTGATCGGCAACGCCGTCGCCTCGTACGGCTGGGACCTGCTGGCCCCCCTGGCGAAGTTCACCACCGCCGTCTACGTCGGCTGCGCCATCGTGCTGTTCGTGGTCTACCCGCTGGTGCTGATCCTGGCCGGCCGCCTCAACCCGCTGCGCTTCTTCGCCGGCGCCTGGCCGGCGATCGAGCTGGGCTTCGTGTCCCGCTCCTCGGTCGGCACCATGCCGGTGACCCAGCGCTCCGTCGAGCGGCTCGGTGTGCCCCGCGAGTACGCCTCGTTCGCGGTGCCCTTCGGCGCCACCACGAAGATGGACGGCTGCGCCGCCATCTACCCGGCCCTCGCCGCGATCTTCGTGGCCCAGGTGTTCGGCGTGCACCTCGGCATCGGCGACTACCTGCTGATCGCCTTCGTCTCAGTGGTCGGCTCGGCGGCCACCGCCGGCCTGACCGGCGCGATCGTGATGCTCACCCTGACCCTCAGCACGCTGGGCCTGCCGCTGGCCGGCGCCGGCCTGCTGCTGGCCATCGACCCGATCCTGGACATGATCCGCACCGCCACCAACGTCGCGGGGCAGGCGCTGGTGCCGACAGTGGTCGCCGCCCGCGAGGGCACTCTCGACCGCGCCGCGTACGAGTCCGCCGGCCGGCGTGACCTGACCGACCCGGAGCCGGTCGCCGACACCCGGCCCGAGCTCAGCCCTGTTCCTGCCTGATCGATTCACCAGTACGGCGACGGGCCCCTCTCCCCGGGGGCCCGTCGCCGTGTCGGAGAGGATGACCCCATGAGTTCCCTGTTCACTCCCCTGGCCCTGCGCGGGGTCACAGTGCCCAACCGGATCGCCATGGCACCGATGTGCCAGTACTCCGCCGGCCCCGACGGTCTGCCCACCGACTGGCACCTGATCCACCTCGGCAGCCGCGCGGTCGGCGGTGCCGGCCTGGTGCTGACCGAGGCGACCGCCGTACTTCCCGAGGGCCGGATCAGCCCGCAGGACACCGGCCTCTGGTCCGGTGCGCACGTCGACGCCTGGCGACCGGTGACCGCGTTCGTCGCCGTTCACGGCGCGGTGCCAGCCGTGCAGCTCGCGCACGCCGGCTTCAAGGCCTCCACCTACCGGCCGTGGGCACCCGAGCGCGGTGGTGTGCCGGACGCCGAGGGCGGCTGGACGCCCGTCGCCCCCGGCTCGGAGCCGTTCACCGCCGACTACCGGACGCCGACCAGCCTCGACGAGGCCGGCATCGCCGGTGTGGTCGAGGCGTTCGCGGCCGGAGCCGAACGCGCCCTGGACGCCGGCTTCGCCGCCGTGGAGATCCACGCCGCCCACGGTTACCTGCTCAACGAGTTCCTCTCGCCGCTGACCAACCACCGCACCGACGCGTACGGCGGCGACCGGGCCGCCCGGATGCGGCTCACCCTGGAGGTGGCCCGCGCGGTGCGCGCTGCGGTCGGCGAGGACGTGCCGGTGCTGACCCGGATCTCCGCCACCGACTGGGTAGAGGGCGGCTGGACGATCGAGGACAGCGTGGTGCTCGCCGGTGAGCTGGCCGGCGTCGGCGTCGACCTGGTCGACGCGTCCTCCGGTGGGGTGAGCACGGAACAGCGCATCCCGCTCGGCCCGGGTTACCAGGTGCCGCTGGCCGCCCAGATCCGCCGCGAGGCGGGCGTTCCGACCGGCGCGGTGGGCCTCATCGTGGAGCCCGAGCACGCCGAGCAGATCGTCGCCAGCGGCGAGGCCGACCTGGTGCTGCTGGGTCGGGAGTTGCTGCGCGACCCGTACTGGCCGCGCCGGGCCGCCGCGAAGCTCGGCGTCGCGTACTCCGGCCCCGCCCAGTACGCCCGCGCCTCCTGATCCCGAACGGTCGGGTGGCCGCCGCGTGAGCGGCCGCCCGACCGTCGGTCAGCCGGCCAGGTGTGACCAGTCGCCCTCCAGGTCCTGCCAGGTGCCCTGGGCGGCCACCGTGCCGCCGAGCAGCACCACCACGTGGTCGGCCCGGACCAACGCGGCGCGTTTCGCTGTCGAGCCGACAACTGTCACCCCGTGGCCGCGCAACGCCTGCCACAGCGCCAGCTCGGTGGTGACGTCCAGCGCCGACGACACGTCGTCGGCGACCAGCAGTTCGGTACGCGGGGCCAGCGCCCGGGCCAGCGCCAACCGCTGCAACTGCCCGCCGGAGAGCCGGGTGCCCTTGTGCCCGATGAGCAGGCCCAGCCCACCACCGGCGGCGGCCAGGTCATGGTCGAGCTGGGCGGTGCTGACCGCCCCCGCCGCGTCCACCTGGTGCCCGAGGGCGATGTTGTCGGCCACCGTGCCGGAGAGCACCCGGGGCAACTGACCGACGTAGCCGACCTGGTTGGGACGCAGGAACAGCTCCGGCTCGGTGACCGGGTCACCGTTCCAGGCCAGCTCGCCGGTGTGGTGCACGATCCCGGCCAGCCCGCGCAGCAACGAGGACTTGCCCGACCCCACCGGCCCGACGACCAGCACCAACTGCCCCCGCTGCACGGTCAGGTCCACGTCCCGGACGGCCACCGTGCCGTCGGAGTGCACCACCCCGAAGCCGCGCAGCTCCAGCCGGCGCAGCGGATGCCGGGGCGGCATGGCCGGCGCGGGCGCCGTGCCGGTGGTCAGATCGACCTCCGGCACCCCCGCGGAGTACGCGCTCACCCCGGTCATCGCCGCCGTGCGCCGGGTCCAGACCCGCGCGGAGGGCAGCTGCGAGATCAACGACGCCGTCGTCCAGGCGAACCAGCGGGCCGCGCCCAGGGTGGAGACGGCCACCAGCACCGCCCCGGCGGAGAGCGAGCCGTTCAGATAGAGCGCCCAGGCGCCGATCGGCAACAGCCCACTG
The DNA here is from genome assembly GCF_044455385.1 of Micromonospora sp. NPDC051227. Taxonomy (NCBI): domain Bacteria; kingdom Bacillati; phylum Actinomycetota; class Actinomycetes; order Micromonosporales; family Micromonosporaceae; genus Micromonospora; species Micromonospora sp. NPDC051227. The sequence goes on from NZ_JBITET010000009.1 coordinate 278,827, forward strand.
GCCATCGACGGTGTGGAGCGCGCCCACACCTGCACCGAGATCTCCCGTCGCTGCCGGTCGCTGCGCAGCACGTCCAGGTTCGCCAGGTGGCGCAGCACCGCCGTGGTCGCGCCGGCGAGCTTCACCGTCCGCGCCGCGGAGAGCGCGGAGACCAGCGCCGTGGCGAAGGACGCCCGCGCCGCCACCGTCGCCCGGGCCGCACGCTCCAGCTTCGGCCCGAACAACGTCGCGGCCAGCCCGGAGACGACCATCGTGCCGAGGAAGAACAGCCCGGGTACGACGCTGCCGGTGACCGCCGTCATGGCGACCACGAGCACCAGCGCGACGGTCTGGTCCAGCACGTTGTCGGCGAGCTGGACCACCCGCTCGGTGTCCCCGCCCTGCGCCACCACCTCGGCGGGGGTGTGTGAGCTGACCCGGCGCGGCCCGGTCTGCCCGTGCACCAGGCGAAGGCCGATCCGCAGCATCTGCCGCACCCACCACTGCGGGAACCAGACGTGGGTGTAGAACGGCAGCGGCAGGGTGACCAGCAACCCGGCGACGATCCCCACCGCCGGCAGGTACGGGTTGCCGGTGCCGTCGACCAGGTCCGCCCAGAGCCAGGGCAGCACCGGGCCGTCCAGCCCGAGCAGACTGAGCCCGAGGAACAGCACGATCGCGGCCGCACCGTACCGGGGATCGTTGGTGCAGAGTCGGAAGATCTCCCGCAGCGTCCGGGCCGGCGGCACCGGCGGCAGCGGCGGCGGGTCGGCCCGGGTCGGCCCGACAGCGCCCTGCGTGCTGTCCAGCGGTGTCGCCCGCGCGGTCTGCCCCTTCGGCTCGGCCCCCGCGGGCGCCGGCTCGGTCGGCCAGGCGGCGGCGTGCTCATTCGCCGCGACCGGCTCGCCCCGCGCGGGCACCGGCTCGCTCGGCCCCCAGGCGGCGGCGTGCTCATTCGCCGCGACCGGCTCACCCCGCGCGGGCACCGGCTCGCTCGGCCACGCGTCCGGGCCGGGGCCGACCAGCAGGTCTGTGCCGACGCCGGTGCGACCGGCCGGCGCCACCGTGGCGTACGCGGCAGCGTGGCTGGTCGCCAACAGTTCCGCGAAGCGGGTCGACGTCTCCAGCGGACCGGCCTCGACCACCGCGCCGTCGGCCAGGACGACCACCTCGTCACAGCGACGCACCGAGGAGAGTCGGTGCGCGATGACGATGCCGATCCGGTCGCGCAGCAGTCGTTCGGTGGCCCGCTGCACCCGCGCCTCGGTGACCGGATCCAGCCGAGCGGTGGCCTCGTCGAGGATCACCACGTGTGGCTCCCGGACCAGGATCCGGGCGAACGCCACCAACTGCTCCTGACCGGCGGAGAGCACATGCCCGCCCTCCCCCAGCCGGGTCGTCAACCCGTGCGGCAGCTCAGCGATCCAGCTGGCCAGACCCAACTCGTCGAGCGCCCGAGCCGCCGCGTCGAGCAACTCCGGGTCGAAGAGCGCCACGTTCTCGGCGAGCGTGCCGGCCAGGATCTCGGTGCGCTGCGGCACCAACGCCACCCAGCGGCGCAGCTGCTCGACGTCGAGGTCGCACAGGTCGGTGCCGCCGAGGAAGACAGTGCCCGGCGGCACGTCGACCGCCCGGGTCAGCACCTTCGCCAGCGTCGACTTGCCCGAACCGGTCCGCCCGATCAGCGCGTACGAGCGACCGCGCGCGAAGGTGAGGCTGAGCCCGCGCAGCGCGGCACCTCGGTCACTCTCCCCGTACCCGAATGTCAGATCTCGAATGCGCAGGTCACCCTCGCTCGGGCTGGCCCCGCCGACCGGCTCCTGCCGTGCCTTGTAGAGCAACTGCACCCGCGCCCACGCGCCGAGCGCCTCCTGGATCTCCGGCACCATCCGGCTGACGTGTTCCGCTGTCGCCCCGAAGGCCAGGGCGAGCAGCCAGATGGCGGTGAGCCGGGCGGCGTCGATCCGGCCGGTGGTCAACGCCCAGGCACCGCCGAGCACCACAGCGCCGATACCTGCCCTGATCGTCGCGGTGGCCACAGTCGCCACCCGGGCGGACAGCACCCAGACCACCAGGCCACGGGACAGCACGGCGGAGGCCCGCCGGGCATACAACCGCAGCACGTACGGCCGCGCCAGACTGGTGCGTACGTCGTCCTGGCCGTGCACCGCCTCCTCCATCACGGCGGCCAGGTCGGACCACGCCTCCTCCTCGGCCATCCGGGCCGGGCCGATCCGCGCCGTGGGCCGGCGCAGGCCGACCGCGAGCAGCACAGTGAGCAGCACCATCGCGATCCCGGCCGGCCACCACACGAACAGCGCCACAACCATCGACAACAGGCCGACGCAGAGGCCCTGGGCGAGCCGAATGCCCTGGTTACGAATTGCCGACGCCACCTGATAGACGTCCCCGTCGATCCGGTCCAGCAACTCGCCCACCGGAGTGGTCTCCAGGGTGGGCAGGTCCTGCCCGAGAGCGACGCGGCAGAGCCGGCGACGCACGTCGGCGGACCAGTCGGCGGTCAGGCCGGCCATCAGCAGACTCACCGCGAGGTCGCTGAGGACCACGGCGACCAGAGCCGCGGCCAGCACGGCGAAGAAGCCAGCCGAACGATGCACCAGCACCGCGCCGGCCAGCGCCGACGCGCCCGCCTGCCCCGCGGCGCCCAGCACGATCAGGACGGCCACGATCGTCACACGACGGGTTGAAGTCCCCCACAGATCACGGAGCAGGCGCATGGAAAGTCCTCCGGGACGTGGGTGGCGGAGACCTCAGCCTGCCGGCACCACCCCGTCAACTCAACCGATTTTCCGGCCGTGAGCAGGGCATCCGCCGGTTCAGCCAGGAGCAGCGGCGGACCGGCTCAGGCCCCGTCCGCTGTCGACCAACCTCGACCACACGTCCCCCGCCCGCACCTACCGCACAGCACGTCACCGACGACCCCGGCGCCCGGCTAGATACCCGCCGGGGCGTTTCGTACAGCGACCGGCGGGGCGCTGGCGGGGGTTCGTCGGCGACCGGCGGGGCGCCCTCGCCGGGGCGCTTCGGTTGGCGACCTGCGGGGCGCGCTCGCCGGGGCGTTGTGGGGCGATCGGTTTCGCACCCGCTGGGATGACTGGTGGGCTTTTTGCCCAATTCGACCAAACTCCGCCGCGCAACGCCGTGATAGAGGTTCTTGATCGACTCGGTTTTCACGAAGTCGGGGTGTCCGACCGTCCGGGATACCCCGACTTCCGTGAACCCGAGTGGATCACTCGAGTGAGGGGGATTCGACGCCGCAGGACCGGCGCGTCTGGGTGGTTTGTCCGATCCTGGGTGTTCGGGGATGTGACCGGGTGCACCCGTGGGCCGGAATCATGGCCGGGCCGGGGTCGTTACATACCCTGACGATCGCAGCACCACGACCCGCCGCCCGGCCCCCACGGGGCTGACGCGCAGGTCGCGCAGGTTGGAATGCCAGCCTCCACCCGGTCGTTACAGTCCCCACGACCAACCCCCGGCACCGCCACGACGAGGGTGCCCGGTGAATGGGCCCACCCCGGAATGACCCCGGCCCCCCGGTCGTTACACATGGACCCGGCGCCACGAGCCCCCGCCCGTGAGGTCGCCGACCCCGACGCCCAGGACCATAGGCGTCACCCCCGAAGACATTTCCCCTGTTTTTGCAGCGCCGGACGAGGTGCTCACACCCGTGCCGTTCCCCCGATCGGCACCACGGGTGTTCTACCCCCGAAGGAGCTACCCCCATGAACACGATCTTCCGTAAGAGCATGCTGTCCGTTGCTGGTCTCGCGTTCGCCGGTGGTGTCTTCGCCGGCCCGATCGCCGCCCACGCCAACCCGGTCGACGCCAAGCCCGTCGCCGTGGCCGTGCAGTCGGCGCCGAAGCCGCAGGGCGACCAGTCCCACATCAGCCTCAACGACGAGCAGACCGCCAACGTCAAGGCCATCATCGCCGCCACGAAGAAGGCCGGTCTCCCGGAGCGCGCCGCGGTCATCTCGATCGCGACGAGCCTGCAGGAGTCGAAGCTGGAAAACCTCGGCCACCTCGGCGACGCCAACGACCACGACTCGCTGGGCCTGTTCCAGCAGCGCCCGACCAGTGGTTGGGGCACCCCGGAGCAGATCACCAACCCCGAGTACTCCACCACCGCGTTCCTCAAGGGCCTCAAGCAGGTCGACGGCTGGCAGGACATGCCCCTGACCGACGCCGCGCAGACCGTCCAGGTCTCCGCGTACCCCGACGCCTACGCCCAGTGGGAGCAGCAGGCCACCGACCTGGTCGCCCAGCACTGGAACAGCTGACCCACCGCACAACCGAACGGCAAGACCACCGCCGCCAGCACCACCGCACGACACCGACCGCTGACCGGCACCCGCAACCCGGGGTGCCGGTCAGCGGCCTTTCTACTATCGCCGTTCGCCGAGCGCCAACCGTCGATCAACCGGACGGGATGGCAGCGGGAGATGCCACCACTTCGCCGCGCCGGCGTGGAGAACGGCTCGTCGATCGACCGCCGACCGCCGACCGCCGTTCAACGGTTACCGGCCGTTGGCCGCCGACCGCCATTGGCCGCCGACCGTCGTTGGCCGCCGACCGTCGTTGGCCGGTGGCCACCGTTGGCCGTTGGCCGGTGGCCGCTGGCCCCCGTTGGCCGTTCGCTGTCCGCTGGCAGCCGGCCGCTGGCCGCTGGCCGCTGGCCGCCAGTCACGGGCCTGAGGGGCCCACGCCGCAAAGCCCCTGCGGAGGCGAATGGCGTCGCCCGGTCGGGGGTGGTCCGCAGATCTTGGACACTTTCCGTTCTGCGTGAACTATTCAGTCCCATGACATCTGTCAGTGATGAAGTCCCGATACATGTGTCACTTGGTAGGGATCTTGGGTGTGCTGGTACACGGTGCCTGGCAT
>NZ_JBITET010000010.1:0-95582 GCF_044455385.1 Micromonospora sp. NPDC051227
GGTCCTACATCAGCCTCATCCACACAACTTGATCAACAACTCATGACACAACTATCGGGACTTCCCCTTGACACATGTCTCGGGACAGCACAGTTCCGCGCGAACGGAAACTGTCCAAGATCTACGTTGGCGACGTAGCGGAGTGATGTGATCGGCGCCGAGTGATCCGATCAGCCGGCGGGTACGTACCCCTGGACGGGGACCGGCGGAGGGACACAGGCATGGCCGCAGTGGGGTACGGCGCGGATCACGAACCGGAGCCCGAGCCGGAACCGTCCGGTGAGGCAGCACCGCGACGGTGGTCCACCGGTGCTCGCCTGTTGGTGGCCGCTGCAGCCGTCGTCCTGCTCCTGGGCGCGGTAGCGGTGGCCGTGATCGTTGCCGATCCCGACCACCTCGGCATGACCTACTCCGGCCAACCCGACGGCACTCGCCCGGACGGCACTCGCCCGGACGGCACTCGCCCCGATGACGGCGGCCGTCCGGGGGGCGTCGCTGACCCGGACGCGGCTGAGGGTCGCCGCGGTGGTGCGGGTGCTGCTGCCGAGCAAACGTTGACAGCTCCGCTGGCGGGTCGGCAGGAGGGCACCTTCGTGCTCGCGGATGGGCTGTCCTCGTTCGAGCTGCGGGTGGCCGAGTTGGGCGATGACCTGTACCGGATCAGCACCCCGGCCGGCTCCGGCGTGGCGGGCAGACCGGTGGTGCGGGGGGAGACCGTGCGGCTCGACCTCGTGGAGTCCGGGACGCGCGGGCCACGGGCCGTGCGGGTGTTGCTCAACGAGCGGGTCGCCTGGCGTCTCCACCTCTTTGGAGGGGTGAACAGTCAGGTGTTGGACCTGACCAGGGCCCGACTGCTGGGCGTGGAACTCGCCGGCGGTTCCAGCCGTACCGAGGTTCTCCTGCCACCGATCACCCCTGCCCGCCCCGGCCGCCCCACCGGCCCGCGCTCAGACCAGCCCGCCAGCATCCTGACCGTACGACTCACCGGTGGGACCAGCCTGCTCGACGTCCGGGTGCCGGGGGAGACTCCGGTACGGGTTCGGGCGGGAGCCGGTGCCGGCTCGGTGGTGGTACGCGACGACCGCTGGGATGGGGTGGCCGCGGGCTCGGTGCTGGGTACGCCGGGTTGGGACCGGTCGGCGGAGCGCCTGTACCTGGACCTGGTCGCCGGTGCCAACAGCGTGCTGGTCTCCTCCATCCACCGGTGAACCCACGCCGGGCCAGCCCATGCCGGCCCAGCCCATGCCGGCCCAGCCCATGCCGGGCGCCGCCCATGCCGGGACAGCCCACAACCACGCGCCGGTGAACCCCGCCCGCCCTGGTTGGAAGCGTCGCGGTCGCGAATGCGCGTGCGCGTACAGTCGGGCGGTGGAGCGTACTGAATCAATGCTGGCGCAGACCCGACCGCCTGGCGTGGCCGACGTCGATCCCGGCAGTGTGTTGTTGCCCGGCCACGACGTGCCGTTGGGTCGGTACACCACGGTGCGGCGGCTGCTTCCGCAGCGCGCCCGCCGGATGGTCGGCGCGTGGTGTTTCGTGGATCATTTCGGCCCGGACGATGTGGCGCAGCGGCCCGGCATGGAGGTGCCGCCGCACCCGCACACCGGGCTGCAGACGGTGACCTGGCTGCTCGACGGCGAGATTCTGCACCGGGACAGCCTCGGCAACGTGCAGCCGATCGTCCCCGGCCAGCTGAACGTGATGACCTCCGGGAACGGTATCGCCCACTCGGAGCGCTCGCCGGCCATTCATCCGCCGGTGATGCACGGTGTGCAGCTCTGGGTGGCTCTGCCGGACCCGGCGCGGGCTGGAGCGGCCGACTTCGCGCACCACGCCGACCTGCCGCGCTGGCGGGACGGCGATCTGGACGGCACCCTGCTGGTCGGCGAGTTCGCCGGGGAGCGGTCACCGGCGGTGGTGCACACCCCGCTGGTGGGGGTGCAGCTGGAGTTGGGCGGCGAGGCGCCGGCGACGATGGAGTTGCGGCCGGATTTCGAGTACGCCGTGCTGGCGATGTCCGGGTCCGCGGAGGCGGCCGGGGTCGGGTTCGAGCCGGGGGCGCTGCTGTATCTGGGCTCGGGCCGCCGGGAGCTGACAGTGCGTGGCGGGGCCGGGGCCCGGTTGCTGCTGCTGGGCGGTACGCCGTTCGAGGAGCCGTTGGTGATGTGGTGGAACTTCGTGGGCCGGTCACACGAGGAGATCGCCGCCGCCCGGGAGGACTGGATGGCCGCCGACGGGCGCTTCGGTGTGGTCGCCGACGATTCGGCACCGCCGCTGCCGGCGCCCGCCCTGCCCACGACCCGCCTTAAGGCCCGCGACCGCACCGGCGGCCTGCACGGCTGACGACACCGCCCGCTCAGGGCGGGGGTGTGTGGCCGGTGGTGGCGCGGGTAGTCGCCGGCATGGCGACCAGTTTGATCACGCCCGTGGAGGACCGTAAACGCCTGGCGCGCCGGCTCGCCGGTAGCGGCCGGGGCTTCGCCGAGCAGTACGGGTTCCGGGTGACCAACAACCCGGCGAGCCTGTTCCAGGTGCTCTATCTGTCGGTGCTGCTGGCCCGTCGTGGTGACTTCCGGCGGGCGTTGGACGGGGCGCGGGCGGTGCGCGACGAGGGGTGGGACAGCGCGGCCCGGCTGGCGCGTTCGCTGCACGAGGACCGGGTCCGGGTGCTGCGCGCCAGCGGCCAGCGCGGTGACGTGGACGCGCTGGCCGCTGTGCTGGGTGACCTGGCTCGGACGGTGGTCGAGCGGTACCGGGGTGATCTGCGCCGGTTGCGGGCGGTGGCGCACCACGACCCGGTCCGGGAGCGGGCGCTGCTGGCCGACCTTCCGGGCGTGGACGATCAGGTCGTCGACCTGTTTCTCCGCGAGGCGCAGGCGTTGTGGCGGGAGGTGGCCCCGGTCGCCGACCGGCGGGCGCTGGCTGCCGCGCGTCGGCTCGGGCTGGGCAGGTCGGCGGACGACCTGGCCGGCCTGGCCACTGGCGAGTCCGAGCAGTTGGCCTGGCTGGTGGGGGCGTTGGCCCGGGTCGACCTGGAGCATCGGTACGCGGAGTTGACCGGTCGGCCGTGACGTGCCCTGGCCCACACTTCCCCAAATTCTGACCAAACGGAGGATGTTCTGCCGTATGGTTGGACGCGGCAGTGCTGGCCGCTCGGTTCGAGTGGACCCCCACCGCCTGGTGACCGCGACCGGTTCGGATGCGGTTCACCGCCTGGGCAGGCTTGCGTGGCGCCCTGGGTCGCGGTTCGTGACCAGGGGCGCCCGCCTGTCCCGGCCCTTCGATCGGCCCCGCCCCGTGTCGCACACCGGGGGTCCGTGCGGCCGGGAAACCAGCTTTACCGGGCCAGACCCGCCAGCAGGTTCACGGTCACGGCGATGATGAAAGCGCCGAACAGGTACGACACCATCGAGTGGCGCAGCACCGTACGACGCATCTCGTTGCTGGTCAGGTTGGTGTCGGAGACCTGGAACGTCGTCCCGATGGTGAACGCGACGTACGCGAAGTCGGAGTAGCACGGCGGTTCGGGCTGGTTGAAGTTCACCCCGCCGTCCGGGCCGGTGTAGTAGATCCGGGCGTACCGGGCGGCGAACACGGTGTGCACCACGAACCAGGAGAGCACCACGCTGAGGACGCCCAGGCCGCTGTCCAGCTCCCGGGCGGTCCCGGGGGGCGCGCTCTGCGCGCTGGCCACCACCAGTCCGACGGCCAGCAGGCTGGCCAGGCAGGCGACGAGCAGCAGGGCATCCCGGATCGCCCGGTTCGGGTCCTCGTGGACGGCCAGTTGGGCGGTCCGCTCGGCGTCCATCGGCCAGATCTTGTGCCAGACCAGCACGAGCCAGCTCAGCGCGCCCACGTCCCAGCCGGCCAGCGCGGCGAGCGGCAGTGGCAGCAGCAGCGCGAAGACGCAGCCGGCGATGACGCCGACCACCGCCACCACGGCGAGCTGCACCACCGCGGCCGGAAAACGCACGTCCGCTGGCCGGGACGGGCCGCCGGTGTAGGTCACCGGCGACGATCCCTTCGCCGCGCTGTGGGCGTCACCGCTGGATCAGATGCCGCGCAGGTGCTGCGAGACCCTGTTGTGCTTCTTGTCCCGGGCCTGTTCGGCCCGCTGGGCGGGGCCCACCTCGGGCGCCGCCTCGATGCCGGCCGACCGGGCCACCTCGGTCCCGTTGGCGTAGTCGACCGGCGGCAGGGCGCGCAGCGCCTTCAACACGTCCGGCGGAGCACCCTCCCGTTCGGCCTCGCGGACCACGTCGTCCTTCTCGGCCGGGTAGTCCAGGCTCGACAGGTACTGCAGGACGTCGGCGTAGCTCGCCATGGCGTGGGCTCCCTCGGGCATCGATGTGGTGACGACCGGCGGCGGTTACCCGCCCGCCGGCCGGTCACGCCCACGCGGCGGAGGAAACCCGGCGCCGTTTCTCCTCGGCCGCCGCGGGTACCCGCAGACGCCGACGCGAGTCCAAGGGAGTACGCGATGAACTACGACACCTTCATCGACCAGGTTTCCCAGCGCACCGCCACGTCGTCCGAGCGGGCGGTCGAGCTGACCCGGGCCGTGTTGGAGACGTTCGCCGAGCGGTTGACCGGCGGTGAGGTCCTGGACCTGGCCGCCCAGTTGCCCCAACCGCTGCAACTCGTGCTCAAACCGAGCCCGAGCACCGAGCAGGCGGACCGGTTCGGCGCGGCGGAGTTCGTCGCCCGGGTCGCGTTGCGCGCCGGTGTGCAGGAGCCTGCCGCCGAGGACGCCAGTCGGGCGGTCTTCACCACCCTGCACGAGGCGATCACCGGTGGTGAGTTCGATGACGTGGCGACTCAACTGCCGCGTGACTATCGGGGCCTGATCGAGCCGGCGATGGCCCCGGGGGCGACGTTGCGGCGCGGCTGACAGCGCTCGCTCCGGTGATACACAGCGGTTTACCAGGGCAACCATCGATGTCCCGCTTGGCGTGGCGAATCCGCCTGGCCTAACCTTGTCGTGCGAGGGGAGTACTTCCCACGAACCATTCCGGTCAGTACGGCACGCCCGGCGTGCCTCGGGTGGTTGCCCATCAGGTGGTGGGTGAAGGAGACCTCGAACATGACGGTGTTCGAGGAGACCCACATGAACCAAGTGTCGTATCTGTCCGCCGCCAGTGACCTGTCGTCGGTGGGCACGCCCACGCTGTGGGCGGTCACCATCATCGGGGTCCTCCTGCTGTTGGTGCTGGATTTCCTGGTCACCCGTCGCCCGCACGAGGTTTCCATGCGGGAGGCCATCGGCTGGTCGGCGTTCTACATAGCGCTGCCGCTGGCGTTCGGCGGCTGGATCTGGTCCCGATTCGGCTCCCAGCAGGGCGTTGAATACCTGACCGGTTACCTGGTGGAAAAGTCGCTATCGGTCGACAACCTCTTCGTCTTCATGTTGCTGTTGGCGGCATTCGCGGTGCCGGCGGTGCTCGCCCAGCGGGTGCTGCTCTACGGCATCGCCGGTGCGCTGGTGCTGCGGGCCGTCTTCATCGCCCTCGGCGCGGCGGCGTTGCAGACCCTCGACTTCGCCTTCCTGCTCTTCGCGATCATCCTCATCGCCACAGCGGTGAAGCTGTTGCGCGATGCCATGTCCGGGCATCAGCAGGAAGTCGACATCAACAAGATGCGTTCGGTGAAACTGCTGCGCAAGGTCATGCCGGTGGTCGACGACTACCACGGCACCAAGATGACCGTCCGGCAGGGCGCGAAGCGGGCACTCACGCCGTTCGCCCTGGTGGTGGTCGCGGTGCTGGCCACCGACGTCGTCTTCGCGGTCGACTCGGTGCCGGCGGTCTACGGCATCACCGAGGACCCGTACCTGGTGTTCGCCACGAATGCGTTCGCCCTGCTCGGCCTGCGGGCGCTCTACTTCGTCCTGCACGCGGCGCTGAGCCGGCTTGTGCACCTCAGCTACGGCCTGGCCATCATCCTGGCGTTCATCGGCCTCAAGCTGGGTCTGCACTGGGCGCACGGCATCTGGGACAGCGTGCCGCAGATCCCCACCCTGGCCTCGCTCGGCGTGATCATCGGTGTGCTGGTGGTCGTCACGGCGACCAGCCTGCGTGCCACCCGGGGCGGCGACCTGCCCGAGGACCGCAAGGTGGTCGCGGAGCGGCACTGACCGCGCCGCGCCGGCTGACGACGGGGTACGCGGGAAAGCTCCCGCCCCCACCGGCCCGGGTGGTACGACTGTGCAATGGGAATCGTGTCACCGGGCTTTCAGGGTCGGCCCCGAACGCAGGAGCCGGCCCTGCCACCCGGCCAGTATCTGACCGAGGACTTTCCGGTGCTCTCGGCCGGCCCGACGCCCCGGGTGTCACTGGACACCTGGGAGTTCGTCATCTCCGCCGAGAACGGCAGCGACCACCGGTGGTCGTGGCAGGAGCTGATGGCCCTGCCGCAGGAGACGCCGATGGTGGACATCCACTGCGTCACCCGCTGGTCCAAGCTCGGCACCAACTGGCAGGGCGTCTCACTGGACACGCTGCTCGCCGACGTCGACACGGGGGCGCACTTCGCGCTGGCGCACTCCTACGGCGGGTACACCACCAACCTGCCGCTCGACGACCTGCGCGGCGGCCAGGCCTGGGTGGTGCACACCTTCGACGGCGCACCGCTGCCCGCTGAGCACGGCGGGCCGGCGCGACTGCTGGTGCCGCACCTGTACTTCTGGAAGTCCGCCAAGTGGGTGCGCGGCCTCCGACTCAAGACGATGGACGAGCCGGGGTTCTGGGAGACCGCCGGGTACCACGACTACGGAGACCCGTGGCGCGAACAGCGGTACCAGGGTGACTGAGCGCGCCGTGGCGACGAGCACCCAGCGCCGTACGCCCAACCGTTGGCAGGTCGGCCGGCTGGTGGAGCGCCGGGTGGAGACACCGACCGCGCAGACCCTGGTGCTGGAGGTGCCAGACTGGCCGGGGCACCTGCCCGGGCAGCACGTCGACCTGCGACTCACCGCCCCGGACGGTTACCAGGCGGCCCGGTCGTACTCGATCGCCGGGCCGGCCGTGGACGGACCGGGAGGGCCGCGCATCGAGGTGACAGTGCAGCGGGTGCACGACGGCGAGGTCTCGCCGTACCTCATTGATGTCTTTGGCGCCGGCGACCCGATCGAGGTACGCGGACCGCTCGGTGGCTGGTTCATCTGGCGGCCGGAGGAGACCGCGCCGGTGCAGCTCGTCGCCGGCGGCTCCGGCGTCGTGCCGCTGATGGCGATGATCCGGGCGCGGCGGGCGGTGGGGAGCAAGGCGCCGTTCCGGCTGATCTACTCGGTGCGCACCCCCGGCGACGTGATCTACGCCGACGAACTGCGCCGCCGAGTCCGCGACGACTTCGGGCTGGACGTCGCGTACGTCTACACCCGTGAGGCGCCCGAGGGCTGGCGCGGTGAGCCGCACCGGATTGGGCTCGCCGACGTCAACACGCACGGGTGGCCACCGGACCTGGAACCACTTACCTACGTCTGTGGCCCGACCGCGTTCGTGGAGACCGTGGCCGACCTGTTGGTGGGGCTGGGTCACCCGTCGCGCCGGGTCAAGACCGAACGCTTCGGCCCCACCGGCTGACCACCCGCTCACTCACGCAGTGTCGAGGAGATTCGATGACCGAGATGTCGTACCTGGACGGCAACATGCTCGACGGCCCGATGCGTGAGCTGTTCACCGTCGACCTGAGCAGCGCGATGGGCCGCTGTGAGAACTGTGGGACGACCGGGTCGATGGCCAGCCTGCACGTCTACTCGCACGCCCCGGGCCTCGTCGCCCGTTGCCCGTCCTGCGAGGAGGTGATGGTGCGCCTGGTGCGCGGGCCGGACCGGGCCTGGCTGGACATGCGTGGCACCACCTACCTCCAGGTGCCGATGCCGATGGAGCAGACGTTCCCCGGTCCGCTCTGACGGAACGCTCGCCCGGCTGAGGCAGCAGCTCGCTCTCCACCGGCCGATTCTCGCATCGACGACTCACTGCGCGGTGCCCGCGAGCAGCCACCGTCGGACGGCTCTCAGGCAGCAGAGGGTTCGTCGGTGGCGGTGCCGGTACGAGCGGCCCGCGCGGCGCCCCAGTCGTACAGGGCCTGCAACACCGGGGCCAGGCTGAGTCCTTCATCGGTGAGCCGGTACTCGACATGAGGTGGCGTGGTCTCGTGGTCGTGCCGCAGGACGAGCCCGTCGGCCTCCAACTCGCGCAGACGCTGGGTCAGCATCTTCTCGCTGATCCCTGGCATCCGGCGGCGCAGTTCGCCATAGCGGTGTACGCCCTCCTTGAGATGGGCCAGGATCACCGGTCGCCATTTTCCGCCGACCACGTCGACGGCGAGCTCCACCGGGCAGTGGTATCGCTTAGGCATCGTGGCCTCCCTCGGCACGTACCAAATGGTGCGTACTTGATCATCGCTGCTGTGGGTGTTGAGCTGTAGCCATGGTGATCGAGTACATCAGGTACCGCGTGCCGCAGGAACGGCTGGACGGTTTCGAGGCGGCGTACGAGAGGGCCGCTGGCGCGTTACGTGCCGCGCCGCAGTGTGTGGACTACGAGTTGAGCCGCTGCCTGGACGACCCCGCCTGCTACCTGCTGCGCATCACCTGGACATCGGTGGACGAGCACCTGAAGGGGTTTCGGGGCGGCCCGGTGTTCGGGCAGTTCTTCTCCGCGATCAAGCCGTACGTCGAGGACATCCAGGAGATGCGGCACTACGCCCACACGTCGGTTGCCGGCCCTGGTGGCGCCGCGCCGCCGAGCTTGTACGAGTGGGCCGGCGGCACCGACGCGTTCATGAAACTCTGCGATGCCTTCTACCGCCTGGTCAGCTCCGACGACCTGCTCGCGCCGATGTTCGCGCACATGCACCCCGACCACGCCCGGCATGTAGCGGTATGGCTCGCCGAGGTCTTCGGCGGACCGGCCACCTACACGATGGAGCACGGCGGCTACCGTCACATGCTCGGCCAGCACCTGGGCAGGGCGATCAGCGAGGCGCAGCGTCGGCGGTGGGTCAACCTGATGATGGACGCCGCCGACGAGGTCAACCTGCCCGATGATCCGGAGTTTCGCGCCGCCTTCGCGAGCTACCTCGAGTGGGGCACCCGGTTGGCGGTGGGCAATTCCCAACCGGACGCGGACCCGCTCCGGCAGGCACCGGTCCCACGCTGGGGCTGGGGTGTCGCCCCGCCCTACCGGGGATGACCCCGCCGAAACTCGGGTGCGGTCGACCTGGCACACCCCTAGGCTCCCGCTCCGACGGCTGGCAGGGCGTCCGTCCGATGGGAGATGAGCGCAGCGATGACCGCACACCTGTTCGCGATCAGCTTCGATGCGAGCGAGCCTCTGCGGCTCGCGCAGTTCTGGTCCGGCTCCTGGGGCGGGAGATCGTCGACGATCCACACGACGGTGTCCTGCTCCTACCCACAAACGACAACGAGTTCCACCTCCGCTTCGCCCCGAACCAGCAGCCGAAGGTGGTCCAGAATCGGATGCACTTTGACCTGACCAGTAGTTCGCTGGAGGACCAGCGGCAGACGGTGGCCAGGGCACTGGAACTCGGTGCGCGGTACGCCGACATCGGGCAGGGCCCGGAGATCGATCATGTGGTGCTCGCCGACCCCGAGGGCAACGAGTTCGACGTCATCGGGCCGGGCAACAACTTCCTCGCCGGCTGCGGCTTCGTCGGTGCGCTGGCCTGCGACGGATCGCAGAAGGTCGGGTACTTCTGGAGCCAGGCGCTGGGGTGGCCGCTGGTCTGGGACCAGGACGAGGAGACCGCGATCCAGTCGCCGCACGGCGGCACGAAGATCAGCTGGGGTGGCCCGCCGCTGATGCCGAACGGCGGTAGGGATCGGGTGCGTTTCGACCTCGCCCCGGCTGTAGACGTCGATTGGCAGGTCGAGGTCGACCGTCTGCTCTCGCTCGGGGCGACGCCTGTCGACACCGACCAGGACGGAGCAGGCCGACTGGTGCTGGCCGACCCCGATGGTCAGGAGTTCAGCCTGCTGACGAACCGCTAGCCCGGCCAACGCCCGCCCACGTGGCGGCCGGTTGGACAACGGCGGCACCGGTCGGTCAGAGTGATCCGCCGTGAGATACCTGCGTACCGGTGGTCCCGCCGCGATCCGCCGGCCCCGGCCCACCGACTCCGACGAGTTCGTGGCCGCCGCCCGGCGCAGTCGGGACCTGCACCACCCGTGGTTGGCCGCGCCGGCCAACCCGGAGGAGTACGAGCTCTATCTGCGCCGGATCCGTCGCCGCGACAGCGCCGGCTACCTGATCTGCGACCGGGTCAGCGGCGAGATCGCCGGCTACGTGAACATCAGCGGAATCGTGCTCGGTGCGCTGCGTGGTGGCTTCCTCGGGTACGCGGCTTTCCTGCCCTACAGCGGCACCGGCCACGCGTCGGCGGGCGTCGCCCTGGTGATCGACCACGCGTTCACCTCGGTGGGTCTGCACCGGCTGGAGGCGAACATCCAGCCGGGCAACGAGCCGTCGCGGCGGGTGGCCCGCAAGCTGGGTTTCCGGTTGGAGGGCCTTTCCCCGGACTACCTGTTCATCGACGGCGCCTGGCGCGACCACGAGCGCTGGGCGATCACCGCGCCGACGTCCGCCTGACCGTCGGGCCGGCCGAACCCGGCCGACGGCAGTGCATCACTGCGGGAGCGGACTCCGGAACTTTCACCCGGACCGGGTGATGACGCTCCGTGTCCCGATTCCTACGGTGGGTGTCATGGCTGCCGATCGCGCGACCCCTGCCAATCCCTTCCCCGGCCTGGCCGTCGCGGATGCGGACAGCGCCGACCAGCGGGCCATCCCGCCCGAGTTGGGCCCCGACTCGCTCGCGGTGCTCAGCGGGCCCACGTTCCTGTACTCCAACGCGTGCGGGGATGTGCCGACGGGCAGCATCGGTGGGCTCGTCCACCTGGACACCCGCCTGATCAGTGGCTGGAACCTGACCGTCAACGGCGGGGAGCTGTTGCTGTTGCGCGCCGAGACCATCGACCACTACTCGGCGCAGTACGTGCTCACCAACCCGGAACTGCCCGGGCTGCCGCCGAACAGTCTGGGCCTGCGGCGGCTGCGCTACGTCGGCGATGGCTTTCACGAGCGCGTGGAACTGGTTTCGTTCCGGCAGGAGCCGGTCCGGGTGGAGCTGCGGTTGGCCGTCGCCGTCGACTTCGCCGACCTGTTCGAGGTCAAGTCGACGGTCCGGGACCGCTCCGCCGAGATCAGCCGTGACCACGCCGACGACGGGTCAGAGCTGTGCTTCTCCTACCAGCG
Organism: Micromonospora sp. NPDC051227; assembly: GCF_044455385.1. Classification (NCBI taxonomy): domain Bacteria; kingdom Bacillati; phylum Actinomycetota; class Actinomycetes; order Micromonosporales; family Micromonosporaceae; genus Micromonospora; species Micromonospora sp. NPDC051227. The sequence goes on from NZ_JBITET010000010.1 coordinate 11,277, forward strand.
CGGCGACTTCTCCGCGCAGACCCGGGTGTGCTGCGCGAAGCCAGCCGACCGCATCGAAGGCGACGACCTGATCTGGGACCTGAACCTGGGCCAGGGCGAGGAGTGGCAGGTCGACCTGCACGTGCCGCTGCCGCCCGGGATGGGGGTGGTCGAGCCGGTTCGGGGCGACATCGCCGACGTGATTCATGGCCGGGCCGACGACCCGCTGCGCCGGTGGCTCGAGGACCGGGCGGTGCTGCGCAGCGACAACGCGGCGTTGGAGCGGACCGTGCGGCAGTCCCGCAACGACCTGGCGGCTTTGCGGCTCGACCTGGAGGTCAAGGGCCAGCGGATTCTGCTACCCGGTGCCGGACTGCCCTGGTTCCTCGCCGTCTTCGGCCGGGACACCCTGATCACCGCCTACCAGACGCTGGTCGCCGGGCCCGCGCTGGCCAAGGGTACGCTGCTCGCCCTGGCCAGGCTTCAGGGTCAGACGTGTGACGACTTCACCGACGAGGAGCCCGGCAAGATCCTGCACGAGGTGCGCAGTGGCGAGTTGACCCGCAGTGGTGAAAAACCGTTCGGGCCGTACTACGGCAGCGCCGACGCCACCCAACTCTGGCTGATCCTGCTCTCCGAGTACTGGCGCTGGACCGGCGACGATGAGACCGTCCGGCACCTGCGGGACAACGCGCTGGCCGCGTCGCGCTGGATCGACGAGTACGGCGACCGGGACGGCGACGGCTATGTCGAGTACGCCACTCGCTCGCCTGAAGGGCTGGGCAACCAGTGCTGGCGGGACTCCCCGGACGGCGTCTGCTTCGCCGACGGCCGGATCCCCGTGCTCCCGTTGGCCACCTGCGATCTGCAGGGCTACACCTACGACGCAAAGGTGCGGCTGGCCGAACTGTTCGACGGGCCGTTGGACGACCCCGCGTTGGCGCGTCGGCTGCGCGAGGAGGCCACCACCCTCTACGAGCGGTTCAACCAGGACTTCTGGATCGAGGAACGGGGCGGTTACTACGCGGTTGCCCTGGACGGCGACAAGAATCGGGTCGATTCCAAGACGTCGAACATGGGTCACCTGCTGTGGAGCGGGATCGTGCCGCTGGAGCGGGCCGACGCGGTGGTGCGACAACTCATGGCGCCGGACATGTTCTCCGGTTGGGGCATCCGCACGCTGTCCCGGGAGGAGCGGCTCTACAACGCCCTCGGCTACCACCTCGGCACGGTCTGGCCGCACGACAACTCGATCGCCGCGCTCGGCCTGGCCCGGTACGGCTACCGGGCCGAGTCGAACCGGATCAGTCTGGCAATGTTTCAGGCGGCCGACCAGTTCGGTTACCGGTTGCCGGAGGCGCTCAGCGGTTTCGATCGGGAGCGGCTGCTGTTCGCCGTGCCGTTCCCGACCGCATGCAGCCCGCAGGCGTGGGCGGCCGGCACGCCGTTGGCCCTGATCCGCGCCATGCTCGGCATCAACCCGGTCGAGGGCCGGCTGGTCCTCGATCCGGACATCCCGCAGGAGCTGGGCCGGATCACCGCCGAGCGGGTGCGGGCGTTCGGCCAACAGTGGGAAGTGGAGGCGGTGGGCCGCAGCGGCCACGTCCGGCTCCAGCCGAGCTGAGCGCGAGTGGCGCGTCGGACGTTTGTCGCGGGCTTCGACGGGAAACGGCCCGCAATGACGAAACCTCGTGTGGTGATCGTGGGGGCCGGTTTCGCCGGTTACCACGCGGCGAAGACGTTGAGCCGGATCGCCCGGGACCGGGCCGAGATCGTGGTGCTGAACTCGACCGACTACTTCCTGTACCTGCCGCTGCTGCCCGAGGTGGCGGCCGGGGTGGTCGAGCCGAAACGGATCGCGGTGCCGTTGACCGGGACGCTCAAGGGCGTACGGGTGGTGGTCGGCGAGGCGGACCACGTCGACCTGCAGAACCGCTGGGTCGGCTTCACCCAGGCCGAGGGGGAGAAGAACCGGCTGGCGTACGACCGGTTGGTGCTCGCCGTGGGCAGCGTCAACAAGCTGCTGCCGATCCCGGGGGTGACCGAGTACGCGCACGGCTTCCGCGGCCTGCCCGAGGCCGTCTACCTGCATGATCACATCGTCCGGCAGATCGAGCTGGCCGAGCAGGCCGAGGACCCGGCCGAGCAGCAGGCCCGGTCCACGTTCGTGGTGGTCGGGGCGGGCTACACCGGCACCGAGGTCGCGGCGCACGGGCAGCTGTTCACCGACGCGCTGCACGCCCAGCGGCCCCGGCTCACCGTCCGGCCCCGCTGGATGTTGCTCGACGTGGCGTCGCGGGTGCTGCCGGAGTTGGACAAGCGGATGTCGGACACCTCGCACAAGGTGCTCGACCGGCGTGGGGTGGACGTGCGGATGGGCACGTCGGTGGCCGAGGCGACCTGCGACGGGGTGAAGCTCACCGACGGCGAGTTCGTGCCGACCTGCAGCCTGGTGTGGTGCGTGGGGGTGCGCCCCGACCCGTTCGTCAACGAGTTGGGCCTGCGGACCGACCGGGGTCGACTGGTCACCGACGAGTTCCTCAACGTTCCCGGCTATCCGGAGGTGTACGCGTGCGGCGACGCCGCCGCGGTGCCCGACCTGGTCAACCCGGGGAAGGTCTGCGGGATGACCGCCCAGCACGCGCAGCGGCAGGGCAAGCGCGCGGCGTACAACATCGCCGCGTCGTATGGTTTCGGCCGCCGCAAGCCGTACAAGCACCACGACCTGGGCTGGGTCGTCGACCTGGGTGGCAGGGACGCGGCGGCGAACCCGTTGCAGGTCAACCTGGCCGGGTTGCCGGCCAAGGCGGTCACCCGGGCGTACCACCTGATGGCGATGCCGGGAAACCGCACGCGGGTCAGCGCCGACTGGGCGTTGGACGCCGCGTTGACCCGGTCCGCGGTCCAGTTGGGGCTGGTGCCGGCCAACGCGGTGCCGTTGGAGAGCACCTCACCCGAGGTCGCGAGCCGGTCCCGCTGAGCGGGCCCCGGCCACGTCGTCGCGGAGCAGGCCGGCCGCGACGGTCAGTCGGTCGGGCCGGCCGGCCGCGCGGACCGCGCGGCCGGACCGGCCGGCGGCGCGGGCCGGAGCCGGCGCGGGCCGTACTCGCGCAGCAGGGCCTGGATGATGCCGGCGGCGGGGATGGCCAGTAGCGCGCCGAGCAGACCGGCCAGCTCCGCCGCGAGCAGCACGCTGACCAGCACGGTCAACGGGTTCAGCCGGACCGCGCGGGACAGGATGAGCGGCTGGAGCAGGTGGTTCTCCAGCTGTTGGTAGACCACGAAGAAGACCAGAACCACCACCCCGGCGGTGGGGGAGTGCAGGAAGGCGGCGCCGGCCGCGATCACCGCGCCGAGGGTCGCCCCGACCAGCGGTATCAGGTCGGCGACCGCCACCAGCAGGGCGATCACGGCCGCGAAGGGCACCCCGGTGAGGGCCAGCACCGCGTAGGTCAACAGCCCGCAGATCACGCTGATCAGCAGGTTCCCGGTGAGATAGCCGGTGACGGTGCGCGACACCTCCCGGCCCACCCGGCGCAGTCGCTCGCCCTGACCGTCCCCGGCCGCCGCGAGCACGCCGCGGGTGATCCGCGGCGCCTCCAACACCATGAGGTACGCGAGCACGATGACCGTGACCAGCCCGGCGACCGACTCGATGACGCCGCGCAGCACACCGACCGCGGGTTGACGCAGCCGGCCGCCGAGGTCGCGCAGCTGTTCGGAGTGCTCGCTGACGTAACGTCGTGCCCCGGTGCGCTCCAGCACCTGCCCCACCGGGCCCCGTCCGGCGCGGGCCTCCCGCAGCAGCTCGGGCGCCCGGTCGGCGAAACGACCCAACTCCCCGAACAACGGCACCAGGATGAGCGCGGCCAGGATCGCCAGCAGCACGAACGCGGCGAGGAACACCAGCAGGGTGGCCAGCGCCCGACGCCGGACGAAGCGGCGTTGCAGCCGGTCGACGAGGGGTTTGAGTGCGACGGCGAAGAACGCGGCGACGACCGCCCAGACCAGCACCCGCCGGGTCGCGTACACGAAGCCCAGCGCGAGCGCTGTCGCCAGCACCAGACCGATCACGATCAGAGTCCGGCGGCCGGTCGCCCGATCGTCGACGTCGCTCATCCGGCGGGCCTTCCCCGCGCGCGCCGTCGGAAACCAGGCATTGCGGGCACAACGGCGATCAGTGGCGGGAGTTGTCGTCCGCGTCGCTGACGGGGCGGGCACCGGCGACGAACGTGTCGAGCGCGCCGGCGTGCAGCAGCCCGCCGGGCACCGGGTCGCGCAGGGCGGCCACCGCCAGCCGGGCCACCGGCAGCCCGCCGGGGCGGGAGGTCGCGGCCAGCACCAGGTTGCCGTACCTTCGGCCGCGCAGCATCCGCCGGTCGCCGACCACGCACACGTCGGCGAAGACCGCCCGCAACGTGGCCACCTGCACCCGGGTGCCCACCAGTGGCGGCAGGTCCGTGACGTTGACCAGGTACAACCCGTCGGGGCGCAGGGCGCGGGCCACCTCGGCGGCGAACTCGACGGTGCGCACGTGCCGGGGCATCCGGGCCGCCCGGTAGATGTCGGCGATCACCAGGTCGTAGCGGCCGTCCGGGGTGGCGGTCAGGGCGTCCCGGGCGTCCGCGACCTCCACCCGCACCTGCGGCGGCAACGGGGGCAACTCCCGGGCCACCAGCTCGACCACCGCCGCGTCCCGCTCGACGACCCGTTGCGGGGAGCCGGGCCGGGTGGCGGCCAGCCAGCGGGGCAGCGTCAACGCGCCGCCACCCAGGTGCAGGACGCTCAGCGGCGCGCCGGCCGGGGCCGCTACGTCCACCGCCGAGGCGATCCGCCGGACGTACTCGAAGTGCAGGTGGCGGGGATCCTCGACATCCACGTACGACTGCTCGACCCCGGCGGACAGCAGTGTCCGCCCGGTCCGGCGGACCGGGTCGGCGACCAGTTCCAGCCGGTCGGCGGCGCGGTTCATGTTCGGCACGCTAGTCGAGCCCACCGTCCACCCGGGCGGTGGCCCGGCACGGCGGACGGGCCGGCGGAGCGGGGTTGCCCCCGGCCCGCCGGCCCGCAGATGTCGCGGTAGCCGGTCAGCCGCCGGCCATCCCGGCCCCCACCTCGTCGATCGCGTCATCGATCTGGCGGGCGAGGTCCACGTCGAGCGCGGTGACCCCGTTGGCCTGGTTGGTCCGTACGGTCAACACGGCGGCGGTGTCTCCCGGACGCCCGATGCTCGGGCCGCGGCCGTTGTCCTGGCGCAGCCGGTCGAGCCGGGCGAGCACCCGGTCCAGGTTGTCCGGCGGCAGCGCGACCACCCGGTAGAGGCCCTGGCTGTCGCCCGCCCAGTAGGGCAGATCGTCCAGCGCCGCGTTGATCTCGTCGGCGTCCAGGGTGGGTGTGGTGGTGGAGGCGCCCACCAGGCCGCCGCCGGCTTCCGGCGGGTTCAGCAGGTCGCGCAACCCGTCGGGTACGTGCAACGACTCGACCAGGTCGCCGTCCTGCTCGGCGAGCGCGGCCATCGTCGCCTCCGCCTGGTACCGGGCCTGCTCCGGGGTGTTGCCGCTGATCCGGCCCACCTCGGCCAGGAAGCCGGGCAGGTCCCTGTGCCGCTCGATGCCGTCGACCGGCAGGACGTCGTGCAGCGACGCCGGCACCGCGGCGAGCAGCCGTTGCCGCTCGCCGGCGTCCAGGGCGAACGCGAGGACCAGCACGGTCGCCTCGGTGCCCACCTTGGCCGTCTTGAAGTCGACCCCGGCGCGACGCCGTACCTCGTCGACCAGGTCGTGGTAGCCCATGCTGCGTACACCGGCCGCGCCGCTCGGCGGGGACGGCTGGGGCCGCGGATTGTCGGCGCTACCGACCGGCGGCGGTGCCGGGCCGCCGCGAGTGCTGTCCGGTTTGCGGGCTCCGGCCGCCGGTGGGCCGGCTCGCTTACCCGCCTCGAGGCTCGTGATCTGCTTGGTCGCGCTCAGGCTGGCGCCGACCTCACTGGGCTGGCGACTCTGTTCGCGGGCCTGCCGGGCCAGAGCCCGGCGCCGCTGGTTGTCGCCCTCCATCTGCTTGCGCATGGTGGCATCCCTTCCGCTGGGGATCGTGGCTGCGCCAGTCGCCTTCCCGCCGTCGCCGAGAAGGAAACGGCGACTGCTGGCCGGGTCGCCCCAGCCTTCGTCCGCGCTTCATCCGGCCGGGGTGAGGGGTGCTCACCCGCACGGCCCGCACGATCGGCTCAGGACCGGAGTTCTTCCGAGGTACGCGGAAGGAAGGTCGTCATGAAGGAAGTTGTCGAGATCGTCCCCGCTCGACCCGGCTGGTACGCGCGCTGGCAGCTCACACCCGAGGTCACCAGGTGTTACCCGGTCAGCCTGTGGGCGCTGCTGGAGGAGGCCGACGGGACCGGCCGCGAGGTGATCGGCATGGACTGCATCGGTCAGTGGCCCGGCGCGGACGACAACGAGGCGGGTGGGCAGTTCGTCCGCTACCTGTACCAGACGCCCGATTCGGGGGAGCCCGAGGACGTCGATGAGACCCCGAGCGGCGAGCTGCGTGAGGACGGCCCCCGGCTCCAGCCGATGACGGCACCCTAGACATTCCTCCGGCCCCCGACCCCAGGTCCCAGGGTCGGGGGCCACCCCGTTTCGCTTTCCGGGGGTGGCCGACGGGTCAGCCGATGGCGCGCACGTCGTCGTCGGCGTACGCCTCGGCCAGCAACTCGCTCAGGCCTGTGCGGTCCAGCATCCGCTGAAGCTGAGGGCTGACCCCGATCCGGTCAGCCGGAGTCGGACGTTCCCGGCGGCGAGCCGGGTTGTCTCGATGGTCAACAGCTGGTCGGGCATCCCACCATTTTCCTTGTCGAGCGACAAAACGCAAAGCGGGAGCGGCGAAGCGCCCCCGTGTCCCTGGTCCAACACCCCTCGCCGCAGCGGTGCCCGCCACCTGCCGTGAGATGCCGCCTTCCGGGTTGCGGCGTAGGGTGGCTGGAGAGTTTTGACAGTGGACGCCGGTTCCGGTACGGGTTCGGTGAACGACAAGGAGTGAGGCTCAGCTGGTGACTGCTTCCGACGTCAGGGACTGGGACCCGGGCGACGGACGGCTCTCCACGCCGAGCACGACACGGCCCTCGGCGTGGTCCGCCGACGTTCGCCGCGCCACCGCGGCCCCGCCGCCGCTGGCCCCCGACCGGGGGCAGGCCGCGCCCGACTGGTTAGAGGTCGTCGAGCACTTCCGGGAGGGCCTGGTGGTCTGCGACGCCGATGGCGTCGTACGACACGTCAGCCCGGTGGCTGAGGGGTTGCTGCCCGAGGTGACGCCCGGCGAGCTGCTCGGCGCGGCCGGTGTGCCCGGGTTGAGCGAAGGCGTCCCCGGGAGCTTCACCCATCGCGGGCGCCGGCTCACCGCGCGCCAGGTGCCGCTCTCCGGTGACCGCTGCTGCTGGTACGTCGAGGACGTCACCGACAGCGTCAGCCGCGCCGACGCGCTGCTCGCCGAACGGGCCCGCTCGGCATTCCTGGCCGTGGTCGGCGACAAGCTGGGCAACCCACTGCACCCCGACCGGGCGGCCGCCGCGGTCGTCCGACTCGCCGTGCCGACCCTGGCCGAGGTGGCGGTGCTGGTGATCGCCCCGCGGGGCGGACGCGCCCGCTGGTGGCGGGCCTCGCACACCGACGACGAGGTGCTGACGGTGGACAGCGGCGTGCTGGCTGGCGGCGAGCTGCCGACCGCCATCGCCGACGGGTTGACCGGGGCCGAGCCGCACGCGGTGGACTGGCTGGTCGAGCAGGCGGTCGACGCCGGTTGGCTGGCCGGCACCGACAGCGCCGCCCGGGTCGTCCCGCTGCCGGGCCGCGACGCGCCGGTCGGTGTGCTGCTGGTGGCCCGTCGCGCCAGCCGCTGGTACGACGAGGACGACGTGGAGCTGGTCCGCGCGTTCGCGGCCCGCGCCGGCGCCGCGTTGACCACCGCGCTGCTCTACCGCGACCAGGCGGAGGTGGCCGACACCCTCCAGGCCAGCCTGGTGCCGGTCGAGCCGGTCGAGGCCGTCGGTGTGCAGTGGGGCACCGCGTACCGGCCCGCGCAGGCGGGGCTGCGCATCGGCGGCGACTTCTACGGTTCGCACCGGCTCACCGACGGTGGTTCGGTGTTCTTCCTCGGTGACGTGTCGGGCAAGGGCGTCGAAGCCGCCGTCTTCACCGGTCAACTGCGCCAGTGCCTCCAGGCGCTGCACCGGTTGGAGTCGAACCCGGCGCGGTTGCTGCGGCTGCTCAACGACGCGTTGCTGGAGACGACCCAGGCGCACGGCCAGGGCCGCTTCGCCACGATCGTGCTGGGTGTGGCCCGCCCGGAGCGCGACGGCGGCCTCACCCTCACCATGGCCGGCGGCGGGCACCTGCCACCACTGGTGCTCCGCGCCTCCGGTGAGGTGGAGACGGTGCCGCTACGCGGCATGCTGATCGGGGTCGTCCCCGACCCACGCGTCGGGGAGGTGACCGTGCGGCTGGCGCCGGGCGAGACCTGCCTGCTCTACAGCGACGGCGTGACCGAGGCACGGGGCGGTCGGCGCGGAAACGAGCAGTTCGGCCCCGAGCGGCTGGTCACGGCGCTGACCGGCTGCCAGCGGATGCCCGCGCCGGCCCTGGCCGAACGGGTCGAGCAAATCACCTGCGACTGGTTGGCGCAAGGCGACCACGACGACATCGCCGTGCTGGCGCTGCGGGCGGCCGGCCTGAGCGGGCGCGGGGCGCGGCACCTGCACTCGGTGCCCGCCGGCATCGATCAGACAGAGGAGTCTGACGCGTGACCGCCGCCACGGCCACCACCGACCTCGGCGCTGCGTACTCCGGGTACCTGGACCACCTCGCCGAGGCCGACGAGTACGCCGCGACCGACCTGGCGATCGGCCTGCTCGACGCGGGCGTCCCGGCGGAGCGGGTGTTGCTCGACCTGGTCGCGCCCGCCCAGGCCGAGGTGGGCGAGCGGTGGGCGCGCAACGAGTGGAGCGTCGCCCAGGAGCACGCGGCCACCCACATCAGCGAGCAGGTGGTGGCGGCGGTCTCCGCGCATGTCAAAGCGCGGCCGACCGGCGGCCGGGTCGTGGTCGCCTGCATGGACGGCGAGTGGCACGCGCTGCCGCCCCGGCTGGTGGCCGAGGTGCTGCGGTTACGCGGGTGGCAGGTGACCTTCCTGGGCGCCAGCGTCCCCGCGGCGCACCTCGTGTCGTATCTGCACCGCTACGACGCGCACGCGGTCGCGCTGGCGTGCGCGCTGCCGATGCGCCTGCCGTACGCCCACCGGATGATCGAGGCCTGCCGCCGCTCGGACGTGCCGGTGGTGGTCGGCGGGCGTGGGTTCGGCACGGACGGCCGGTGGGCGCGCCGGCTCGGAGTGGCCTGGGCGTCGGACGCGCCCTCGGCGGCCGAGCTGATCGCCGACGAGCGGGCGCTGCGCGCGGCGCCGCCGGCGCGGCTGGCCCACCTGGCCGACGACGAGTACGCCGGCCTGGTGCGCCGTCGCGGTGAGCTGATCGACAGCGCGTTGGCGGAGCTGCGGGAGCGGGTGCCGGCGGCACGGGCGTACACCGCCGCGCAGCTCGACGCGACGGTGAGCGATTTGGGCCACATAGTGGATTTCCTGGCCGCGGCGGTCTACGTCGACGACCCCTCGTTGTTCACCGAGTTCGTGGGGTGGCTGTCGGGGGTTCTGGGCAGTCGTGGGGTGCCGGCCGGGGCGGTCGTCCTGCCGCTGGAGCACTACGCCGCCGCGTTGCGGGACTTCCCACGGGCGGCGCGGTCGCTGGTGCTGGGATGCGCGGCGCTGCCCGGCGGGTCCCGCTGATCGACCGGCCGGTGGCATCCGGGTCGATCACCGCGCTCGGCGGCGGACGACTCAGTTCTGCGTATACTTGCCGGACTGCAAACGTCCACCGGAAGGTGGAGCGAGGGGGAGAACGGTGACGTTCAGCGTCAACTACGTCGAGCGCGACGGTGGTGGCGCCTGCCTGCGGCTCGTGGGCGAGCTGGACCTGAGCACCGCCCCCGAGCTGACGGCCGCGATCGACCGGCTCACCGCGGCGGGCGAGACCCGGGTGCTGCTCGACCTGACCGACCTCACGTTCTGTGACTCCACCGGGATGGCCGTGTTCGTCCGGGGTGACAATCAGGCGGCGGCCGACGGGGGGTGGCTCCGGCTCACCGGCGCCCACGGGCGGGTCGAGCGGGTGCTGCGCGTGACCGGCCTCGCCGACGTGTTGCGCTACGAACCGGAGTCGGTCGACCCCGCGTCCCGCCGTGCCTCCTGATGGGCTAGATTTCCCCGCCAGCATTTCCCCGCCAACGCGGTGACCGTCAGGGTCCCGTCCCCGTCGACTCCGAGGCAGGTAGTGATGGGCGTAGACAGCCCGCAGCCGGTACGCATCCTGGTGGTCGACGACGACCCGGGTGATGTGCTGATGATCGAGGAGGCGCTGGCGGACTCCGACGTCGACAAGATCATCGACGTGGTGAGCGACGGCGAGGAGGCGATGGAGTTCCTTCGCGCCGAGGGCCGACACGAGCAGGCCCGCCGACCGGACGTGATCCTGCTGGATCTGAACATGCCGCGGATGGACGGTCGGCAGGTGCTCGGGGCGGTCAAGCAGGACGAGGATCTGCGGACCATCCCGATCGTCGTGCTGACCACCTCCAACGCCGACACCGACATCGTCGGCAGTTACACGTTGCAGGCCAACGCGTACGTCACCAAGCCGATCGACCTGGACGACTTCAACGACGTGGTTCGCCGCATCGACGAGTTCTTCGGCCGGGTCGTCGTGCTGCCCAAGCGCACCTGAGGCCCGCGCCACCCGCGCGCATGCTGAACATTTTCCCCGAACCCCCTCGGCGCGAGCGGTCGCGGCCGAGGATCCAGGTGGGGAAGTAACAGCAGCTGCCTGGGGGGCGACAGTATGAGGTTCTCCATCGTTGAAACCGGTTACGACCAGCGACAGGTGGATTACTGCCTGGACGAGTTGGGAATCCGGCTGTCCCGGCTCGCGGCGCGGGCCGAGGGCGCGGCCGGGCAGGCCCGGGAGTGGGACGAGATCCGCCAGGAGGCAGCCTGGCTCAGCGGGCTCCTGCAGCGACTCGACCTGGGCGACGTCGCCGCTTTCCGGTACGCCGATGACGCGGTGCGGCCCGAGGCCGCCGAGATCCTGGCCCAGGCCCGCGCCGAGCTGGACGAGGCCCGCGAGGAGGCCCGACGGGTGCGGGAGCGGGCGTACGCGGAGGCCGTGCAGGCCCGACGTGACTTCGAGGCGGCGCTGGACGCTCGCCGACGGCGCGAGGTGCGGGTGGACGAGATCCTCAGCCAGGTGACGGTCGACCAGGTGCCCGCCGACACCCCCACCGCAGCCGCTGCGGTGTCGGGCAGCCGGGTCGGGGTCGGCGGCCCGGACGCGGGCGCGGAGCCACCGCCGGGCCGCCGCTGAGACGCGCGGGCGTGGGTGCCTGGCTCAGGCGGTGAGCGCCGCCGCGACGGTGGTCGCCCGGTCCTCGTGCTGGGCGTACGCGTCGGGGTAGGCGGAGATCTGCACGGCCTGGGCGGCGGCGGTGACGCTCATGCCCTGCCAGCCCGGGATCTCGTTGAGCGCCGTGTAGAAGGCCCGCGCGGCGTACGACGGGCGCATCAGCTGGGCCACCGTGCCCCAGCCGCTGCTGGGCCGCTGCTGGAACAACCCGACCGAGTCGTGGTCGGAGCCGCTGCCCTGGTTCGGAAACTCCGCCGACTCCGGGAGGACGTCGCTGGCCAGGTTGTAGAGGTTGCTCTCCTGCATGGCGGTGGACAGTGCCACCACCAGGGCGCGGCGCGGCATCTTCATCTCCAGGCCGACGTCCACGATGATCTTCGCGTTGTCCATCTGTGCCTGGTCGAGGCCGGCGACCGGCCGGGGGCGGCGGGGCTTGACCGGCTTCTTGGGCGCCTTGCGGACTGCGGTGGGAGTGGGCGTGGGCTTCGCCGTCGGGCTGGGCAGGATCCGGGCGGGGGCGGCGTCGCGATCCAGTGACCGGGAGGCGCGCTCGTCGGCGATGGCGGCGCGGTCGGCCACCGCCTCGGCGAGCGGCTCGACCGTACGGGGGGTGTCGTCGTTGCCTCGGGCGGTGGCGACCGCGACGAGGCTGAGGCAGCAGGTGACACCGGTGGCCAGCGCCACCCGCACCGGGGTTGAGCCCAGCAGGCCACGCCGCGACGGGTCGGGAGCGCGGTGACGGCCGATCGTCCGTTCGGTTGATGCGGCGTCGTCCGAGGAGGTGCTCGGGCGCGCGTCGGTCAGCTTCTGGGCGGAGGGGTCGTCGGGATGCACCTGCCGAGGCTAAAGAGCCAAATGCCCGATGCCACCACCCCGTACGGTGGCATGCGCCACAATTTGCCCTGATCATGCCGACTCTAGTGGGCAAAAGCTGAGCCAAGCTGATCAACCTCGCGGATCACCCCAGACGGTTATTCCCGACTTGCCGGGTGAATTCGGTCGCCCCGCCACTCCGCCAGCCGCACTCCTAGCCACCCTCAGGACTCAGCCGAACAACCGAGGCGCGCCTCCACCAACCGGCCCCCCAAACCTCCCACCTCGCCGATCTTGCACTTGCTGTCGCGACATAGGAGGCATTCCCCCTCATATCGACGACCGAAAGTGCAAGATCGGCGCGGTCGGGCGTGCGGGCGGCAGGCGACGACCTGGAGCGTGGAGTCAGTGTCGGCCGTTCTCGGCTGGGGTGACGGTCAGGCGGTGTCGGCTGGCGTCGCCGCTGGAGAACGGCCAGAGCCGGTCGGCGTACTCGACCAGGTCGGCCAGTTGATCTCGGCTCAGCCCGGCTGAGGAGATCTCCGCGTGCACGTCGGCCCGGTATCGGCCGTCGTTGTCCCGCCCCAGCTTCGCCTCCGCGCGGACCTGCACGGTGTGCGCTTCGTCGGTGATCTCCCCGGCCACCTCCACCGCCGCGTGATGCAGGCACGAGGCGAAGGCCGCGGCCAGCAACTGTTCCGGGGTCAACCCGGTGCAGTGCGGCGCCAGCGGTGAGGCCAGCGCGGTGGAGAGCCCGCCATCGTCGGTGCGTACGTGACCGCCCTCGGCGGTCGCTGTGGCCTCACGCAGCCAGGAACTCTGATCCGGCATCGCGTTTCTCCCGTCGCTCACCAGGCCGGCTTCCCCTTCGCCGCCCGGCGAAACGCCGTGGGTCGCCCGGTCAGCGCCCGGCGGGCAGGTGCGGCTCGTCCACCAGCGCCACCGCCTCGGTGGCCTCCGCGGCGGCCCGTTCGGTCCACGGCGACGTCGGGGCCGGCCGGCGGGTCGTCGGGATCGTCATCGGCACGTACACCCGGGCGTCCACCGCCTCGGCCAGCAGCAGCGCGGCGACCAGGCTGGTCGGACGCTGCTCGGGGTCGTCGGCGAGGCAGGAGTGGCACAGCTCGGTGACCTCCGGCGGGAGCCCGGCGATGTCGGGCAGCGGCTCCGGCGGCCGACGGCGGCGGACGAGCAGCAGTTCGCTGGCGGTCGCCGCGCGGTAGGGCAGGCGGGCGGTGAGGCTGTAGTAGAGCAGCACGCCGAGGGCGTACATGTCGGCGGCAGGGGTGGCCGGTGCCTCGTCCAGCTGTTCGGGCGCCAGGTACGCCGGGGTGCCCAGCACCATCCCGGTCGGCATCGGGTCCGCCGTACCGGCGGCGATGGCGATGCCGAAGTCGAGCACCTTCACCCCGGCCGGGGTGAGCATGACGTTGGCCGGCTTGACGTCCCGGTGCACGATGCCCTCGGCGTGCGCGGCGGCCAGCGCCGCGGCGACCTCCGCGCAGACCCGCACCGCGATCTGCCAGTCCAGCGGCCCGGCGCGCAGGTGCACGGCCAGCGTCTCACCCTCGGCCAGCTCCATGACGATGTAGGGCACCGGTCGGCCCGGCCACGTCGAGGAGGTGCCGAAGTCGTGCACGCTGGCCACGTTGGGGTGTTCCAGTCGGGCAGCCGACCGGGCCTCCGCCCGGATCCGGTCCACCGGGCCGTCCCGATCGTCACGGCCGGGCGAGAGGAGCTTCACCGCGACCGGCCGGTCCAGCACCTGGTCGTAGGCCCGCCACACCTCGGACATTCCGCCTACACCGATGCGCTGTTCGAGCCGGTACCGCCCGTCCAGCATCCGCATCGACCACTCCTCGTTCTCGCCCCGCCGACGGCGGGTGGTGAGGTGGCGGTACCCGAGCGCCGAGCTGGGCAAACCGGAGCCCGATTCGGGGCGGACGGCCCCGCGCACCTCGCTGCGCCACGGCGGTGGGTGCGGTAGCTTGCGAGCCAGAGCCGGTGTCACCGATTGTGCCGGCATGGTCACCGAGGGGACGTGCGATGAGCGAGGTCACCGTACGCTTCGTCGGTGGGCCCGCGGACGGCCTGGTCCGGCTGCTGCCGGCCGGGTCGGACGGCGCCCCGCCCCAGCGTTGGATCATGCGTCACCCGGACGGCACGGGCTCGGTGCAGCCCGGCCCCGACCACCTCTACGAACGCGACCGGCCCGACGGGGCCGGCGGCTGGAGCATGCGGTTCGTGCGCACGGACGCGTACGGGGTGTCCGAGTGACCACGAGGCGGGGCTGACCGGTGGTGTCGCCGGCGTCGCGTCGGCCCCGCCGCACAGCTCGCGCACAGCTTCCGCAGGGGCGCGGCACAGGCGTGGCGGCCACCATGGGGCCCATGGTCATGAACGGGCAGGCCGCGCCGAGCCGGATCGAGCTGCGTCGCCCCGACGGTGAACCCGTCCGGGTGCTGGTGGTCGACGACGAACCCACGCTCACCGACCTGCTGTCGATGGCCCTGCGCTACGAGGGTTGGCAGGTCCGCACCGCCGGCAACGGCATGGCCGCGTTGGGCACCGCCCGACAGTTCCAGCCGGACGCCGTGGTGCTCGACGTGATGCTGCCCGACCTGGACGGCTTCCAGGTGCTGCGCCGGCTGCGCGAGCACGCCCCCACCGTGCCGGTGCTCTTCCTGACCGCCCGCGACGCGGTCGAGGAGCGCATCGCCGGGTTGACCGTCGGCGGCGACGACTACGTCACCAAACCGTTCAGCCTGGAGGAGGTGATCGCCCGGCTGCGCGCGCTGCTGCGCCGCTCCGGGTTGGCGATCGCCGCCCGGGAGGAGGCGGTGCTGACCGTCGGTGACCTCAGCCTGGACGAGGACAGCCACGAGGTTCGGCGGGCCGGCCAGCTCGTCACCCTCACCGCGACCGAGTTCGAGCTCCTGCGTTACCTGATGCGCAACCCGCGCCGGGTGCTCAGCAAGGCGCAGATCCTCGACCGGGTGTGGAACTACGACTTCGGTGGCCAGGCCAACGTGGTGGAGCTGTACATCTCGTACCTGCGCAAGAAGATCGACGCCGGCCGCGCGCCGATGATCCACACGCTGCGCGGCGCGGGTTATGTCCTCAAACCCGCCGAGTAGGCGCCACCCGCTGCGCGCCGCCCGCGGGTGGCTGGCCGGGCGCTCCCTGCGTACCCGACTGGTGTTCGCCCTGCTCGCGCTGCTGGCGTTGGTCAGCGTCGCCATCGGTGGCCTGACCACTGTGGCGCTGCGGCACTTCCTGATCGACCGGCTCGACGCCCAGTTGGCCCCCGCGACGGCCATGCGGGGCGACCGGCCGGGACGGCCGGCGTTTCCCGGCAACGGACCGGGTATCCCGCGCGGGTTGCCGTCCGGCGCGGTGGTCGCCGAGATCACCGACGGCCGGGTGGCCAGCGCCCGGACCCTGACCGACAGCGCCTCCAGCGCGGATCCGTTCCCCGACGAGCAGTCCGTCCCGGTGGGGGAGGTCGCCGTGCTGGCGGACCTACCTGTCGACGCCAGACCCCGCACCGTCGACCTCGGCGATCGCGGTGACTACCGGGCCGTGGCCCGCCAGTACTGGGACGGCCGGGTACGCGTCGTCGCGATCCCCCTCTCCGGCGTCCAGGAGACCGTCTGGGCGCTGGTCGCCGCACAGGTCGGGGTGGCCGCGGTCGGGCTGCTGCTCGCCGGTGTGGCGGGCGCGCTGATCGTGCGGGCGACCCTGCGACCGCTCAACCGGGTGGCCGCCACCGCCACCCGGGTCACCGAGCTGCCCCTGGACCGCGGCGAGGTGGCGCTCGCCGTCCGGGTTCCTGCCGCCGACACCGACCCGCGCACCGAGGTCGGTCAGGTCGGCGTGGCGCTGAACCGGATGCTGGGCCACGTCGCCGACGCGCTCAGCGCCCGGCAGGCCAGCGAGACCCGGGTACGCCAGTTCGTCGCCGACGCCAGCCACGAGCTGCGGACGCCCCTCGCGGCGATCCGCGGCTACGCCGAGGTGGCCCGGCGTGGCCGCGACGAGGTCCCCGCCGATGTGGCGCACGCGCTGCGCCGGGTGGAGTCGGAGAGCACCCGGATGACCAGCCTCGTCGACGACCTGCTGCTGCTGGCCCGTCTCGACACCGGCCGGCCGCTCGCTGTCGAGCCGGTCGACCTGACCGCCCTGGTGGTGGACGCGGTCAGCGACGCGCACGTCGCCGGTCCCGGACACCGCTGGCAACTCGAACTGCCCGAGGTGGCGATCCGGGTGCCGGGCGACGCCGCCCGTCTGCACCAGGTGATCGCGAACCTGCTCACCAACGCCCGGGTGCACACCCCGCCCGGCAGCACGGTCATCACCACACTGGCCGTCGACGCCGCCAGTGCTGTGCTCACCGTCGCCGACGACGGGCCCGGGGTGCCGGTGGAGCTGCAACCGGAGATGTTCGAGCGGTTCGCCCGGGGCGACAGCTCCCGATCCCGCGCGCACGGCAGCACCGGCCTCGGCCTCGCCATCGTCGCGGCCGTGGTGGAGGCCCACCACGGCACTGTCGAGGTGCAGAGCCGTCCAGGTCGGACGATGTTCACAGTCCGGCTGCCCAATCCCACGGCTGACGCATAGTCGGCGCACGGCACACCGGCGCCGGTCAGCCGCTCAGCATCTCGGTGAGGACCTCGACGACGCGGCGGGTGTGCCGCCCGTCGGGGTCCTCGTCGGGGTTCAGGTCGGTCACGCTCATCCCGAGCAGCCGGTCGGCGCGCGCCAACGGCGTGACCAGCGCGATCAGGTCGGCCCAGCGCGGCCCGTCCGGCTCGGGGTAGGTCACCGCGGGCAGGTCGCGCGGGTCCACCACGTCCAGGTCGAGGTGCAGCCAGGCCGGCCCGTCCCCGTCGGCGGCGAGGCTCGCGCCGATCGTCGCCGCGCCCCGGAGCCGCAACTCGGCGGCGTTGACCTGGCGGATCGCCGGGTCGATCCGGGCCGCCTCGACCCGGCTGCTCTCGTCGGTTGCCGGGCGGTGCCCGAGCAGGTGGACGCGACCGGGCTCGATCAGCGCGCCGCCGGGGCCGACAGCGGCGGCGGGGCCGTACCCGGTGACCACCGAGAGATCCATGTCGGCGGCCTCACCGGTCGGCGAGGTTCTGCCGTCGAAGAAGTCCGGGTGGGCGTCGACGAACCACAGGTCGGTCGCCGGGGGCAGGGCCCGGCAGATGCCGGGCAGGATCGCGCAGTCGCCGCCGAGCACCAGTGGTCGGTGGCCGTCCGCGATCAACGCGCCGATCCGCGCGGCGATGGCCCCACCGGCCCGGACCAGGCCGGCCGCGCCGATCACGCCGCTCGCCGGGTCGCGGTTCGGGTCGTGCAACCGCGCCTCGTCGATTCGCCCGTCGTCGTCGGCGGACAGGGCCTCGCGCAGGCCGGCCCGCCGCAGCGCGGCCGGGGCCCGCTCCTCGCCGCGCCCGGCTCCGGAGGAGTCCAGCGGCGCGTCCACGATCATCCAGCGCACGTCCGCAGCGTACCGGCGGGATCGGCCGGTCCCGGCCACATTCTGTGGCGAGGCTGGGAGTACGCCGATGTGCCCGCGACGGCGACAGGGACCGGCGTACGGTGATGGACAAGTCCGGCTTTCTGGGTCAAAAGCCTCATCGGTGTACGCCCTGGGACGCCGGTGTCGAGGCGGCGAAGGCAAGGAGCGATCGGTGGAACATCTGGCCTACCTGGACGCGGGGTCCGGCAGCCTGATCGTGCAGGCGGTCGTCGGTGGGGTGGCTGGCGCCGCGGTCGCCGCGAAACTCTACTGGCGACGGCTGGTCGACCGGTTTCGCCGGCAACCCACCGACCAGCGCTGAGCGGGCCAGCCCCGACGATGGCGATCTCACCCACCGAGGTACGGTCCGAGCCGGCCTCCTTCCGCGACCCCGCCAACCGGGTCTTCCACGTCGGCGACGAGGTGCTGCGCGGGCTGGACCCCCAGGCCGCCGAGCACTGGCGGGCACTGAGCGGCAGCACGTTCTTCCCGGCGCTCGTCGCCGCGCAAAAGGTCTGCGCCACCGAGGACGCCCCGCCCACCCTGGTGCCGGCCGCGACCGGAACACCGTGGGCGGCCGTCCTGCGCCACGAGCGCATCCCGTTCGTCTCCCACCCGTACGAGTGGTCGTTCAGCATGCTGCGCGACGCCGCCCTGCTGCACCTGGAGATCCTGACCGCCGCGCTCGGCGAGGGTTTCACCACGAAGGACGGCTCGGCGTACAACCTCCAGTGGCGCGGCGCCCAACCGGTCTTCATCGACATCGGCTCCTTCGAGCCGGTCCGCGACGGCGAACCGTGGGCCGGCTACCGGCAGTTCTGCCAGACCGTGCTCTACCCGCTGATGCTCACCGCCCACCTGGGCGTCGACTTCCAACCGTGGCTGCGCGCCCGGGTCGACGGCATCGAGGCCGACGAGCTACGGCCACTGTTCAACGGTGCCCGCCGGCTGCGCCCCGGCGTGCTGACCCACCTGCACCTGCACCGGGCCATGCAGCAACGCAACGCCACCGCCAGCACCACCGAGGTCCGCGACCAACTGCGGGCCGCCGGCTTCTCCCGGGAGCTGCTGCTCGCCACCGTACGCGGCATCGAGAAACTGGTCCGCAAGCTGGACCGCCGCCCGCCCGAAAGCCACTGGTCGGACTACCAACGCACCTGCGGCTACTCGGCCCGCGACCGGGTGGCGAAGGAGCAGTTCGTGGCCGTCGCGGTGGCCGCCGGCACCCGCCCCCGCCTGGTGCTCGACCTCGGCGCCAACGACGGCCGGTACTCCCGGCTGGCAGCCGGGCACGCCGACTACGTGGTCGCCGTCGAGCAGGACCCCACGGTCGTCGACGAGCTGTACCGACAGCTGCGCTCCGAGGGGCAGCGCCGCATCCTGCCGTTGGTGCTGGACCTGGCCGACCCCTCGCCGGGCGGCGGCTGGCGGGGCGTCGAGCGGGCCGGCTTCGCCGACCGGGCGTCCGCCGACGTGGTGCTCGCCCTGGCCGTGGTGCACCACCTGGCGATCGGGCGCAACGTGCCGCTGCCGGAGGTCGTCGACTGGCTGGCTGGGCTGACCGCGTCGGGCGGCGCGGTGGTGGTGGAGTTCGTGCACCCGGAGGACCCGATGGCGACGCGGCTGCTTGCCAACAAGCCCGCCGGCCTCTTCCCGGACTACCGACGCGACACCTTCGAGACGTTGCTCGCCGCCCGGGGGCGGATCACCGACCGGCTGGAACTGCCCTCGGGCACCCGCACGCTCTACCGGACGGTGATGGGTGGTTGAACCGCGGTGGAACCGGGGCTGGCGAGGTGAGCTGGGCCGGCTGCTGGAGATCGTCGCGCTGGTCGGTCTCGTGGTCACCCAGCCACTGCTGGACGTGCTCGGCCGCAGCCCCGACTTCTTCCTCTTCCACCGCGCCGACCCGGCCCAGATCCTGCTGCTGCTCGCCCTGGTGACGGTGCTCCCCACGACGGCGGTGGCCCTGCTCGGGGCGCTCAGCCGACTGGCCGGCCGGACCGCCCGCGCCCTCACCCACACCGTACTGGTCGGGCTGCTGGTCGCCGCCCTCGCCGTGCAGGTGGGCCGACACGTGACGCCACTTCGGGGCGTACCGCTGCTGCTGGTGGCGGTGCTGGCCGGAGCCGCCGGCGCGGCCGCGCACCGGCGGTGGCGGGCGCCGGGTCGGGTGCTGCGACTGGCCGCCGCCGGCCCGGTGGCCTTCGTGGCGCTCTTCCTGCTCGCCTCGCCCACCTCGACGGTGGTCCTGCCGCGCGGCGACGGCGGGGCGGCCGGCACAGCGCAGGGCTCGGCCGTGCACCCGCCGGTGGTCATGCTGATTCTCGACGAGCTGCCACTGGTCAGCCTGCTCGGCGCGGACGGGAACGTCGACGCCGCGCGGTACCCGCACTTCGCCGAGCTGGCCGGCGGCTCCACCTGGTACCGCAACTCCACAGGGGTCAGCGGGTGGACGCCCAACGCGCTGCCGGCGATGCTCACCGGCCGCTACCCGGCCAAGCCGGTCGCCCCGCACTACTCGCAGTACCCGGACAACATCTTCACC
The DNA here is from genome assembly GCF_044455385.1 of Micromonospora sp. NPDC051227. NCBI lineage: Bacteria > Bacillati > Actinomycetota > Actinomycetes > Micromonosporales > Micromonosporaceae > Micromonospora > Micromonospora sp. NPDC051227. The sequence goes on from NZ_JBITET010000010.1 coordinate 31,635, forward strand.
GCCTTCGGCGGCCTGTACGACATCCGCGCCGAGGAGAGCATCACCCGGCTCTGCCCACCCAGTCGCTGCGAGCAGCCGGTCACGCCGGAACAGGGGCTGGGCGTGCTGGTCCGGGAGACCGGCAAGCTGCTCGGCCGGGTCGCCGGGCCGACGGAGAGCGCCGTCGACCCGGAAGACTCCTACCGCGAGCAGACCCGCGCCGAGGCCGGCCTGGACGCCGCCGAACCCGTGCCGGCCGACCCGAAGTTCCGCTGGGACAGCCTGGACGACAACCAACCGGCCCGGTTCACCAGCTTCCTGGCCGGGCTGAAGCCGTCGACCCGGCCCACCCTGCACTTCCTGCACCTGCTGATGCCCCACTCACCGTGGGCCTACCTGCCGTCCGGGGCGCGCTACGACGCCCCCGAGGACCTGCCCAACGACGGTGCCGGCTGGGTCGACCTGGCCCGGCAGCGGCACCTCGCCCAGCTCGGCTACACCGACCGGCTGATCGGCGAGACGCTGCGGACGCTGCGCGCCAACGGCCTCTACGACCAGGCCCTCGTCGTGGTGACCGCCGACCACGGGGTCAGCTTCCGCCCCGGCGCCCAGGGCCGGGGCATGGACGCCATCAAGGCCGCCGCCAGCGAGGTCGCCTGGGTGCCGACGTTCGTCAAGGAACCCCGGCAGCAGGCCGGCCGGGTGGACGACCGCAACTGGGAACACGTCGACCTGCTGCCGACGGTGGCCGACGAGGCGGGCATCCGGTTGCCCTGGCCTGTCGACGGGCGCTCCGCCCGGCAGGCCCCCCGCACCGACGGGACGAAGCACTTCTACGACCGCCCCGGCGAACCGGTCACCTTCCCCGGTGGCGTGCCCACCCCGCCACCCCTGCCGACACCGCACCCCCTGGTCGGCACCGAGGTACGCGCCGGCCCGGCCGCCGGCAGCGCCCGCGTCGCCGACCTGGCCGCCTTCACCGCCACGGACCCGGACACCGGCACCCTCCCGGCGCTCGTCTGGGGCGACGTCCCGGACCGGATCCCGGACGGCACCCTGCTTGCGGTCGCCGTCAACGGCCGCATCGGGGCCGTCGTCCCGGTGGTGCCCGCCGACCCCGGCGGACGCCGGTTCGCCGCGCTGCTCGCCGACGACAAGCTGTTCCACGCCGGCACCAACCAGCTCGACGTCTTCCAGGTCGCGACGGACGGTACGCTGCGACGCCTCGCCCTGTCGTGACCTGGCTTCGGGGTTGGTCCGGCCTTGCTCCCGGGGTCGGTCCGGTCCGTTCCCGTCTGGCGGGATAACGGGTTTCCCGGCCGCCCGGTCGGGAATCGGGTGACGCATACCTCACCGCCGAACCACGGCGGGCGTTGTCCCCTGAGCCGCAATTACGGTAGAAGCGAAGGCAATTCAACGTAGATCTGCCGGCGAAGCGAGGAACCACATGACGGAAGTCAAGCTCGATCACCCCGGTGGGCAGCTGTCGATGCCGGTGCATCCTGCGGTCGAGGGCCCCGCCGGTATCGGGGTGAGCAAGCTGCTGAAGGAAACCGGGATGACGACGTACGACCCCGGTTTCGTCAACACCGCCGCTGCCTCATCCGCGATCACCTACATCGACGGCGACGCGGGCATCCTGCGTTACCGGGGGTACCCGATCGAGCAGCTGGCCGAGAAGTCCTCCTTCCTGGAGGTCTCCTACCTGCTCATCTACGGTGAGCTGCCGACCGAGCAGCAGCTGACCGAGTTCACCGAGTGGATTCGGCGGCACTCGCTGCTGCACGAGGAGATGCGCCGCTTCTTCGACGGCTTCCCCCGGGACGCCCACCCGATGGCGGTGCTCTCGTCCGCGGTGAGCGCCCTCTCCACCTTCTACCAGGACAGCCTGGACCCGTTCGACTCCGAGCACGTGGAGATCTCCACGGTCCGGCTGATGGCGAAGGTCCCCACCATCGCCTCGTACGCGTACAAGAAGTCCATCGGTCAGCCGCTGCTGTACCCGGACAACTCGCTGGGGTACGTGGACAACCTGCTGCGGATGACGTTCGGCGTGCCGGCGGAGCCGTACGTGGTCGACCCGGTGATGTCGAAGGTGCTGGACATGCTCTTCGTCCTACACGCCGACCACGAGCAGAACTGCTCCACGTCGACCGTCCGCCTGGTCGGTTCCAGCAACGCCAACCTGTTCGCCTCGGTCTCGGCTGGCGTGAACGCGCTGTTCGGCCCCCTGCACGGTGGTGCCAACCAGGCGGTGCTGGAGATGCTCCAGCAGATCCACGCCGGCGACGGCGACGTCCGGTCCTTCGTCCGCAAGGTCAAGGACAAGCAGGACGGCGTCAAGCTGATGGGCTTCGGCCACCGGGTCTACAAGAACTACGACCCGCGGGCGGCGATTGTCAAGAAGGCCGCGCAGGACGTGCTGGGCCGGATGGCCAAGCCTGACCCGCTGCTGGACATCGCCATGGAGCTGGAGGAGATCGCCCTCGCCGACGACTTCTTCGTCTCCCGGCGGCTCTACCCGAACGTGGACTTCTACACCGGCCTGATCTACAAGGCCATGGGTTTCCCGACCAAGATGTTCACGGTGCTCTTCGCGCTCGGCCGGCTCCCCGGCTGGATCGCCCAGTGGCGCGAGATGATCAGCGACCCGGAGACCAAGATCGGCCGTCCGCGGCAGGTCTACGTCGGCTCCGCCGAGCGGGACTACGTCCCCTTCGGCGAGCGCTGACCCGCTCCTCGCTTCGCCAGCAGGCCGTCGACCCCTCCGGGTCGGCGGCCTGCGGCGTTCTCCCGGTCGGGTCGCCCCGTCCCCTCTTGATCGACTCGGGTTCCTTGAAGGCGCGGTGTTGCTCGTGCCGGGACACCCCGACTTTCAGGAAGCCGAGTCGATCAAGGGCGGGGCGGCGGGCCCCGGGTGGGCGGCGACGGGGCGGGCGGTCAGAAGGCGGAGATGTTCCGGGCTCGCTCGCTGCGACTCAGTGCGCTGATCAGCGCGGACTGACCGTTGCGACGCACGGCCAGGCGAACCAGCAGGTCGCGTACGGGGTCGAAGACGTCCGCCGGGAACTCCGGTGTGGGCACGCCGATGCTCACCGCGAGGTCGTCGGAGTGGACCACGATCTCCAGCTGACGGGTGAGCAGGAACTCGCCGCGCGGAAGGGCCCAGCCCTGCCACGGGATCGGCACGACGTCGCGGGCGGCGCCCCGGGAGAGCAGGTCGCCGACCTCTTCCAGCGCCTGGGCGGAACGGGCGTGCAGGTCGGCCGGCCCGCGTACGGCGTCGGCCTCGTCGGGGCCGGCAGCGACGGAGGCCTTGTCCGGGGAACCCTCGGTGACCCAGGCGGCCCGCTCGTAGTGGTTGTCGGCCGACTCCAGGGTGGGCAGATCGCTCGGGGCGGGCAGCAGCTCCGCGGCGCGTACCGCCTGACGCCCCAGGTGACACGCCAGCCCACCCACCGACAGGTGTGGCAGCGCGCTCGGGCTCGACCACTGCTCGGTCACCTCGAGGCGTCGGATCAGGTCCAGCGCGATCGAGGCGGCGATCGGAAAGCTGGCATCCAGGGCGTCGACAGGACGAGACATCCGCACATTCTGACAGCCCCGGCCGACCAGCGCCGGGCTGCGCGGTCCCGGCCCGACGGCCCGAGATTGAGCTGCCCGGCGGCGAGCTACTCGCCCGGCGCACCGGCGCTCAGCGCGGAGCTGTCCGGCACGCTCGCCACAACATGATCGACTCGGCTTTCCGGAAGTCGCGGGGTCCCCAGCACCGGGACACCCCGACTTCAACAAAACCGAGTCGATCAACCGCGCCCCGCCCGTGCCGGGTCAGGTCGAGCCGGATCGGGGCCCGAGCCACCGGACCGAGCCGGGTCAGGTCGAGTCCAGCCCGAGCCCGCGCCGGCGGACCGTCAGCGCAGGCCGGCGGCGGCGAGCAGGTTGCCCTCGGGTAGCGCCGGGAGGGCCCGACCCTGCGACATCCGCTGCTCGGCGCGCTCGGCGGTGAACGCGGCGTCGTGGTGGATGGCGGCGGCGTAGCTGGCGGCGGTGCGCTGGGCGATCGCGGCCCAACCGTACTGGTCGTGGACCATCCGGCGGGCGCGGCGGGCCATGACGCGGGAACGGTCGGGGTCCGACAGCAGCGCGTCCACCGCGTCGGTGAGGCTGTCCGGGTCGTGCGGGCGGAAAGTCATCCCGGTGACGCCCGGCTCGACGATCTCGCCGAGGCCACCGGTGGCGGCGACGGCCAGGGGAGCGCCGGCCGCGGCGCCCTCCAGGGCCACCATGCCGAACGGCTCGTAGATGCTCGGCACGGCGAAGCAGTCGGACGCGGCCATCAGCGCCGGCAGGTCGGTGCCGCCGAGGAAGCCCGGCATGGTGACCATGCCGCCCAGGCCGCGGCGGTGCACCTCGGCCTCCAACTCGGCGCGGTACGGGCCGTCGCCGGCGATCACGGCACGCAGCCCGGGGTGCCGCTCGCGCAGCCGGGGGAGCGCGGCGATCAGGTGCTGGACGCCCTTCTCGTACACCAGGCGGCCGGCGAAGGTGACCAGCGGGCCGTTACCGGCGAAGCGGGCGCGGGCGGCGGCCACGGCACGCGCGGGCACCCGCCAGCGGTGCGGCTCCACGCCGTTGGCGACCACGTCGACCCGCCCGGCCGGTACGCCGAAGAGCGCGTTCACCTCGTCGCGCATGTACCCGGAGCAGACGATCACCCGGTTGGACTCGCTGCTGAGCCACTGCTCGACGCCGTGGATGGTGCGGTTCATCTCCTCCGGCAGCCAGCCCTGGTGCCGGCCGGCCTCGGTGGCGTGGATCGTGCTGACCAGCGGGATGTCCAGGTGGTCGCGCAACGTCATCGCGGTGTGCGCGACGAGCCAGTCGTGGGCGTGGATGACGTCGTACGAGCCGGCCTGGGTGGCGCGCAGCGCGGTGCGGGTGAGGGTGTGGTTGAAGGCCATGGTCCAGGCCAGCAGCGAGCCGGTGGCGAGCGGGAAGGCCACCGGGTCCTCGGGGGCGCGCAGGATGCGCACGCCGTCGGCGTACTCCTCCAGCGGTGCGCCCTCGGAGTGGCGGGTGACGACGGTGACCTCGTGGCCGGCGGCGGCGAGAGCGACGGACAACGCGTGCACGTGTCGACCGAGACCGCCGACGAGCACCGGCGGGTACTCCCAGGACAGCATGAGGATGCGACGGGTCTGCGGGGGCACCCCGGGGCCGGACTGCGCCGGCACTGGCGTGCCGGGCTGCGCCGACAGGCCGGACTGCGCGGGAAGACCGGGCTGGGTCGGCAGCTGGGGCCGGGAGGTCAGTGTGGGCCGGTGGGCCCGGTCCTTGGTGGCAGCGAGCTGCTCGTCGACCCGCAGGGTCGTCACATCAATCTCCGTCCATGCATGGTGGTACGCGCCGGCGTCGGTGGCGGCGGAGCGAGAGGTGTAAGGGGTGGCCGAGGGCCTGGCGGGCACGCGCGGACGCTTGTCCCCGATCAAGGAAAGTCCATCGAGCCCAAGAACGCACCCTCAAAAGGGTCATCGTGACGGAGGACACCTGAGGGGCGTAGCGCGCATCAGACAGGTGTTTTCCGGGCAGCGCCTGGAAGGATGGATTGGCGCGCCCGGGCCGGGGGCACTACCTGCGTGCGCGCGGGCGATCTCGGCCGGTGCGCACATGACCATGGGTTGAAGGAGCGACATGCAGGTCTGGCCGGGCGAGCGGTACCCCCTGGGCGCCACCTACGACGGGATGGGCACCAACTTCGCCATCTTCTCCGAGGTGGCCGAGCGGATCGAGCTGTGCCTCTTCGACGAGTGGGACACCGGCGCGGAGCGCCGCGTCGAGCTGCGCGAGGTCGACGCGTACGTGTGGCACGCGTACCTGCCGGGCATCGAGCCGGGCCAGCGCTACGGCTACCGGGTGCACGGCCCGTACGACCAGGCGAACGGGTTGCGCTGCAACCCGCACAAGCTGCTGATCGACCCGTACGCCAAGGCCATCGACGGTGACGTCCAGTGGGACCCGGCGGTCTACGACTACGACCTGGACGAGCCGGAGCGGATGAACGAGACCGACTCGGCGCCGTTCATGCCGAAGTCGGTGGTGGTCAACCCGTACTTCGACTGGGGCAACGACAAGCCGCCGCGCACCCCTTACCACCACTCGGTGATCTACGAGGCGCACGTGCGCGGGCTGACCATGCGCCACCCGGACATCCCGGAGGAGCTGCGCGGCACGTACGCGGGCATCGCCTCCCCGCCGATGATCGACTATCTGACCCGGCTCGGGGTGACGGCGATCGAGCTGATGCCGGTGCACCAGTTCATCCACGACAACCGCCTCGTCGACCTGGGGCTGCGCAACTACTGGGGCTACAACACCATCGGCTTCTTCGCCCCGCACCACGGCTACTCGGCGCTGGGCCGGACCGGGCAGCAGGTGCAGGAGTTCCGGGGCATGGTGAAGGCGCTGCACGCCGCCGGCATCGAGGTCATCCTCGACGTGGTCTACAACCACACCGCCGAGGGCAACCACCTCGGGCCGACGTTGAGCTTCAAGGGCGTGGACGCGCCGAGCTACTACCGGCTCAGCGAGGAGGACCGCCGCTACTTCGTCGACTACACCGGCACCGGCAACAGCCTCAACGTGCGCAGCCCGCACTCACTGCAACTGATCATGGATTCGTTGCGCTACTGGGTGACCGAGATGCACGTCGACGGCTTCCGGTTCGACCTGGCGGCCACCCTGGCGCGCGAGTTCTACGAGGTGGACCGGCTGTCCACCTTCTTCGAGGTGGTGCAGCAGGACCCGGTGGTCAGCCGGGTGAAGTTGATCGCCGAACCGTGGGACGTCGGCCCCGGCGGTTACCAGGTGGGCAACTTCCCGCCGCTGTGGACGGAGTGGAACGGCAAGTACCGCGACACAGTGCGGGACTTCTGGCGCGGTGAGCCGGCCACCCTCGCCGAGTTCGCGTCCCGGATCTCCGGCTCCGCCGACCTCTACCAGGACGACGGCCGCCGACCGTTCCACAGCATCAACTTCGTCACAGTGCACGACGGGTTCACCCTCAACGACCTGGTGTCGTACAACGACAAGCACAACGAGGCCAACGGTGAGGAGAACCGGGACGGCGAGAGCCACAACCGGTCCTGGAACTGCGGCGTTGAGGGCGACACCGACGACGAGGCGGTCCTCGCCCTGCGGGCCAAGCAGCGGCGTAACTTCCTGGCCACAGTGATGCTGTCGCAGGGCGTGCCGATGATCGGTCACGGTGATGAGCTGGGCCGCACCCAGCGCGGCAACAACAACGTCTACTGCCAGGACAGCGAGCTGGCCTGGGTCGACTGGGACAACGTCGACGAGCAGCTGCTGGAGTTCGTGCAGACGCTCACCGACTTCCGCAAGCGGCATCAGGTGTTCCGCCGCCGCCGGTTCTTCACCGGCCTGCCGGTGAACGGGCGCGGCATCGACGAGCCGCTGCCCGACCTGGCCTGGCACACCCCGGACGGGCGGGAGATGACCGGCGAGGACTGGGGCAACGACTTCGGCCGCTCGGTGGCGCTCTTCGTCAACGGCGAGGGCATCCGCGAGCGCGGCCAGTACGGCCAGAAGCACCACGACGCGTCGTTCCTGCTCTGCTTCAACGCCCACGACGCACCGCTGGACTTCACCATGCCCGGCAGCGAGTACGGCCAGAAGTGGGAACGGGTGATCAGCACCGCCGACCCCGAGCCGGACGACGCCACGGTGATCAGCGCGGGCGGCACCATCCGGGTGCCGGACCGCTCCCTCGTCGTGTTGGAGAGGATGATCTGACATGCCGGCCACCCCTCCGAAGGCCACCTACCGCGTGCAGGTCCGCCCCGGGTTCGACCTGGACGCCACCGCCGCGATCGTCGACTACCTGGACGACCTCGGCGTCAGCCACCTCTACAGCGCCCCGCTGCTGACCGCCACCCCCGGCTCCCAGCACGGCTACGACGTGGTCGACCACCGGGCCGTGAGCCCGGAGCTGGGCGGGGAGGCCGCCCGGCAGCGGCTGCTGCGCGCGCTGCGCGACAAGCAACTCGGCCTGGTCGTCGACATCGTGCCCAACCACGCCGGGGTCGCCGTACCGGCCGCCAACCCGCCCTGGTGGGACGTGCTGCGCCGGGGGCGCGACTCGTCGTACGCCGACTGGTTCGACATCGACTGGGACCGGGGCCGGCTGCTGCTGCCGGTGCTCGCCGACGACCCGGCCGCCCTCGACGACCTCAAGGTGGTCGACGGGGAGCTGCGCTACCACGAGCACCGCTTTCCGGTCGCCGACGGCACCGGCGACGGCAGCGCCCGGGAGGTGCACGACCGGCAGCACTACGAGTTGGTTTCCTGGCGGCGCGGTGACGCCGAGCTGACGTACCGCCGGTTCTTCGCCATCGCGGGCCTGGCAGGTCTGCGCGTGGAGGACCCGGCGGTGTTCGCCGCCACCCACGAGCTGATCCTGCGTTGGGCCGCCGCCGGGGAGGTCGACGGCATCCGCGTCGACCACCCGGACGGGCTGCGCGACCCGGCCGGCTACCTGACCCGGCTGCGGGAGGCCGCGCCGGACGCCTGGCTCGTGGTGGAGAAGATCCTGGAGTACGGCGAGGAGCTGCCGGACTGGCCGGTGGACGGCACCACCGGCTACGACGCCCTGGCCGCAGTCGGCGGGCTCTTCGTCGACACCGACGCCGAGGGTGACTTCACCGCGCTGGACAACCGCCTGACCGGGCAGCACACCTCCTGGGAGGACCTGACCCACACCACCAAACTGGCCGCCGCCACCCAACTGCTCGCCGCCGAGCTGACCCGGCTGGCCGCCCTCGCCCCCGAGGTGCCCACCGAGCAGGCCCGCGCGGCCCTCGCCGAGCTGGCCGCCGCGTTCGCCGTCTACCGCGGCTACCCGCCGCACGGCGCCCGGCACCTCGCCGCCGCCCGCTCCGAGGCCGGCCGCCGCCGCCCCGACCTGGCCGGCGCACTGGACGCGGTCACCCGTCGGCTGCGCGACCCCGACGACGAGCTGGCCCAACGGTTCCCACAGCTCACCGGTGCCGTGATGGCCAAGGGTGTCGAGGACACCGCGTTCTACCGCTGGAGCCGGTTCGTGGCGCTCAACGAGGTCGGCGACAACCCCGCCCACTTCGGGGTGCCGCCGGCGGAGTTCCACCGCTTCGCCACCGCCCAGCAGGTCCGCTGGCCCGCCAGCATGACCACCCTCTCCACCCACGACACCAAACGCGGCGAGGACGTCCGCGCCCGGCTCGCCGTGCTCAGCGAACTGCCGGGCCGCTGGGCCGAGCAGGTCAAGACCTGGATGGAGTACGCCCCGCTGCCCGACCCGGCCTTCGCCCACCTGCTCTGGCAGACCGCCGTCGGCGCGTGGCCGATCGAACGGGAACGGCTGCACGCGTACGTCGAGAAGGCCGCCCGGGAGGCCGGGGCCTCGACCAGTTGGGCGGACCCCGACCCGGCCTTCGAACAGGCAGTGCACGCCGTGGTCGACCTGATGTACGACGACCCGAGCCTGCACGACGAGCTGACCGAACTCGCCGCCGCCATCGCCCCGGCCGGCTGGTGCAACTCGCTCGGGCAGAAGCTGATCCAACTCACCATGCCCGGGGTGCCGGACACCTACCAGGGCACCGAGCTGTGGGACAACTCCCTCGTCGACCCGGACAACCGCCGCCCGGTCGACTTCGACGTACGCCGAGAGTTGCTGGCACGCATCGACGGCGGCTGGCGTCCCCCGATCGACACCGACGGCGCGGCGAAGCTGCTCGTCGTGTCGCGGACCCTGCGGTTGCGGCGGGCGCACCCGGAGCTGTTCACCACCTATCGGCCGGTGCCGGCGCACGGGCCAGTGGGCCGGCACGTGGTGGCCTTCGATCGGGGCGGCGTGATCGCCGTTGCGACCCGGCTGCCGCTGGGCCTGGCACGCGCCGGCGGGTGGTGTGACACAGCCCTGTCACTTCCCGTTCACGAGATGAAGGACCTGTTCACCGGCCGGGTCTACAGTGGCGGAGAGACGCCGCTGGACAATCTCCTGGCCGACTACCCCGTCGCTCTGCTGGCTCCTCCCACCAATGACGCGGAGGCCGCTTCATGACCGAATTCACCGTCTGGGCACCGGACGCGACGCGGGTGCGGCTGCGCCTGCCCGGCGACACCGACCACGAGATGCGCGCCGCCGCTGACGGCTGGTGGCAGGTCGAGGTGCCCGACGCCGGCCTCGACTACTCCTTTCTGCTGAACGACGACGAAACCGCGCTGCCCGACCCCCGGTCACCGTGGCAGCCTGCGGGAGTGCACGGGCCGAGCCGCCGCTACGACCACCTTGCGTTCCAGTGGACTGATTCCTCGTGGACGGGCCGGCAGCTGCCCGGCAGCATCCTCTACGAGCTGCACATCGGCACCTTCACCCCGGAAGGCACCTTCGACGCGGCCATCGACCGCCTCGACCACCTGGTGAACCTGGGCGTCGACCTGATCGAGCTGCTCCCGGTCAACGCCTTCAACGGCGAACACAACTGGGGGTACGACGGCGTCTGCTGGTACGCCCCGCATGAGCCCTACGGCGGCCCCGACGGTCTGAAACGGTTCGTCGACGCCGCCCACGCCAAGGGGCTGGGGGTGATCCTCGACGTTGTCTACAACCATTTCGGGCCCTCCGGGGCCTACGCGCCGCGGTTCGGCCCCTACCTCGCCGAGCAGAGCAACAGCTGGGGCCGCTCGGTCAACCTGGACGGCCCGCACTCCGACGAGGTACGCCGCTACATCATCGACAGCGTCCTCATGTGGCTGCGCGACTACCACGTCGACGGGCTACGCCTGGATGCCGTGCACGCGTTGCCGGACACCCGGGCGGTGCCGCTGCTGGAAGAGCTGGCCATCGAGGTGGAGTCGCTGTCGACGCACCTGGGGCGGCCGTTGTCTTTGATCGCGGAATCCGACCTCAACGACCCGCGGATGATCACCCCTCGGGAGGCTGGCGGGTTCGGGCTGCACGCCCAGTGGAACGACGACGCGCACCACGCGCTGCACACTCTTCTCACTGGTGAGCGGCAGGGGTATTACGGGGACTTCGGGTCCCTGGAGACGCTGTCGGACGTGCTGACGGGTGGGTTCTTCCACGCGGGGACCTGGTCGAGCTTCCGGAACCGGCACCATGGGCGGCCCCTGGATTCGCGGGTGCCTGGGCATCGGCTCGTTGCTTATTTGCAGAACCATGATCAGATCGGGAACCGGGCTACCGGGGATCGGATCTCCGCTTCGTTGTCTCCGTCCCTGCTGCGGGTTGGCGCTGTGCTGCTGCTGACCGCGCCGTTCACTCCGATGTTGTTCATGGGGGAGGAGTGGGCTGCTTCCACGCCTTGGCAGTTCTTCACCTCGCACCCGGAGCCGGAGTTGGCCTCTGCGGTGCGGACCGGGCGGCGGCGGGAGTTCGCTTCGCACGGGTGGCCGGAGGGGGACGTGCCCGATCCGCAGGACCCGGAGACGTTCGTGCGCTCGCGGTTGGACTGGGCGGAGCTGGACAAGCCTGAGCATGCATCGATGTTGTCGTTCTACCAGCGGTTGATTGGGCTGCGGCGGTCTCGTCCTGATCTCTCTGATCCTCGGTTGTCCGCAGTGTCTGTGCAGCACGGGGACCAGTTCTTGGTGATGCGGCGGGGGGACACGCTGGTTGTGGCCAACTTCGCTGGGCGGGGGCAGGGAGTGTCGCTGCCTGGGGTGGCTCGGCGGGTGCTGCTGGCTACGGGGGAGGGGGTCACGGTGATGCGGGACCGCATCCAGTTGCCGGCGGAGACTGCGGCGATCGTGGCGTTGTGAGGCGCCTTGCTCACCTTAAGCGGCCTGACCAATGGCGGTCACGGAATCTAACCCAAGGTTCGTGACATCCTCGTCGCCGCTACTGCAGATGCTTCGCTTCGCTCGTCGAGAGCCTGTGGCGGCTATTTCTGGGATCGGACAGGAACAGCTGTATACGCTGACCTACAAATCGGCTGTTAAGCAACAGAGACCTAACGGTCGATTGCGCAAAAGGCGGTCAAAGCGGACAGGGTAGGGACTCAAGCGCAATCTTCAGCTTGAAGTTTTCGGTGGATCGGGTTAGCTTTGCCGATCCCGTAGAGAAGATGCTTGAGGTTCAAATGCCGCTGATTCAACGATCGTCCTTCGAGCGAGCTGTCGCGAATGTAGCCACCAAAGGCGATACGGATGTCTTTCCCTTCCCGTTCGAGAATCATGTTTTTCACGATCGTCAAGATGAGATTGTTGACCTTTTGCAGGTTATGTCCCAGGATTTCGACGGAAGCCTCTCTCGTACGCCTATAACCAGCCATTCATCTTTAGCCCCTGTCGGTTACGCGGGTTACAGGTGGGCTACGCAAATTGATCCGCTATGGAACGCTTACCTCCTCGGAATCGTGGAAAGTCTTGCTCCGGAAATCGAGGAATCCCGAATCGGTCCGGATGAGCAAACAGTATTCTCCTACAGGTACGAATCTGACCCGAGCAAAGGTATGTTCAAGCTCGACGGGTGGAAGGGGTTCCAAGAGAGGTGTAACGAACTCGCCCTTCGGCACGCGTATGTGGTAAGTGTCGACATTGCGGATTTCTACTCACGAATATACCATCACCGACTCGAGAACGCTCTCCACAGCGTCGACAATCCGAGTAAGGAACGTTCCAAGCAAATCATCGCAATTCTCACCAAGTTGAGCGGCGGGAGTTCTTACGGGTTACCAGTCGGAGGCAATGCAGCGAGATTGCTTTCAGAATTGGTTCTCAATCAGGTCGATCGGCTTCTATTGGCCGAGGCTCACGCGGGCGAATTCTGTCGGTATGCCGACGACTACCGCTTCTTTGTAAATGATCTGCAATCGGCTCACCGCTGCATCGGCATGCTTTCCGAGAAGTTGATGCGAAATGGGGGGCTCTCTCTCCAAAAAGCTAAAACCCGGATTATGACGGCCGCCGAGTATCAGATGATCACAGAATCGCAACAGCAGGGTGATCCAGGTACAGCTGGCAAATTTCTTGGCCTTCGACTCCATTTCGACCCTTATTCCACGACGGCAGTCGATGACTACGAGCGGATGATGGCCCAAATATCCGAGTTCGATATATTGAGTTTGCTGCGAGACGAGATTACCAAAGGCCGAATTCATGTAAGCCTGACGAGAAAACTTGTAGGCGCTCTCCAGTACATGGACGAGGAAAGCAGGGTTCAAGCCGTTGTCTCGCTTCTGGAGAACGTCGAGACGCTCGCTCCAGTGATTCCCCAGGTCATGCTGGCGGTGCGCCAGTGCCTCGATCAATTAGACGATAGAGCTGCCGCCGACGGGATCCAGGCCACGGTTAGGGGATTAGTTGAGGATGAGCATTATATCGCGAAGAACGACCTGAATCTGGCCTATATCGTCAGAGTTCTTGCGGCGAGCCCGAGTAGGCCGAATGAGCGGATGCTGATTCGCATTTACGGCGCACGCCATGGCTATAGCATGGAATCCGCCCCGAACATCCAAAGGGATATCCTGCTTGCGCTCGCGAAGTGGAACGTTGGGTATTGGGTTAGCGACAGGAAGAACTACTTCGGTACAGATCATGCCTGGGTGAAGCGAGCTTTCAGAGTCGCCAGTTATGCGTTGGGTGACGAAGGTAGTCACTGGCGGCGCGCGAACAGGCCCGAGCCCGGTTCTTTTGATGATGTAGTTCAAAAGTGGGCAGCCGAGCGCACCAATATCTCGGGATGGTCGATCCCGGTATGATTTCCGTCCGCCGGTTTTCGCTGCAGGGTTCGATATGGCGTCGGCATGCTCCTATGATGGAGCAAGTGGTGCGGTGGATCAACGAAAACGAATTGCAGCTAGGGGTGCCGGTGCACGTAACCCATGACGGTTACAGGAGCGCCGTTATTGCAGAGACTGCCTTTCGCCGCGCCGCTGTCGGGGCACCTCTAGGTGAAGACGACGTTGAGGCGGAACGAGCGGCCGCCAGCTTGGTATCGTTACTGCCGCGCGGGCAATTCGGAGATTTGCCGCTGTCCCAGTCGGAAAGACTCGAGGTCTCGCTGATTCAGCAGAACCTTCTAACCTTGGCGCAAACCATGACCGATCCGACCTTCTTCTACCGTGTACCTGGGTGCGGGGTCGTGAACTCAGCCTATGGCGACATGGCGGATTCGAATCACCTCGTAGAGGTCAAGACGGTTGTGCGCCCCTTTCGAGGGACGGATCTTCGCCAAATTTTGATTTACAGTGCGATGAGGTACGCGTCCGGACTAGAAGTGGAAGAAATCAGCCTCTTCAACCCCCGCCGAGCACGCCTATTTAGTTGCAGCTTCGATGATATTGCTTTCGCAGTGTCTGGTCGAGCGGGCGTAGAGCTAGTGCATGACCTGATAGATGCGATGGTGGGCTTCCAAGTCTCTGCCTGATTCTGTATTGCATCGAACCTACCCTCCGTCTACTGCGGACTGCGGCCGCACCAACTCGCTGTCATGGAGCGAACGATTTGTTGGGACGCCAGTAGCGGGCGGCGATCGTGGCGAGCGTGTACAGCCGGCGGGCTCGTCTAGGCCCGCAGCATCAGCGTCAGCACTACAACGGTTGGCCGGTGTAACGTCCAACAGGTGCAGGGGTGGGGGCGTGGCCGCTACCCCGGTCCTCTAGCTGGGAGTGGTGGAGGCATGGTGATTAGGCCGGACACCATCGGTGCCAGGATCAAGTACTGGCGGCTGCGTCGTGGCGGGATGACTCAGGCCGTCCTTGCCGGGCTGGCTGGCGTTACTCAGTCGTACGTGTCGCAGGTCGAGTCGGGTCGCAAGACCATCGACCGTCGCTCCACACTGGTCGCTCTTGCTGCCGCACTCCAGGTCACGGTCGCTGACCTGCTCGGTCAGGGTGCCGAGTCCGGTGATCCGGCCCGCGAGAGCGCCGCCGAGTGCGTGCCGGCGATCTGGTCGGCTCTGATAGAAATCGAGGACGGCGAGCGCCGTCCGTCGACCTACGCGGCCGATCGCCTGGCGGCCGAGATCGCCCGCGCTGAGCAGCTTCGCACCTCGTGCAGCTACCCGGCGATGGCTCGTATGCTGCCCACTCTCCTGCTTGAAGCCGCCGCCGTAGGTGGCAAAGCGCTCGTCCAGGTCGCCTACCAAGCCGCCACCTGCCTGCGGAACCTTGGCTACCGTCATCTGGCCCTTAACGCCGCCCGACTCGCTGGGGCGGTCGCCGAAGACACCGAAGACCCGGCCTGGATCGCGGCCTCCCGTTTCGCCTATGCGCAGAGCCTGCCGATCGAATCCGCACCGGTCGCGGCCCGCGCCGCCGACCGGTCACTGATTGAGCTTCAGGCCGACGCCGCCGACGAGCGGGTGCGACAGATGCTCGGACAGCTCCATCTCTCAGCCGCGTTGACGTCAACGGTGAGCGGTCGTTTGGACGTAGCTCGCGATCACCTTGCCGAGGCAGCCCGTGAGGCGGCAACGCTTGGGGATCCGCTCGACGGGGCCGGGTTCAACGGCTGTGGGTTCGGGCCAACCAATGTCGGGCTGTGGGAGATGTCCATCGCGGCCGAACAGGGCGATTCCGGCCGGGTCATTGAGTTGTCTCGGACGGTCCGACCGCAGGTGCTCGCAGCGTCCATCCGCCAACAGTCCTACTGGCTCGACCTCGGACGTGCCTTGGCGGACGGCGGTCGCCGTGACGTCGAGGCGCTAGCCGCATTCGTGCAGGCCGAGCGGGCAGCGCCCATCCCGTTCGCCATTAACCCCCTTGCCCGCGATGCCGTGGTGACCCTGGCCCAGCGCGCCCAGCGCCGCGCCATCCCCGACGAGTTGCGCTTGCTCGCCGGCCGTATCGGCATCAATCTGGCCGCATAACTGCCAGTAATCACTGCATCACCAATCAGCCCTACTGTCCGGTTTGGGACGTGAGCACGTCCTGATGGCCCAGCGCGGCAACGATCGATCCTGAGCTGCTGGGCCTCCACCGGAGGAGGCGGGGATGAGCGGGCAGGACGACAACGGTCTGGAGAACAAGGGTGAGGCCGCCGAGCGGGAGGCTGCCAAACAGCGTCTCCTCGCTCAGGCTGAGGCGGAGCGCGTACCCGTGGATGATACGACCCGCGCGGTCCCGGACCGGCGGTGGCGGCGTGACCAGCGATGACATCCCGATCGGCCGCCGCGTGGCGAGCTGGCGGGTGCGGCGGTCGATGACGCAGCAGATGCTCGCCGACCGGTTGCGCAGGTCTAAGAGCTGGGTGGACAAGATCGAGAGGGGCGCCCGCACCCTGGACCGGTACTCGCTGATCCAGGAACTGGCCCACGTCCTGCGGGTCGACCCGGAGGTGCTGCTCGGCCAGCCGCGGAGCACCCCGGCGGGTACGCCGGACGGGGTGGACGACATCCGGGCCGCGCTCGCCCGCTACGACATCCCGCAGGCTCCACCGCAGACGGACGAGCTGAGAAGGCAGGTCGGGCATGCCTGGTTGACCTACCAGCATGCGCACTACGGGCAGTTGGTGCGGGTGTTGCCGGGTCTGCTCGACGCCGCCCAGGGCGCGCGGTCGGCAGAGCTGCTGGTGCAGGCTTACCGGATCACCTCGTCGTTGCTGGTGAAGCTCGGCGAGGCCGACCTCGCCTGGCTGGCCGCCGACCGGGCGATGGCCGCCGCCGGCGACAACCCGCTGCTCGCGGCGACCGCGACCATCTCGGTGGGCCAGGCGCTCCGCGCCCAGGACCGCGACCGCCTGGCCCTGGCCGCGTTGCTCCCCGCCGCCAACCGCGTCCTTCCACAGTCAACCCGCGCTGGTGATCAAGAGGTTTGCGGCGCTTTTGGAGATCAAACTTGCCGCAAACCTCTTGATCACGAGAGCGAGGGCGATCGCTGGGGGAGGGCCGTGGGTGGGGCGCTGCTGGTGCAGGCCGCACTGGCCGCTGCCGGCTGCGGCGAGCACCGACGCGCCGACGAGTTGATCGACCGGGCCGCGGGCGTCGCCGCAAACCTTCGGGGGTACGACGACACGCACCACACCAGCTTCGGGCCGGTGGTCGTCGAGCTGGCGCGGGTGCTGGTGGCGGCCCAGCGGGGTGACGCCGACGCGGCGCTACAAAGGCACTCGACGATCGTGCGGCGGGAGACGTGGCGGCGGTTGCCGGCTGAGCACCGGGGCGCCTACCTAGTCGACGTCGCGCGGGCATACCTCCAGGTGGGTGACCTGCGCGGGGCAGCGCGTGCGCTGGTGGACGCGGACAGTGTCGCGCCGGCTGAGGTTCGGTGCCGGCCGTTGGCGCGTACCGTGATCGCCGATGTTGCCCGCGCGAACCCGGCGCCGGCCGGCGTGGCGCGACTGGCGACGCTGGTCGGCCTCACGCGCTGACCGGCCTGAGCGCACCGCCCCGACCGGTTTTCCCTGGCCGCCGCAGCGACCGGTGACCAACCAGTCTCAGCCGTTGCCCGGTCGGGTCGATGCGGCGCCCACTGCACGTAGGTGTGCCAGCCCCTGCGCCCAGGACTGGATGAGGGTCGTTTCGTGGTAGGCGATGTCGTGTTCCGCGCAGAACTGGCGGATCAGCGGCTGGGCGTGGCGCAGGTTCGGTCGGGGCATGCTGGGGAAGAGGTGGTGTTCGATCTGGTAGTTGAGCCCACCGAGTAGTGCGTCGAGGAACGGGCCGCCGCGCACGTTGCGGGAGGTGAGGACCTGTCGACGTAGGTAGTCGAGGTCGTCGGCCTCGCTCAGGATGGGCATGCCCTTGTGGTTCGGGGCGAAGGAGCTGCCCAGGTAGAGCCCGAAGAGGGCCTGGTTGACCAGGATGAACACGATCGCCTGCGGAACGCTCAGGACCAGGAACACGGCCCCGAGGTAGCCGGCGAAATGCAGGACGAGCAGGCCGGCCTCGGTTCGTCGACGCCTGAGTCCGCCGCCGCGGACGACCGCCCGGACGCTGGCGGCGTGCAGATGCAGACCCTCCGCCAGCAGCAGGGGAAAGAACAGCGCCGCCTGGTGCCGGACGAACAGCGCCCCCAGGCCGCGCTGCGCCGCAGCCTGACCCGGGGTGAAGGACAGCGGAGCCACGACGATGTCGGGGTCGCGGCCTTCGGTGTTCGGATTCGCATGGTGGCGGTTGTGCTTGTCGACCCACCACCCGTAACTGATTCCGGTCACCAGGTTGGCGCACACCAGGCCGACCACGTCGTTCGCCCGGCGGGAGCGGAAGATTTGCCGATGCCCGGCGTCGTGACCGAGAAACGCCAGCTGCGCCAGGAGCACAGCGACGCCGGCTGCGGTGGCCGTCTGCCACCACGACGACCCGAGCCGCACGAACACCACGCCCAACACCACGAGACAAGCCAGCAGCACCGTCGCCCGCGCCGCGTAGCGGCGGGGTCGTCGGTCGAGGAGGCCCGCGCCTCGGACCAGGCGGGAAAGGTCGGCGTACTCACTACCCCGGTCGCTGCGGGCGCCAAGATCCGTATCACTCAACGTCGCCACCCCTTGTCAGCCACGCCGATCAGCTCGCCGGCTCCGCCGTCAGCCATGACCAGGCGCTCGCGCACTTCGTCTGTGGTCCGACAGGGATCGGACAAGCACCCCCGCTGATGCCCCAGTCTTCCGCACAGCCGCGTCTTCGCAAGAGGAAACCGGCGACTGATACGCGAGCAGTGCTCGTCCTCGTGTAAGTCTGCCGATTGCCTGCGGGCTTCGTCCGTCGAGTCCGACAATCAGCACTATGCAGCCACGTTGGATTCAGGGGGTAGTCATGGCACGTAAGAGAAAGTCCACGGCGAGGCAAGCACTCATCCTCGCCTTCGCGGCCGGGACGCTGACCGGAGCGGCGGGCATGCTCACGCTGCGACGTGCCCGGCAGGATGGTGACTCCACGAGAGGTGATGTCGCTGGGCAGCTCGACGAGAGCATCGCCCCGCCGCTCGGCGGGCGTTTCGACGCCTCGCCTCAGGGACCCGTGAGCACGCCCGCGGCGCAGCACGGCTGACCCGGGCAGCCCCGGGACCACTGCGGTGTGCGAGAGAGATGAGAGTACTGATGTCAGAACGGCCTAGCGGGAAGCCCGGCGCCGCGTCTGTTGACACGCCGGTCGCAGAGTTGGTGCAGCGCGCCACCGATCAGATCACCCGCCTGGTGCGCGACGAGCTGACGATGGCACGGGCGGAGATGACCGCCAAGGGCAAACGCGCGGGCGCCGGCGCGGGACTGCTCGGCGGCGGCGCGATACTCGGCATTTTCGCCGGCGGGACCGCCGTCGCCACAGTCGTGGTGCTCCTGGCCGCGATCATGCCCGACGCTCTGGCCACCCTGATCGTCACCGTGATCCTGGCCATCGCCGCCGCCATCGCAGCCCAACGCGGTAAGAAGCAGGTCAGCCAGGCCATGCCCGCCACGCCCGCAGCCACCATGGACAGTGTACGAGCCGACGCCGAGACGATACGTGGCGCAGCGGGTCGGAGGCAGCCATGAGCACGCCATCCGGAAACGGCGACCAGACCCGCCGGGACATTCAGCAGACCCGCGCGGAACTCGGCGAGACCGTAGCCGCACTGACCGCCAAGACCGACGTCAAAACCCGTGCACGCACCAAAGCCACTACCGCCGTCGGCGGACTCCGAGGGCGGGTCACCGAGGCCGGGCAGTCGGCGAAGACCAGAGCGACGCAGCTCGCCCGCACGGTGAGCCAGAAGGCCTCCCAGCGGGTCACGTCGGTCAGGCAGAAATCACAGCACACCGTCGGCGCGATACAAGGCTCGGCGAAAGCTAGCGCGCAGACCGCCGGCAAGGCGGAGTCGTCAGTGGTCACCTCCGCTCGCGCCATGTCCACCAGGATCGGCAGCTCGGTGCGCACGAAACCCTTACCAGTCCTCGCCGTCACCGGCGCCGCCGCGACCCTCGCGGTCATCACCTACCGACGCCGCCGGTTCCGATAAACGATTCGGTACGGCGGCACGCGGCGGTGGTCGGTGGTCGGCCTGACCCGGTGACCGGCCCCTGCTGCCCGGTCGAGTGTCCGTCGACCGCGACGAGAGGGAGCGACATCTGCGGCTGGACGGCAGTCGTCAGGCCACGGTGACGCCGCAGGGGAGCAGTCACGTGCCGTATCGCCGCGAGGGCCGTAGAGCCATTTCAGGCAGTTGCAGTGTTCGCCGGCTTACGCGGTTGCTCAGGGAGCTGTCGTCCGCGTTCTGCGCCGGGCGAGTGCGTCGCGGATGGCGAACACGACGAGTGCGAGCGGCACGAAGACCCAGAGCTGAAGCACTGTGTACCGGCGCAGTTCCCCGTCGGTGTCGACGCCGGCCAACTCGGCGTCGAGGGCACCGGGCCGCATCAGTGCGAGCGCGTGCAGGGACAGTGGCGCGTAGTTGAGACCCGCGCCGACCAACCACAGGCCGAATGCTCGGGTGCCGAAGCCGTCCGATGACGCCAGCAGCCAGCAGCCCCACGTCACCATCAGCACCACGCCGACGAGGAACTCGGCCAGAATGATCCGCCGTCGGCGGGTGGTTCCTCGGCTGCCGTACATGTCGATGGCTGCCAGGCGACGAACGTTCATCGGATCGATGATGCCACCGGCGGGCAACCTGAGATCGTGGCTCGGGCGGCCTGAGCAGGCTGGCGATAGGATGCCGGAATGGGCAGGTTCCTCGCGCTCTTCAACGGCGCGGCTGATGAGGTCGGCAAGGCCGCGCTCACCGAACAGCAGCAGACCGAATTTATCAACGCCTGGGCGTCGTGGGCGCAGGCCAACGAGAAGGCCATCGTCGACCCCGGCGCTCCGCTGAACGCGAAGAAGCTGGTCACCGCGCGGGGTGTCGAGGACTTCACCGACGCTCTGACCGGCTACACCATTGTGGAAGCGGGCTCGCACGACGAGGCGGTCCAGATCTTCTCCGGCCACCCACACCTGGGGCTGTTCGCCGGCAACTCGATCGCGGTTCTGGAGTGCCCGCCCCCGCCTGGCTGATCCGCGTCTTCTCGTCCCCACGATCCGCGCAACATCAGGGGTGGTGGTGTCTTCCGGCTGTCGCAGCGGAGGGACCACCCGTCCGAGTGGTCCCTCCGCTGGTTGCCGGTGAGTGGCTAGACTTCAGGTTGGCAGTTCACCTGTGCTCTGCTGCGGCGGGCGCAGCCTCGGGAGGGTGTTCCAGCACCCTCTCGAGGGGCCGTCCCATCGGACGGCGCCTATTCGCAGAAGACCCGCACTGTGGCATCGGGGGAGTCCACCTCCACCGTCACGTCGTCGAGGTGCTCCACGAGCGCCTCCAACTGCTCGGGCTTGAGCTGCGTCAGGTCGATCGGCACACCCGAGTCGCTGAGTGAGGCGTTGGCCTTGACCAGGGCCTGCGGCGGGACCAGCGCCGCCAGCCGTACGCCGGCTCGCAGCAGTTGCAGTGGCACCCGCACGTTGACCCGTGACGGCTCGCCGTTGTCGGTGGCGTCCACCACCACCCGCAGGTACTTCACCTTGCCCTTCGGCCGGGCGTCGTGGCCTGCCACCGCCGGTGCCTGGTCCCGTTCGAGGGCGGCGATGAGCTGCTCCGCCTCCTCGGCGGTGATCTTGCCGCCGGCCAGCATGTCGAGGATGTCCTTGCGTTGTTCGGTCATGCGAACCTCTCCTATCGGATAGCCACGAACACGGCCGTGCGGCCCTGCTCGATGTCGAAGCGGGCGCCGGGCAGCGCGCAGATGACGCGCCAGCCGGCGCCGAGTGCCCGCACCACACCAAGGCGGAACACCAGGCAGGCCACGATCGCCGCGAGCACGACCAGGACCAGGACCGGAAAGAGCAGGAGCGCCACGGGGAGCACCGGAACCCAGAAGCGGAGGGGCCGGCGGCCTGGGCGGTTGACCTTGACGGTCACCAGCTGCGGCATCACGTGTGGCCCTCCAGCTCGGCCAACGCCTGCTGTGCGGTGATTTCCCCGCGGCGCAACCGGTCGATGATGTCGGCTCGCGAGGGCGCCGGGTCGGTCTCGACGAAGTTGAGCATCTGCGAGATCCGGTTGAGTCGTGACTTGATCGTCGGGTAGCTCACCCCGAAGATGCGTTCCATCTCCTTGATCGAACCGTGGCAGCGCACGAACGCCGTGACGAAGACCTGGTCCTCGACGTTGAGCTGAGCCAGCTGCGGCAGCTCGAACTCGCCCTCGATCGCGACGCCGTTGCTCGCCAGGCGCACCCGCTCGACGACGAACGGCTGCCCCCGGGTCAGGCTGGTCAGCTCCTGCCAGTCCATCGCCTGTTCTGTCATACCTAAATTTGTAGCTTAAGAATCCTCAACTTCCAAGAGCCTCGACCTTAATTTTCTTAAGGTCGCCCTCAGGCGCCGTCTTGCGTCACGCGTGATCCACTCGCCTTCACGGAAACCGGGGTGTCCCGGCTCGGCGGACACCCCGGTTTCATGGAACCCGAGTTGATCTCCCGGCCGGGGGGAGGCCTCAGGAGCGCGGCAGTATGCCCACGAGCGACGTGATGATCGCGAGCCGCAGGGCTGTCCGCAGGTCGACGTGGTGGACCGCGAGTGCTGGCTCGGACTCGTAGACGGCGAGCAGGCTCGGCGGCGGCGAGGTGTAGGCGGAGAGCGCGCCAGCCATGATCAAGGCGTTCAGGCAGAACATCTCGGCGTTGTCGCCGACCTCGGGCAGGTGCCGCCGGACGAGGCCGGCCATCACCGCGAGCTGGCCCAGCGAGGCCCGCTTGTGCCGGCGGGCCACCTCGACCGAGACGTTGTGCTCAAGCACCCCGCCCTGCGCGCCGAAGAGATCACAGAGCACCGTCTGGGCGGCAAGCGACCGGCTGAGTACGTCGGCCGTCTGCTCCGCCCGTTCCAGCGTGGACCCGCTCAGGTCGACACCGTGGGCCAGCTCCCGCTCCAACTCGGCCAGCCAGGTCGTCGTCCGGTCGTCCATCAGGTCGAGCAGGATCGCCTCGCGGGACTCGAAGTAGCGCAGCACCGCCGTCTTGGCCAGGCCGACCCGCCGGCTCAGCTCGTTCAGGGTCACCTCGGCCACCGGCATCTCGTCGAGCATCGCCGAGGTCGTCTCCAGGATGGCCCGGCGCCGGACCGCACGCTGCTCCTCGCTGCGCGCCCGCTGGAACGTCATGTCGCCAACCCTAGCTTAGGTACCGGCGGTCCCTTGACAGCGTACCGGCGGTACATTACCGTTCAGGCATAAGTTACCGGCGGTACATTGGGGAGCCTGAGATGAAGTGGACCGAGCAGCAGATTCCGCGCCAGGACGGCCGGGTGGCAGTGGTCACCGGTGCCAACACCGGGCTGGGCTTCGAGACCGCCCGGCAACTCGCCGAGCGCGGGGCATCGGTCGTGCTGGCCGTGCGCGACACGGCGAAGGGCAAACTGGCCGCCGCCCGGATCAACGGCGACGTCTCCGTACAGGAACTGGATCTGACCTCGCTGGAATCGGTGCGCGCCGCCGCGGCCAGCCTGCGCGCCACCAACCCCCGGATCGACCTGCTGATCAACAACGCCGGCGTGATGTACACCCCGAAGCAGACCACCCGCGGCGGCTTCGAGATGCAGTTCGGCACCAACCACCTGGGCCACTTCGCGCTCACCGGCCTGCTGCTCGACCTGCTGCTGCCCGTGCCCGGCTCGCGGGTGGTCACGGTCAGCAGCGTCGGCCACCGCATCCGCGGCGCCATCCACTTCGACGACCTGCAGTGGGAGCGTTCCTACGGCCGGGTCGCCGCCTACGGCCAGTCGAAGCTCGCCAACCTGATGTTCACCTACGAGTTGCAGCGCCGGCTCGCTCCGCACGGCACCACCGTCGCGGTGGCCGCGCACCCCGGCATCTCCAACACCGAACTGCCCCGCAACGTCCCGGCGGTCGTCCGCCGACCGATCACCTGGCTCGCCCCGGTTATCGCTCAGCCCGCGACGGCGGGCGCACTGCCCACCCTGCGGGCCGCCACCGACCCGTCCGTCCTCGGCGGGCAGTACTACGGCCCCGACGGCCTGGGTGAGATGCGCGGCTACCCGAGGCTGGTCACCTCCAGCCCCGAGTCCTACGACGCGGGAGTGCAGCAACGCCTCTGGGCCGTCTCGGAAGACCTGACGGGCGTGCGGTTCCCGCTGGGCCGGGTAGCCGCCGCGGCGTGACCGTGCCAGGCGCGGGCGGGGGTCGCGGTGGGGCCGAAAAGGCCCCGCCGCGGCCGAACGGCGTTCCTTAGCGATCATGCCGACGCGGGGGAGCTCAGACCGACCCGGGGATACTCGGTATGCTCTGCCGTCATGCGACCTGGTGACCGAGCGGTGGCGCTCTTCGTCGTGGTGGGCGGCTTCCTGCTCGGCTTCCTCGACTTCTGCTGGATCAAGTGGCTGCCGTTCCCCGTCGCCGAGCTCGGCAACTCCACCGCGACCTGGGCGGTAGCCGCCTTCTTCTTCGGATACTGGGTGCGCTCCGGGCGGGTGCGCGCCGCGCTCGGTGCCGCCGTCCTGCTCGTCGTCGCCGTGCCCAGTTACTACCTCGCGGCGGCGCTCCTGCAGGGCGACGATCTCGCGGTGCTCTGGGCACCGACGTCGCTGGTCTGGATGGTCTTCGGCGTACTGGCCGGGGTGGTCTTCGGCACCGCCGGGACCTGGGCCCGTGGGGCGGGATGGCGGCAGGTGGTCGGGGTCGCGCTGCCGGCCGCCGTCTTCTTCGAGGAGGCGGCTCGGTTCGCTGGCAAGGCGACCGACCCCGGCTACTCCTCCGGCGCGTGGTGGAACGTCGCCATCGACCTCGCGCTCGGCCTGCTGATCGTGGGGCTGATGGCAGGGTCGCACCGTCGGCGGGCGCTCACCGCCGCAACAGCCGTGCCGCTGGCCGGCGCGATCCTGGTCAGCTTCGCGGTCGCCGGCGGGGCCCTGTCGCCGACCGGCTGACCTTCGGCGGCACCGACGACGGGCCCCAGGCGGCGTACGACAGCCGCGCCGCGACTGACGGACTCATGCTCCCAGCTGGGCGACGACCACGCGGGTGGCCTGGGCGATGAGACTGTCCTCGGGGGTGGCGTCCTCCTTGTCGCGGCTGGACAGCACGGCGAGCACGATCGGGGCCCGGTCCGGCGGCCAGATCACCGCGATGTCGTTGCGGGTGCCGTACCCGCCGGTCCCGGTCTTGTCCCCGACCACCCAGCCGGCCGGCACCCCGGCGCGGACCAGCGCCGCGCCGGTGGTGTTGCCCCGCAGCCAGCCGACCAGCACGTCGCGGTCGGCCGGTTCCAGGGCAACCCCCACCGTGTACGCCCGGAGGTCGCCGGCCAGGGCCCGGGCGGTGCTGGTGTCCCGCTTGTCGCCCGGTGTTCCCTCGTTCAGCGCGGTCTCGTAGCGGGCGACGTCGGTGACCGTGTCGCCGAGCGCGCGCAGCTTCGCCTCGAACCCCGGCGGCCCGCCGAGGTGGCGTAGCAGCAGGTTGCCGGCCGTGTTGTCGCTGTAGCGCACGGCGGCGTCGGCGAGGGCCCGCAGGCTCATGCCCTCGCCGACGTGCTTCCCGGTGACGGGGGAGTGCGCCACCAGGTCCCGCGCCGAGTACCGCACCACGCGATCGAGTTGGGCGTCGGTGGTGCCGTCGAGCACCTCGGCGGCGGCCAACGCCTTCCACGTCGAGGCGTACGCGAACCGGTCGTCGGCGCGGTACTCCACAGTGCGGCCGGTGCCCGTGTCGACGGCGTAGATCCCGAGTCGTGCCCCGAACTGCTCCTCCAGCCGCCGGAACTCCTGATCGGCGGCCGGCAACGGGGCGAGCGTCACCTCCGGGCTCGGCGTCGTCCGCGCCTCGGTCGCCTCGCCGCCGCTGCCGCACCCCGCCAACGACACCACTGTCGACGCCGTGGCCACCACTATCGCCAGCCGTCGGACCGAAACCGCCATCGTCGTTCCTCCTGTAGCGCCGTCGGTCAGGGCAGGATCTCGACGTACCCGTCGCTGCCGTGCACGCGGATCCGCTGCCCGTCGCGGATCAGCCGGGTGGCGTCGAGCACGCTGACGACAGCCGGCAGGCCATACTCCCTCGCGATCACCGCGCCGTGCGTCATCAACCCGCCGACCTCCGTCACCAGTCCGGCGATACCGACGAACAGGGGGGTCCAGCTCGGGTCCGTGTGGGCGGTGACGAGGATGTCACCCGCTTCGAGGTCGGCCTGCGCCATGTCCAGGATGACGCGGGCGCGTCCTTCGACAGTCCCGGAGGACACCGGCACACCGGCCAGGGCGCCGGCCGGCACGTCGTCGCGTCGGTAGGCCCCGCTGATCGCCTCGCCGTCGGAGGTCAGCACCCGGGGCGGCGTGAGCGCCTGGTACGACCGGAACGCGTCCCGGCGCTGCCGGATCAGCTCGTCGTCCACCCGGTGCGTGCGCGCGACCTCGTGGAACTCCTGGAACGTGAGGTAGAAGACGTCTTCGGTCTCGGTGAGCACCCCGGCGCGTACCAGGCGCTCGGCCTCTGCCAGCAGGGCCTGCTTGTAGATGAAGTAGCGGCTGATGATGTCGTACTTCGGGTACTCCCGGTAGCCGGTGAAGGTCCGCACCCGGTCGATCATCCGTGCGGTCTCGTCGGCCTTCTGCTGCCCGTCCGGCAGCGCCCGCAGGCGCGTCAACACGTCCTGTGCCCGCTGCTGCGCCTGCTGTTGGCCCTGCTCGAAGCGCCGCCGGGCCGCGCCCGGCTCGAAGAGCTTGATGTTGTCCAGCAGCACCGGCACCAGGGTGCTGGGGCGTTCGCTCCACCGCGGCCTGGTGATGTCGATCTCGCCGACGCAGCGCATGCCGTACCGGTCGAGGTACGCCTCGATGGCGGCGCGCGCCTCGGCCCCGCCCGCGACCTTCGGCAGCTCGACGAGGAAGTCGTCGTGCGCGACGTCCTGGAGGAACGCCACCACCTCCGGATACGGCCGGATCACGTCGGCGACGTCGAGCAGCGCCAGCCCCATCTCCGACGTGACGTTGCCGGGCGCGGAGAGGGTGAGGGTGTCCGCGCCGTTCTTCTCGCCCAGCCACTCGTGCAGCTGGTCGTTGAGCCACCAGGTGGCCTCCATGCCGGCCATGATCGCCTGCATGTTCAGTGGATCACCGAGGACCCGCTTGTGCTCCTGGAAGGCCTCCAGCAGGAAGTCGAACAGTGCCGTACCGGTCACCGTCGCGATGTCGCGCCGCAGGGCGGCGATGGATGCCTTGCTGCGCTCGATCAGCTCGGTGACGATCGCCGGGTCGGTTTCGATCGAGGTGGACGCGCCGCCGGTCGTCAGCCGGGGGGGACCGCCCCCGTCCGGGAGCGTCGGAACGAAGTCTCCGCGGTCGATCAGGGTCTCCAGCGCGTGCCTCATCAGCGGATCGGACTTGCCCGCCATGGTCAGGAAGCCGGCGCGGCTCGTGGGCGAGGCCAGCAGCCGGGTGGCGTCGACGAACAACCTCCCGCCGGCCTCCAGCATCGCGGCGATGGCCGTCAACTGCCACATGGAGAGACCCAGCGGCCGCATGGCGTCGGTCATCATCTGCTGGTGACCGACCGAGAGGTAGACGTGGTTCTCCTGGTCGTCGGCCGCCGGGATGGGGAACAGCGTGGTGATCGGCCGGCTCTGCACGATCTGGAAGTCGTCGTCGACCAGGCACCACTCGATGTCCTGCGGGCGGCCGAAGTGCGCCTCGATCCGTCGTCCGAGCCCCACGAGTCGCACCACCTGCGCCCGCGTCAGCGCCGGCTGCTCCTGCCGCTGCCTGTCGATCGCCACTTCCCGCGTGCCGCCGCCGGGCAGCGCGGTGACGGCACGCTGCTTCGCGGCGACAGTGCCGGCGACGACCTCGCCGTCGCGCACAGTGAAGACGTCCGGGTTCACCAGGCCGGACACCAGGGCCTCGCCGAGGCCGAAGCTGGCGTCCACTGTCGCGACCTTCCGGTTGCCGGTCACCGGGTCCGCCGTGAACAGGATGCCGGAGGCATCCGGAAAAACCATCTGCTGTACGACGACAGCCATCTGAACCGTGCGGTGGTCGACGCCGTTGCGAAGGCGGTAGATGACGGCCCGCTCGGTGAACAGTGACGCCCAGCACCTGCTGATGTGTCGCAGGATCGCCTCCGGCCCCACCACGTTCAGGTAGGTGTCCTGCTGGCCGGCGAAGGACGCCGTGGGCGTGTCCTCCGCCGTCGCGCTGGACCGCACGGCGTAGGCGGCCCGCTCGCCGAACCGGTCGAGCGTGCTGGTGATCGCGGCGGCCAGATCGCCCGGAATCGGGGTCTCCTCGACGCTGCGGCGGATCTCCGCGCTGAGCGTGCGAATCGCCTCCCGGTCGTCCGGGCTCAGGCGCGACAGCTGATCGAGCCGATCATCGATCGACGGCGTCTGCGCCATGATCCGCCGGAAGGCGGCCGTCGTGACGCAGAACCCCGCCGGCACCCGGATGCCGTCGATCCGGGACAGCGCGCCCAGGTGCGCGGCCTTGCCGCCGACGTCCGACACCTGCGTCTCGTCGACCTCTCGAAGATCCAACAGCGGCACCCGGTCGCCGCGGCCCTCACCCATCGACAACACACCCACGTCGCGCCCCCGTTACCTCGTTCGTGCTGGTCCGGCCGCCGATTCTGCGCCACGACCGGGGTCTTGCCGCAAGCCCCCAGGTGCGGTATACGTTAGAAGAGGCAGGGAGAGTGATCTCCTTGCCGCTTGTTTTTGTGCCGCTTGTTCCTTGCCGGGGCGGTCGAGTCGCGATCGGGCCCCCGCTCAGTCGTAGGGGAGTCGGCGCGGCTCGAATCTCAGCCCTCGGCCGAGCTGCCACGAGGCGGTGGGCCAGGCCGCGATGAAGCCAGCTATCAGCCCAAGCTGACCGGCGAACCAGAACGTCGGGCTGTCGGGTCGCAGGTGTGGCTCCGAAAAGACCACCCGATGCGCGAGGGTGAGCCACACGAACAACGCCGCCTCGAACACGGTGATGGTCAGCAGCTCGATCCTGCCGACGCTCGACAGCGCGTGCCAGACCTTTCCGAGGCTACGACCCGGCCCGGCGAAGTACCGGAAGACCACGGCGATCGTCACCGCCATCAGGTAGTCGCCGGCGTAGGCGACCCACAGCGGATTCTCGGCCGGGTCGAATCTCACGGCGTACAGGGCGACCTCGGCGACGATGAACCCGAGAGCGCAGTGCGCGCCGCAGCGGGACACGTGGGTGACGACGATGCCCCGGCGCGGCCGTCGCGGTCGACCCTCCTGCCGCCGTTGAGAGAACGCCGCGGGCCTGCCCCAGTTCCAGTAGAGGCGGACAGCGGCCGGGCCGATGTAGAGGACGGTCACCAGCCAGACGATCGCCATGACCCGGACCGGCTGACGGTTTCCGCGGAGATAGGTGTCGGCCAGCACGACCGCGAAGCTGACGACGCCGACCGCGAGCGAAGCCCACGAGAGCGCCACGAGCCAGGTTGGTTGCATCCCCGCCCCTTCCGCCAGCCGGGCGAGTCTTTCATGGCGTACTCGTTCGGATCGGTGAATCGGGCGTTCCCGCGTGCCGACGCGGACGGATTCACCCTCCCCGGCCTCGGTTGGACGGTGGAGTGAACCAGCCGGCCGCTGGGCGGCGGTTCGGTGGGAGAACGAGCACGCCGAGCGGGGACGGGCGCTGTCCGAGCCGCCCGAGGACACCCTCGTGGTCGTCGAGGCGGAGCGGATCGTCTACACCGAGCACTGGCTGCGACGTGAGGGTTTCGCGCCACGCCAGTTCTGGCGTCGCTCCGCCAGTGATGAAAGCTGACCTATAGCATAATTCGCCGCGTGCCTCCCAAAAGGGAAACGTCGCGGCTCATCCGTGGCCCCGGCCGTCTGCTGGCCTTCAGCGACGGTGTCTTCGCGATCGCCGTGACGCTCCTCGTGCTGGAGATCCAACCGCCCCACGACTTCGAGCGCCTCGCCCAGGGGCTCGGTGCGCTGTGGCCGTCGTACCTGGCGTACGCGTTGAGCTTCCTGCTCATCGGGCAGGTGTGGGTGAATCACCACGTCATGTTCGACCGCGTCCGGCACGTCGACCGAGGGGTCCTGTTCCTCAACACGTTGCTCCTGATGGTCATCGCGTTCCTGCCGTTCTCCACGTCGCTGCTCGCCGACGCGTTGCGCGCGGAGCAGGGGCTGCGTGCGTCGGTCGTCGTCTACGGCGGCACACTGTGGACGGCGGCGGCCCTCTTCAACCTCGTGTGGGCGCACCTGCGCCGCGCCAAACTGCTGGAGCCGGGCCTCGGTCCCTTCGGTGCCCGGGCCATCGGTCGCCGGTTCGCGCTCGCGCTGGTCTGGATCGGCTCCGGCATTCTCGTCGGCGCGTTCGTGCCGATCGCCGGTGTGGCCATCATCGCCGCGTTCCTGCCCGCCTACTACCTGCCCATCCGCGGCGAGTACGGCGAGAACGACACCGCCGAGCAACCGGCCGACTAACTAGAGTCGGTGGAATGCGGATCAGGATCGACGGCAGCGATCTCCCAGGTCGGCGCCCCGGTGCGGAGGCTGACGCGCTGCGGCGGGGCAACGTGCACGTCGGGGTTCAACGCAAGGCCGATGTCGTCGATCAGGTGCCGGCCGACGCGGCAAGCGCCACCTGGTCCTTCGAAGTGTCCAGCCGTGAGATCGACGGAGCACTCGACGTCGGTGGCCCCTGGGTGCACGGCCGCCCCGGGGCGCGGTTTCTCTATGTGAGCTGGGGCTCGGTGACCCAGGACGGCTTCGCGATGTTCCGACGAGCGAAGTTGATGTTCACCGACGTGCCGACCGAACTGCTGCGCACCGCCCACGAGGGCAACGGGACGCTTGTCGGTCGGGTCGGGTTGACCGACGCCGCCGGTGAGCCGATCTGCGCTCGGGTACACCCGCCCGCCATCGCCTGGTCGGTGGAGTGAGCGCCGTCGCCGGCTAGTGCGTCGTCCATGAAACTTCACCGGGTTGGTGACACGCCGGGTGGCATCCGTCCGGACGGGGTGGGTTGGTTGGCTGATCCGGTGCGGGCGCGGCGGTTTGGGAAGGCGGCGAGGGCCTCCACCGTCTCGCCGGCATCGTGGCCGACGACCGCGAACAGGCGGTGGTGTTGATGGTTGGGGGCCCGGGTCCTGTGTCTGGTGGGGCTGTGGCGGCGGGCCCGTCAGTACCCGGGCGAGCTGGGCACGAGCCCGATTCACGAGAACGGGACGCATGCGTTATTTTCCCCACAGATCGAATCTATTGACGCAGTGCCATGTATTGATCACTGTAGTCGCATGAAACCACGGCTGTTCCTCATCGCCGCACTCGCCGCTGTCGTCGCCACCCTCACGGTGCCCTCGGCCGCCCACGCCAACCCCGACGACAGCAGCCGCGCGAGCGTTGCCGGAATCTCCGCGCAGGCCATCCAGGCGGGCCCCGACGACAACAACAACGCAAGCGTTTCCGGGATCTCCTCGCAGACCGCGGGCTCCTGCCCCTACACCGCCCTGTGCCTCTACACCGAGGGCGATTTCCGCGGCCGCATGTTCGTGATCTACGCCTGCGGCAACTACGCGCTGTTCAACTGGAACGGCTGGGGGTCCGTCTACAACAACCAGACTCCGAGCTACTGGGCTTATCTGCTGGACCAGAACGGCAATGAAGCCCACGGCTTCGTCGACGGAGCCGGCGCAAGCTGGGTGGAATTCGACCCGTACTGGTACGCCAAGCCCTGCTAGTGCTCTGACCATGGACGTTCACGGTGTGGGTCAGGCTGCCGTTCGTACGGCGGGCTGACCCCATCGTCGTTGGCGTTCGGAGCGGATGCGAGCGCGCTCGCGGCGTCGTGCGGCGAGGACGTGTGGGTGTCGGGCGGTGGCGTTGCGCCACCGCCGGTAGGCGTGGATCGCCCTGATCGAGGAGCCCGGCGGAACCGGTGGATGACCTGCCGGACCGAGTCCTCGTCGGCTTGGACCAGCCTTGCGATCACCGGCACGGTGTTGCCGCCGGCCGAGGCGAGTAGCTGCTGACCTTCCTGGTCGGAAAGCCGCCGCACACGCACGGGTTCTGCCACCGGCACAGCCTGGACGCAGACACGGCGCCCACCTCGGAGGCTGAGCGGCGTGTCATCCAACACCGTGAACGTCCGTGGTCAGTACAACTAGCCGCCGAAGTCGACGCCGCTGAGGGAGACGGAGCGGTACGCGGCGAGGTGCTCGGCCTGCGCGGTAACGGCCTTACGCGTGGCGTCCGACAGTCGGTGCCACGGCTGGACGGCGACCGTGAACGTCCTGCCGGACTTGCGGGGACGCCAGGTGCCGACCAGTTCGCCGTCGACCAGGACGGCGCCGGGGCGACCCAGCACCGGCCACAGCTCCTTGGCGTGGGCGGCGTCCGGCACCAGCGTCGCCCGGTCCTTGGCCTGCAGGAACAGGTCGAACGGGCCGAGCAGGCGGGTGCCCCGGCCGTCGGCCGACTCCAGCGCCTCCTCGTCGGCGGCCAGCAGGAAACGCACCTCGCGGTCGACCGTCACCTCGATCACATCCTCGGGCCAGCGCGCCTTCACGTCCTTCACCGGGGCGTCGAGATAGTCGGCCACCTGCTTCGGGGTGGCCGGGCCGAGCAGGCGAAGGTACGCGCGGACGAGGTCGAAGCGGTCACCCGGAGCGGCTGCCGTCCGGAACCCGGTGATGCGCCGCAGGACCGGGGGTGAGGTGTCGAGCTGCAACTCCAGTCCGGCCCGCAGGGCGGCGAGCCGGAACGGCATCTCGTAGAGGTGCGTGGCGTCGCACGGCCGGCAGAACCGCAGGTACGGCTCAGGCAACATCGTGGCCAGGCGGCCGGAGACGTCTCCCTTGACCGTCGGTGTGCTGACGACGGCCCGCATCCGGGCAGCGATCTCGTCCAGGGCCGCGAGGGTGTCGATGCCGGCGGCCTTCAGCGGCTTGGCGGCGTCGTAGATGCGCTTGCCCGCGTCGGCCTCGGAGAAGGGTTCGACGGCGGCTGCCACCTTCGCAACGTCGGCCCGGCGGTAGAGGTGGGGGGCGCCTCGCACGGTCCACAGCAGGACCAGCTCCGTGTCGGACAACGCGGTCACGTCGACCCCGCGCACCGCCAGCGCCCACCGTGCGCCGTCCGGACCGGTGTTCTGCACGCCGAGGTCCAGGACGGCGGTGTCGGCGAGCGTGCCCTCGTCCCGGTCGAGCTGCTGGGCCCGGACCCGGAAGTTCATCACCTGGTGCCGATCGACCATGTCAGCACCCTAGTTGGGGCGGCGCTCCCGGTGGGTCCAGGCGCGCAGCGCCCATTCGACGGGGCCGTACCGGAATCGCCGCAGCCACCACGCACTTGCCACCAGCTGGACCGCGAAGATCACCAGTGCGATCAGCAGTGTCTGTGCCGGCGAGGTGCGCCCAACCAGGCCCCACCCGACACCGGTGAAGACGAGCACGCACATGAGCGACTGGGCCAGGTAGTTCGTCAGGGCCATCCGCCCAGCGGGCGCGAACGCACCCGCGAGGCGCGGTCGCCGCGTGAACAGGCGCAGCAGGGTCGCGGCGTAGGCGGCGGCCAGGAACGGCGCGGTGACGATGCTGACCATCAGTCCGGTCAGGTTCGCCGTGGAGCCACCGACCGCGAACACGACGGCGCCCGCCAGACCGATCGGATACCCCACCCGTTCGCACCGGCGCAGCAGATCCTCGTGGGCGGGCACTGTGGCGAGAAGCCGGTGCTTGCCAGCGGCGAGCCCGACGAGAAACGCCGCGAACGCCAGGGGCCCCTGCACGGCCAGACCGCCGATCATCGCCGGCATCGACCGCAGGTGCTCCAGGACGACATCGCCGAAGCCACCGCCCAGCGCCAGCGTCGAACGCGCACCGGCGCTGACCGCGGCGGCCTCGTCCGGAACCAGCGTGGCACCGAGGACCGCGGCGATCCCGACCACGACGGCGATGCCGCAGATGATGGTCGCCGCCGCGACCAGCGCGGTGCGGGGCTCGATCCGCCGGACCGCGAGCAGTACGAGACCGAGCAGCGCGTACGTGGTGAGGATGTCGCCGTGGAACAGCAGCACCGCGTGCAGCACGCCGAGAACGAACAAGCCGGAGAGCCGGCGCAGGAACGCCGGGCGGAACGCCACTCCGCGCCGAGCCGCTGAGTCGAGTTGCAGGGTGAAGCTGTAGCCGAACAGGAAGGCGAACAGCAGGTACGCCTTCATCGCGAACAGCAGCTCCACCGCGCCGGAGATCAGCAGGTCGAGCGCGCCGCGCGCCGGATCGTCGACCAGGTGGAAGTCGTAGCCGGAGCTGAAGAACGCGATGTTCACCAGCAGGATGAGCAGCAGCGCGCTTCCCCGCAGTGCGTCGACGGTGGTGATTCGGGCGAGGGTGTCCCCGGGCGAGGGCGGTGGGAGACCGTCGCCCGGTCGGTCGAGCCGGGTCATATCCATGGTGTCCAGCCTCGGAGTGTGGCTCGCCGCCGGAAAGGGTTTTCGTCACACGCGCCGTCGTGACGAAAATGCGCCTCCCCGGTCAGGGGGAGGTGGTTCCCTCCGCACGGCGATTCGCTCGCCTCGCCGTTCGGCGACGGTGATCTCGGATGTGCCGACGCCCACCGCTGAGGGAGACGACGCTGTGACTCGAACACCACGTGCAAGGACCACGCCCGCGCCGCCACCACCGCCATGGGCCCGCCGAGCCGGCCACGTGGCGTGGGTCGCCCCCGTACTGGGGTTCATCCCGCTGCACGTGCCATGGATCCTCGGCATCCCGCTGTTCGCCAGTCCCGACCCGTTCCGCGAGTGGTACCACGGTCGCGGGCCCGGGGTGGGGGACCACCCGGTCGACGGATTCCTGGGCCTACCGGCCGGCGCGTTCTACCTGGGTCTCCTGTGCGTCCTCGCCGGGCTCGGCGGCGTTCTGGCACTGGGGCTCATTCAGGACTGGGGGGTGGTCTTCCCCGGGTGGGTGCCGTGGCTGCGGGGACGTCGGGTGCCACCGTGGGTGCCGCTGACGCCGACGGTGCTGGGGTCCGCCCTGATGATCAGCTACTCGGCGACCCTGCCCTGGCAGTTCGCCGCGGACCTGGGGGATCCCGGTGCGGATGACATCTTCACCCCGACCGGCGTCCTGATCGGCCTGCCGCTCCTGCTGGCGTGGGCGGTCGCGTTGCCGCTGGCCGGTTGGTCCTACTACCGCCGTACCCGTCGGCCGCGACGCGACCGGCGGCGCCGGTCGGCGGCAGCAGATGACCGACCAGCGTCGCCGTCCGGGTGGCCCAGCATCGGGTGATGCCTCAGGCCATCAGGGAAACCCGCCCGTTGTCCAGGTCGTAGCGGGCGCCCACCACCCGCAGCGCACCCTCGTGCACCTTCTCCGCGATGATCGTGCTGCGTGCGGTGAGCGCCCCCACCTGGGCGGCGATGTTGGCCCGCACCCCGTTCTCCACGGGGTCGCCGGGCTGCTCCAGCACCGGCTCGACGACCGGGCGCAGGGCATCCACGATGGTGCCGATGTGCCCGGGCGCCGTCCCGCCGCTGTGGATGGCATCGATGGTGGCGGTGATCGCGCCGCAGCGCTCGTGGCCGAGGACGACGATCAGCAGGCTGCCGAACTCCTCCACCGCGAACTCAACGCTGCCGAGCAGCAGGTCGTCGACGATGTTGCCGGCCACCCGGTTGTCGAACAGGTCACCCAACCCCTGGTCGAAGAGCACCTCGGGAGCCACCCGGGAGTCCGCGCAGCCGACCGTGATGGCGAACGGGTGCTGGCCGGCGGCGAGCCGGTGCAGGTCGGTCAGGCCCTGGTGCGGGTGCCGGCCGTGGCCGGAGGTGAACCGCCGATTGCCGGCCTGTAGCCGACGCAGCGCCTCCGTCGGCGTGTCGACCGGGTCGTCGGCTGGGGCGGCGGAGCCTGCGGACGGGATGGCTGCGGTCGCGCCGAGCGCCACGGCGGCGGCGCCCCCGGCGGTCAGCAGCGAACGGCGGGACAGGTAGGAACGTGCCACGATCATCTCCCTGAGGTGAGGCAACTCGCCTCTTCCTACCAGCCTGCCGTCCACACAGCTGGTTGCCGTGCGGTGGCCAGTGGGCGACGGTGAATCGCCGCTGACAGCACGCGGAGTGGCAGTCGCCAATCAAATTAATCATCGTTTGGACTTCGACTATCGTGCGCGTCCGTGAAGCCTTCCCGTCTTGCCTCAGCCATGTTGATCCTTGCCGCTTCGACGGCTCTCGCCGCCTGTGGCGACACCGACAAGGCGACGACCGCCGGATCCACCACGCCCGCTCCCACCTCCGCAGCCCCGTCCGCGGTGGCCACCTCCGCTGCCGCCACGCCGGCCTCGTCACCCGCCGCGGGCGCCGCGAGCGACAAGGAACTCTGCGAGTCGGCGAAGAAGGTCAGCGACGAGATGAAGGCCGAGCTGGTGAAGGTCGCCACGACCGGCCAGGACTCCCCGGCGGACTACCAGAAGATCCTGAGCGACCTGGACAAGAAGATGGTCGCGGTCGCCTCGACCGGCGACGGCAAGGTGGCCACCGCCCTGCGGGCGTTCGGCGCGGAGGCGGCCAAGGCCGCGGCTGCGGCCGACCCGGCGACCGCCGCCGACAACCCTGCCTTCGAGAAGGCCGGCAACGACATGTCCGCCGCGTGCAAGGCAGCCGGATTCAAGGGGATTATCTGATCATCGCGGCGTTGTCGCACCGGTTGCCATGACGGACGGCCCCCACGCCTGAGCGTGGGGGCCGTCCGTCGGCAGCGGAGGCGGTGGTCAGCCGCCGGCGAAGGTCGTGTCGACCCCGCACTTGGCGTTCTGGTTGAGGCAGGACTTCACCAGGTCACCGAGGCGCTCCGGCTCCCAGGCGTTCATGAAGTCGCCGTGCATGGACGACGGCTTGCCGGAGGAGAGACTCAGACCGTCACCGCCCAGCGACTCGTAGTTGACCATGAAGGACAGATCCGGCACGGCCACCGGGTACGTGCCGGTGCAGACGCCGTTCACCGGGTCGCCCATGTGCGACTTGTGATCGGGTGAGTCGATGTTCTTGCCGTCCCAGCAGTCCTTGAACACGAGCTGGAAGATCAGGTTGCCGCCGGGGGCGCACTTCGGCCAGTTGCCGTCGGCGCTGCGGCCGATCTCGGCGCTGCCCGCGCACCAGAACTGGTTGCTACCGGCGTTCTTCGGAGTGTCGACCTGCCGCTTGGCGTCGCCTTCGACCACGACCAGACCCGGCGGGAACGGCTTGACGGTCGACGGGTCCTTGACCCGCGAGCCGTAGTAGATGCGCATGCTCTTGATCGGCACGGCCTCGCCGTCCTTGCGCAGCTCCGGGGTCCAGTAGGCGCTCTTGTCCCCCGGGGCGTTGCAGGTGTTCGCCGCGGCGAACAGCTTGTCCGTCGTGGCGAAGGCGTCGATCTTCGGGCCGAAGAAGGTGTGCATGTGCGAGGCGCCGGACAGGCCAGGCAGGACGATCGGGTCGTCCGGGGCGGAATTCGCGACGCCGCAGTCGGTGTGGAACTCCGGCACCCGGGTGGTGCCCGGCGGCACCGGCTTCGGCTTGATGGCGTTGAAGGAGGCCAGTTCCTTGCTCCACTTGGCCTGGTCGACGGGCACCCAGCCGCCGGCCGGTGCGCTCGGCGGGACGGACGTCGACGGGGACGCGGACGCGGTGGAACTCGGCGTGGCCGAGGGGGCGGCCGACGTGCTCGGCGTGGCCGAGGCGCTCGGCGACGTGCCCGTCGCGGGGCCGAACGTGAACCAGTTCAGGTTCACGAAATCCGACGTCGAGGTGCTCTTCATGACCGCGAAGACGGTCTGCGCGCCGGCCGGCACAGCGGACGCCTTCGCGGTGACGGTCGTCCATTTCTGCCAACCGCCGGTCTGGGCGATCGGGAAGCTGGCCAGCAGTGGACCGTTCTGCGCGCCGAGGCGCAACTCGACAGTGCCGCCGGCGGCGTTGTGCGAGGCGACCCGGGCCGTCAGGTCGACGCCCGTTACCGACACACCGTCGAAGCGCAGCCAGTCGCCGCTGGCCAGCCAGCCAACGTTCCGGCCGCCGTCGGCGTCGCCGGTGCCCTCGGTCTGCGCCCCGGACTGTGCCGCGAAGGCCTCTGCCTGCACCCGGCCGGGCACGGCGACCTCTTCGGCCTGGGCGCCGGCGATGTAGATGCCGCTGCCGGCCAGTGCGGCGACGACCGCTGAGGCGAGCGTGATGCGAGTGAGGCGACGACGCTTTCGCGCCCGATCCGGCGGTGCGACGTGCGCGGGGGGAGTCCGCATTGCCAGTGGTTTCCTTCGCGTCGACGATAAGGCTCTGTCGGAAGGAGTATGTGCACGTCAGGAGCCTTCATCAACTCGCCGGGAAAGAATTAAGGAGGCCGGTCGACAAGTGCCCTGGCAGCCAGCACGGCGGCTCCGGATGACAATTTTCGCCCGCGCGGTCTTAAGTTTCTTTTAATTCCCATCGCTCCGTTCTGGTTCGAAGATTACGAATTTTGCGTAACGAATCATGGCCGAATTATCGGCCTCGGTCGCTGACCGGTTCGACGCAGATGGCCGGTGACAGCGCGCGTAGGAAGTCGGGCGCGTCGAACATCTCGCCGGCGGAGGCGACGCCGCTGGTCCTCGTCCGACCATCGAGGACGCGTCCGACCGCCTCCACGGCCAGGGGCGCGCTGACGGCGTAGATGTCCCGGCCACTGGCCGCGACGCGGCGACGCGTGTCGCCGCGACGCACGATGACGTCCACAGTGAACGTCTGCGCCGACCGGCCCCGCTCGTCGACCGCGACCGGCGCCGCCGCGACGGCCAGGTCGTTGGTGGCGTCGACGGTCATGTACGTGCGGACCTCGGGGATGACCAGGTGGCGGGGGATGGTGACGACGTCGGCCATGGTGAACTCCCCGAGGACGGTGCGCCGGCCCAGCGGCGCGGGGAAATCCCAGTCCACCCTCGGCAGCTCCCCGCCGGAGTGGTACTCCAACCGGCCCCCGGTGTAGCGGACCCGACGGCCGGCGCGGCGCTCGCGGGAGACGACGCCCGCGGCGACCGTCCCGGCCGTCGGGTGCCAGCTGCTCAGTCCGTACGCGACGTGCGCCTCGTCGGCCGACGTCCAGTCGCCCATCGCCGTCGTCGCGAGCAGGTCACCGAGCCCGCCGAAGAATGCCATCGCCGGGACCACCGCGACACCCGCCGCCCGGGCGCGCTCGGTGAAGTGCGTGAACGTGTCGAGGTTGGCCTCGATCTCGGCCGCCACGTCCACGTACGGGACCCCGGCGCGCAGCGCGGCCTCGATCACACCGGCGGCGGTCGACGCGAACGGGCCGGCGCAGTTGATGACCGCGTCCGCGCCGGCCAGCGCCGCGTCGAGCGAGGTCGGATCGTCGACCGACGCCACCCGGTAGTCGAGCCCGAACGCCGCCAGCCGGCGCGGGTCGCGGCCCACCGGCAGGGCAGCGAACCCGCGCTCGCGCAGCTCCGCCATCACGAACCGTCCGGTGTGCCCGTACGCCCCGAACACCGCCACGCTGTGGCCCATCGCTGCCCCCTCGAAAGATCGACTGGGACCAGCCTCCCGCAGCGGTCGGCGGCCGACCAGTGTCGGGAACGCCAACCCCCGTACAATTTCGGACATGGCCCTTGTCGCGATCGCCGCCACCGACGGGATGCTGCACTTCGAGCTGGCCCTGGCCTGCGAGGTCTTCGCCCACGACCCCTCCGGCCTCGCTGACCCCTGGTACGACGTGATGGTCTGCGGCCCCGGCCCGGTCCGGGTCGGCCGCTTCCTGGTGGCGCCCGACGACGGGTTGGACCGCCTCGCCCGAGCCGACACCGTGATCGTCCCGTCGGTCGAGCACGTCGATGCGGACGTACCCCCCGACCTGCTCGACGCCGTCCGCGCGGCCCACCGGGCCGGCGCCCGGATGGTCTCGCTGTGCACCGGCGCGTTCGTGCTGGCCGCCGCCGGGGTGCTCGACGGGCTGCGGGCCACCACGCACTGGGCGCACACCGAGGCGCTGGCCGCCCGCTATCCCCGGGTACGGGTCGACCCGGACGTGCTCTACGTCGACAACGGCACCGTGCTCGCCTCCGCCGGGAAGGCCGCCGCGATCGACCTGTGCCTGCACCTGATCCGCCGCGACCACGGCTCGACCGTCGCCAACGCCGTCGCCCGCCGCCTGGTCGTGCCACCGCACCGCGCCGGTGGTCAGGCCCAGTACGTCACCACCCCGGTGCCGGCCCGTGACGACCACCCGCTGGCCACCCTGTTTCCCTGGGCGCTGGCCCGGCTGGACCGGCCGCTGACCGTCGAGGACCTGGCCCGGCAGGCGAACATGAGCTCCCGCAACCTGGCCCGCCACTTCCGGTCGGCCACCGGCACCACCCCACTGCTGTGGCTGTCGACGCAGCGGATCCGCCGCGCCCAGGAGCTGCTGGAGAAGACCGACGACAGCATCGACGCCATCGCCCAGGCGGCCGGCATGGGCACCGCCGCGACGCTGCGTCGACACTTCCACCGCACCGTCGGCGTACCGCCGGACGCGTACCGGCGCACCTTCCGGGCCACCGGGCCAGCCGTCGGCTGACCGTGCCGTCAGCGCTGGTCGGGGCGTTGGCGTGCGAACGCGTCGCGCTTGCCCCAACGGCCGGGGATGTCCAGGAGCGCGATCCGCCCGAAGGTGGCGGGCAGCGCCGGGTCCACGGCCAGGTGGTCCTCGTGCGGGTTGATGCCGAGCATGGTGCGGATCAGCAGCATGCAGGCACCGCTGGACCATGCCTGCGGACTGCCCGCGGTCGGGTACCGGATCGGAAACTTGGTGGTGTCGCGGTCGAACCCGCCGAACGCCTCGGGTAACCGACCCTCGAAGTAGGTGGCGGCGGAGAGGATGCCCTCGGCGATGCGGGCCGCCTCGTTACCGAACCCGTAGCGGCGCAGACCCCACGCGATGAACGAGTTGTCGAACGGCCAGACCGTGCCGTTGTGGTAGCCGAGCGGGTTGTAGCGGCGCTGCCCCTCGGCGAACGTCCGCACCCCCCAACCGGAGAAGAGCGCCGGCCCCATCAGGTGCTCGACCACCCGCGCAGCCCGCTCCGGTGGCACGATGCCGCTCCACAACAGGTGCCCGATGTTGGACGACAGGCTGTCCACGGGAGTGCCGTCGTGGTCGAGCGCGAGGGCGTAGAAGCCACGGTCCTCAAGCCAGAAGTCCCGGTTGAACCGCTCGTACAGGGCCGCCGCCTCGCTCTCCAGTCGCTCGGCGAAGGCGGGATCACCCCAGAACGTACGGGCCAGCCGGGCCCCTCGGATCTTGGCGTCGTAGGCGTACCCCTGGGTTTCGCAGGTGGCCCTCGGGAAGCCCGGCAGCCGGCCGTCGGCGTAGGAGATGCTGTCCCAGGAGTCCTTCCAGCACTGGTTGTCCAGGCCGGTGGCGCGGTTGCGTCGCTGGTACCAGATGTAGCCGGTGGAGTTCAGATCCGCGTACAGGTCGATCCAGGCCAGGGCCGCGCGGGCCTCCTGCTCCAACTCCCTCACCAGCGCGGCGTCGCCGCTCCACCGCTCGTACTCGTCGAGCAGCACCACGAACAGCGGCGAGGCGTCCACAGTGCCGTAGTAGGGGGAGTGTGGCTGCTCCTCGAACGCGGCCGACTCCCCGTAGCGCAGCTCGTGCAGGATCCGGCCCGGGTCCTCCTCCAACACGTCGTCGTCCCGGGCGCCCTGCAACGACGCGAGGATCCGCAGTGTCGGTGGGGTCAGCGACGGGGTGACCGGCAGGGTCTGCAGGCAGGTCAACAGGCTGTCGCGGCCGAACAGGGTCATGAACCAGGGCAAGCCGGCCGCGGGCACGCTCGCCCCGCCGAGCGAGAGCGGGGCGAAGCGCAGCGCCGCCAGGTCCACCAGGCTGCGGTGGTAGACCTGCTGGAGGCCGACGCTCTCGGTGTCCAGGGTCGGGGCCGCCGCGACCCAGGCCTGCATGCTCGTGGGCAGGGTGGAGTCGTCCGGCCGTAGGGCCCGCAGGGCGGAGCGCAGGTCGACGCCGTCCGGGCGCAGCGCCAACATGACGGCCTGCAACCGGGTGGACCACTGCTGCCCGGGGCGCAGCCGGACCGAGAAGCCAAGGCCGCCCGGGCCGAACTCCGCGGGCTCGCTGGCCGACACGACGACCTCACGTCGGTAGGTGCCGCGCCGGTAGCCCAGGCGCAACTCGTTCGGGCCGACGTGCGTGTAGTACGCGCCGCTCTTCTCGCCGACGTCGAATTTGATCTCGAAGATGTCGGCGAAGTCGGCGGCCACCTCCAGACGCACGTCGAGCGTCATGTCCCGCTCACCGTAATTGAAGATCGTCAGTGACTCGGTGAGGTCCGGGCCGATGCGTCTGCGCCGAATGGCCGACACGTCGGCCTCCACGTAGTCCACCGCCGCGCCCGGCACCACGAAGAACGTGACCTCGAAGTACTGGCTGTCGTCGACCGACAACGCGGTCATGCACTCGCCGTTGACGGTGAGCCTCCAGCGGGACAGAAAGCGCGTGTCGGCGGCGAAGAGGCCGACCGGGGTGCTCGGGGACGACTCCACGTCGCCGCTGGCGTCGGACACCATGAAGGTGTTCCCGTCGATGCACGCCACGGTGCCCGCGATGTCCCTCATCG
The DNA here is from genome assembly GCF_044455385.1 of Micromonospora sp. NPDC051227. NCBI lineage: Bacteria > Bacillati > Actinomycetota > Actinomycetes > Micromonosporales > Micromonosporaceae > Micromonospora > Micromonospora sp. NPDC051227. The sequence continues at coordinate 74,202 of NZ_JBITET010000010.1, forward strand.
GTCACGTCCCACTGTCGGGATCCTCGCGCTGAAGCCGCCCCGGCTCTCGCCGAAACAGCCGCCCGATGCGCAGTGCCAGGGCGAGATCACCGTCGACCATGATCTCGCCCCGGGTGATCGCCGCCAGCCCGTTCACCTCGCCCCGCGCCATCGCCTCCGCGAGCTGCGCGGACACCTGGATCACCGTGGTGGCGGGGGCATCGCTTCGGGTCACCCGCATCCGGCCATGATCGATGTCCAGCAACCACTGCTCCAGGTTGCCGTCGTCGCGGATGTCGAATCGCACGCTGCCACAGACCTTGCTGAACCGTGGATCCTGGCCAGCGACCGTCAACCGCTCGAAGAAGGCGCTGGTCTCCGACATCCCACCTCCTCGGGCGCTGGTAAGGGCGGATGCCGGCTACCCACTGTCGCGCACTCCTAACGCCGGGTGGTGCCCCCTCGTTCAGGGTGCGAGCGGGAAGCGGGTCCAGGTGGTCGCGTCCGTGGTGACGAGGACGTGGTCCGGCTCGCCCGTCGACCCGTCCACCACTCCCACCAACGGGCCGGGGAGAAGGTTCCGGCGGCTGGCCAGAATCCGGGTCAGTCGAGGTTGAAGTCCACCACGGCCGGCGCCCGTCGGACCCGCACGGCAGTCGCGGCGTCGAAGCCGGCGGCGTCGCGGTGCCAGACCGGCGGGGTGTACGCGCAGTCGCAGCGCAGCTTCACCCGCTGGCCGGGGAGCAGGCGCAGGGCGTAACCGCTGCCCACGTCCGCGACGCCGGCCAGGTCCCCGGTGGCCGCGTCGAACGCGATCACCTGAGCGTAGGTGAGCAGCTCATCGACCCGTACCGCCCCGCTGAGCGGCGTCCCGGCGGGCAGCGCCTGGTTCAGGGTCACCGTCTGTTGGGCGCGGACCCGCACCGGCCGCGCCTGCTGCCGACTGCCCACCCCGCCGGACCACACGGTCGCCAGCCCGGCGGCGGCGAACTGCACAGGCCAGTGGTACGGCCCGAGGCCGGTGATCGTGTAGCGGCCTTCCTCGTCGGTGGTCGGGCCGTGGTCGTCGTACTTCGGGTGTGGGACGTAGGGCACCACCATGACCCGGGCGCGGAAGACCGGTGCGCCGGTCGCCGCGTCGGTCACCACCCCGACGATGGTGCCCGGCGGGTCGAGCCAGACGTTCGGCGCGCTGGTCACTGCGCCGGCGCGTACCTGGACCACCTGTGCCCGCTCACGCTCACCTGTGCCGCCGTGCCGGCCCACCCACTGCCAGCCGTGCGCCGTCGTGTCGTAGGGGCGCACCAGCAGCCGGTACCTCCCCGGGGCGACGTCCCCGGTCACCAGGACGCCCTGCTCGTCGGCGCAGCCCCCGTACCGGCCCAGTTGGTCCTCGCCGATCCCGATCGCCGCCAGGGCCGCGGCGTCCACCGGGACGAGCGAGGCGCAGGCCCGGGGGACCGGCGCGCCGGTCGCCGCGTCGCGCACCACGGTGCGGACGCTTCCAGACGCGGACGACAGCGGCTGGGTAGACGCGGCGGCCGGCGCGGCGGCCTCGACGATGAGCAGGGCGGCGGCCATGGTGGCAGTCAGGTGGCGCAGGAGTGTGCGGCTCACAGCGGTGGTCCTTCCGGCGTCGTGGCGGGGTGAGCAGACGGTAACGGTGCGTTGCTGATCCAAATCGGTCAATGTCGTGATGCTGACTGAGGCGGACGGGCAACTCACGCGTGCTACGCCAATGCCGTTTTATGCCCGAACGTCGCGCACCGGACACGGGTACGGCATAGCGTCACGGGGGCGGGACCACCGCCAACCCTCGCCGCGAACCGGCGGCGACGCCCACCGGAAGGGACCGGACATGAGTCATGTCGACACTGTGCTCCTGCCGGAGCTGGACGGGCCGGTGCCGGCGACGTTGCCGAGCGCGCTCGGCCTGCTGAGCCTGGCCCTCGGAGTGGGCGCTCTGGTCGCGCCCGGACCCCTCGCGCGGATGACGGGGGTGGACGACTCCCCGGTCGCGCGATCCGTGCTCCCGGCCGTCGGTCTGCGGGAACTGGGCAGCGCGGCCGGCCTGCTCAGCGGCCGCCGCCCGGCCGGCTGGGCCTGGAGCCGGGTGGCCGGCGACGCCATGGACCTCACAGTGCTCGGCCGCGCCCTCGCCGACCGCAGCGGTGAACGCCGCCGCCGGGTCGCGCTGACCACGCTCGCCGTCGCCGGCATCACCGCCGTCGACGTGCTCGCCGCCGTGCGCGTCGGGCGGGCTCGACGGGCCCGCGCCCGGGTGATCAAGATGCAGATCGCGGTGACGGTGAACCGGTCGCCCGCCGAGGCGTACCGGTTCTGGCGGGACATGGAGAACCTGCCCCGGTTCATGGCGCACCTGGAGTCCGTGCGCGCCGACGACCTGCGCCGCTCGCACTGGATCGCCCGTGGCCCGGCCGGTCACCGCGTCGAGTGGGACGCTGAGATCATCGACGACCAGCCGAACAAGTCGATCACCTGGCGGTCGCTGCCGGGGACCCGGGTGCCCAACGCAGGTCGGGTCCGGTTCGTGCCCGCGCCCGGCGACCGGGGGACCGAGGTGCGGGTGGAGCTGCGCTACGCGCCGCCGGCCGGCGCGCTCGGCCGAGCGGTGGCGAAGCTCTTCGGCGAGGAACCCGAGCAGCAGGTCCGCGACGACCTGCGCCGGTTCAAGCAGGTGCTGGAGACCGGCGAGGTCGTCCGCTCCGAGGGCAGCCCCAACGGCATCTCCGTACGCCAACAGGCCATGCAGCGACCCGCCCAGCCGCTGCCGGCATCCCGCCGCTGACCGCCCGAGCTCTCCGAAAGGGACCGAGAATGAAGGCCACCGCCTGGATGGGCACCGACAGCGTCAAGGTCATCGACGTACCCGACCCGAAGATCATGAACGCCCGGGACGCGATCGTGCGGATCAGCACCACAGCGATCTGCGGCTCCGACCTGCACCTCTACCACGGCTACATCCCCGCCATGCGCAAGGGCGACATCCTCGGCCACGAGTTCATGGGCGAGGTGGTGGAGGTGGGCCCGCAGGTCCGCAACCTCGCCCCCGGCGACCGGGTGGTGGTGCCCTTCCCGATCGCCTGCGGGCACTGCTCGTCCTGCCAGCGCGGCCTCTACTCGGTCTGCGAGAACTCCAACCCGAACGCCGGTATCGCCGAGAAGATCATGGGGCACTCGCCGGCCGGCATCTTCGGCTACTCCCACCTGCTCGGCGGCTACGCCGGTGGCCAGGCCGAGTACGCCCGGGTGCCGTTCGCCGACGTCGGCCCGGTCAAGGTGCCCGACGAGATCAGCGACGACCAGGCGGTCATGCTGGCCGACGTGTTTCCGACCGGCTACATGGGCGCCGAGATGTGCGACATCAAACCGGGGCAGGTGATCGCCGTCTGGGGCGCCGGGCCGGTCGGGCTGCTCGCCGCGGCCAGCGCCCGGCTGCTCGGCGCGGAGCGGGTGATCGTCATCGACCGGTTCCCGTACCGGCTGCGGCTGGCCGAGGAGCACATCGACGCCGAGACGATCAACTACGAGGAAGCCGACGTGCTGGACACCCTCAACGAGATGACCGCCGGCCGGGGCCCGGACGCGTGCATCGACGCGGTGGGCTTGGAGGGCCACCACGGCAACGCCGCCATGTACGCGTACGACCGGGCCAAGCAGGCCGCGCGGGTCGAGACGGAACGACCGTTCGCGCTGCGGCAGGCGATCCTCGCCTGCCGCTCCGGCGGGGTGGTCTCGGTCGTCGGCGCGTACGGCGGCTTCGTCGACAAGTTCCCGATGGGCGCGTTCATGAACCGCTCGCTGATCATGCGGACCGGTCAGTGCCACGTCCAGCGCTACACCCGGCCACTACTGGAACGCATCCAGCGCGGCGAGATCGACCCGAGCTTCATCGTCAGCCACCGGATGCCGCTGCGTGACGCCCCGAAGGGCTACAAGATCTTCCAGAAGAAGCAGGACGACTGCACGAAGGTGCTGCTCAAGGTCTGACCGGCGGCAGGGAATTGCCGTGTGCACTGCCTTTGAAGCTGATGTCGCAAACGATTCAGCGCGGCCGGGCCGGGCTGGGCCGGCTTCCGGGACGCCGGCGGCCCGGCGCGGCGGTTCGCCGCCGACGGCTACCTCGGCGAGGACGACGGACGGCTCGTCGTGGAAATCGAGCAGGAGCAGGCCTCCGCCGGCGTCGTCAGCTACACCGCTGGGCGTTACGCCGGCCGGGCGTCGTACTGGGAAATCGGCATCGTCCTGCTGCCGCAGTGGCGGGGGAGGGGCATCGGCTGGCGCGCCCAGGCCTTGCTCTGCGACTACCTCTTCCACCACAGCCCGGCCCAGCGCATCCAGGCCGGTACGCACCCGGAGAACGTCGCCGAGCAACGAGCGCTGGAGAAGGCCGGTTTCCAGCTCGAGGGCGTTCTGCGGGCCAGCGAGTTTCGGGCTGGCCAGTGGCGCGACGGCTACCTGTACAGCCGGTTACGCGACGACCCGTCCCCCTGGGACCCGACGCCGCAGGTCTGAGCACCTAGCGCGGGCGGACCCCCGGCTCCACCGTCAGGCTTCCTGCCGTGGCGTCGATCGTGGCGCGCGAGCCCAGCGGAACGGTGAGCTGCCCGTCGCCATGCCCCAGCCGTAGCCCGCCCAGGACCGGTACGCCAAGGTCGTACAGGCGGTCCTTGAGCACCGCCGCCGCGTCCCACTCGCCCGGTTCACCGACACTGTTGGTGATCTGGCCGATGACCACACCGGCGACCCTGCGCAGCACGCCCACCCGGCGCAGCTCGGTCAACATGCTGTCGATGCTGTACGGAGCCTCGTCCACGTCCTCGAAGAAGAGGATCGCGCCGTCGAACTTCGGGGAGTCCTCCGCGCCGAGCGATGTCGAGATCAACGTAAGGCAGCCGCCGAGCAGGGGCCCCGATGCCCGCCCCGGCACCACCACGGAAGCGGCTGTCTCGGCCGGGTCCCGGGAGATCGTGACCGGTGCGGTGGTCATCACCGCCCTGCGGAGCGCCTCGGCCGACTCGGGGCCGGTGCGGTCGTCACTCCAGTTGACCATGGGGCCGTAGAAGGTGACCAGGCCAGTATCGCGCCAGAGCTTGCCGTGGATGCTGGTGATGTCGCTGAAACCGACGACCACCCTGGGGTCCCGGCGCAGAACGGAAACGTCGATCTGATCGACGATCCGCTGCGTGCCGTAACCACCTCGGGCGGCGAAGACGGCACGGATGCCCGGGTCGGTGAGCGCGGCGTTCAGGTCGGCCAGCCGTTGCGCGTCGGTGCCGGCCAGGTAGCCGTACCTGGTGAAGACGTGCCTGCCCAGCTCGACCTCCAGGCCCCAGCTCCGCAGGATCTCGATGCCGCGGGCCATGTTCGTGGGGTCGGGCGTGCTGCCGGGCGACACGACCCGGACCCGGTCACCGGGTGCCAGCGCCGGTGCCCGCAGGACGCGCTTCGCACCGACCGGCGCGGCCTGCGCGGACGTGGCCTCCGCCGAGCCGACGAGCACCGCGCCACCGGCCGCCGCCGCTCCCATCCGCAGCATGTGTCGACGGGACAGGGGCACCCGCGCGGGCCCCTGGATCGTGGCTGGGTCTGTTCCAGAAGTGGCCACCGGCGTCCCCTCATCGTGATCGGACGATGTGTGCGAGCTGCCACAGCCTACGACAATCATCAATGCCAGGCGGGGTCCACAAGGGACAGAGCTCACCCGGGTGAGCGCGCGGTGCCCCTGCTCCGGCGGGCGGGCTTGCAACACGGCCCGACCTGGCTCAGCTGGCAACCCGGGTGACGCGACTGGCATGTTTTGTGAGGCCTCGCCCGCCGACAGCGGGAAAGTCCGGGTCCGCGCGCGACCCCGTTTGTCGCCAGGGAGCCTGGGAACTCGCCCCGTTCGTGCGCATGCAGGCCCGACGGCATGCCGACGAGACCGAAGGAGCGGGGCATGGAGTACGAGCAGATGATCGCCACGGTACGACAGCGCGCAGGCCTCGGTGAGAACGAAGCCGTGCGGTCCATACAGGCCGTCCTGTCGGTGCTCGGTGAACGGCTCGCCGGACAGGAGGCAGACAACCTGGCCGCACAGCTACCGGAGCGGCTGAACGGGTCTGTCACCCGCAACCCGCAGGGCCGCCGGTGGGACGTCGGCGAGTTCCTGAAGCACGTCGGGGACCGCGAACAGGTCGCGAACGCGGACCATGTGCGTCAACACGCCCAGGCGGTGTTGCGTACCGTCGCCGAGGCGCTGAACGACGACGAGCGACACGACCTGCTCGCCCAGCTTCCCGGCGGCATCATCGATCTCTTCGGTGTTCCCACCCCGCGGGGCTGAGCCCCGCGCCGATCGGGCTACCCGTCCGGTGTGCTCACGGGATCGGCCACTCGTGCACCGGCCGGTTGCTGTGCATCAGGTCGACGTAGTGTCGGACCACCTCGCGCAGCGCCTCCGGCCGGTCCAGGTGGTCGGCCGACTCCAACCGGTGCAACGTCTCCACCTGCCAGGTCGCGCCGTTGCGGCCAGTCAGGCAACGCTGCTCGATGATGCCGAGCAACCGGTCACGCTCGGCCGGGTCGAGCCCCCACCGGTCCAGGCCGTGATGCGCCATCGGCAGCAGCCGGCGCAACACCAACTCGGTGACGGGCAGGTAACCGAGACCGGGCCAGAAGACCTGCGCGTCGATGCCGTGCCGGGCGCAGCTGGTGAAGTTCTCCTCGGCGGCGCTGAACGACATCTGTGACCACAGTGGCCGGTCCGACTCGGCGAGGGCGCGCACCAACCCGAAGTAGAAGGCGCCGTTGGCGATGGTGTCCAGCACGGTCGGGCCGGCGGGCAGCACCCGATTTTCCACCCGCAGGTGCGGCCGGCCCCGCGACACGTCGTACACCGGGCGGTTCCACCGGTAGACGGTGCCGTTGTGCAGGCGCAACTCGGCCAGATTGGGCACCTCACCGGCCGCGAGGGCCTGCGCCGGGTCCTCCGGATCGCAGACCGGCAGCAGCGCCGGGAAGTAACGCACGTTCTCCTCGAACAGGTCGAACACGCTGGTGATCCAGCGTTCGCCGAACCAGACCCGGGGGCGTACCCCCTGGGCTTTGATCTCCTCCGACCGGGTGTCGGTGGCCTGCTGGAACAGCGGAATGCGGGTCTCGCGCCACAGCTCCCGGCCGAAGAACAGCGGCGAGTTCGCGCCGACCGCGACCTGGATGCCGGCCACCGCCTGGGCGGCGTTCCAGTAGTCGGCGAACTGGGCCGGGCTGACCTGGAGATGGAACTGGGTGCTGGTGCAGGCCGCCTCCGGGGTGATCGTGTCGGCGGTGACCGCCAAACGCTCCACCCCGCTGATGGCGATCGGCAGATCCTCGCCGCGGGCCGCGAAGATCTGCTCGTTGAGCAGCTTGTAGCGGGGGTTGGCCGACAGCGTCTCGGCGGTCAGGTGCTCGGGGCGCAGCGTCGGCAGGATGCCGATCATGACCATGTGCGCGCCGATCGCCCGGGCCTTCACCTCGGCGGCGTTGAGGCTGGCCCGGACGTACTCCTCGAAGTCGGCAGTGCCGGTGCCGGTCAGCCGGCGCGGCGGCACGTTGATCTCGATGTTGAACTGGCCCAGCTCGGTCTGGAAGCTCGGGTCGGCGATGGCCGCCAGCACGTCGGCGTTGCGCATCGCCGGATTCGACGCCTGGTCGACCAGGTTCAGCTCGATCTCCACGCCGGTCATCGGCCGGTCGAGGTCGAAGCGGGACTCGCGCAGCATCTCGGCGAAGACATCCAGGCAGCGGCGGACCTTGTCGCGGTAGCGGGCTCGATCCTCTCGACTGAAGGTTCGTACGCCGACGTCCTCGCCCATGGTCACCACCCCGTCACCGCTGGTCCCCCTAACCTCGCACGTGATCGGCGGGCGGGGAAGACCCGAGGACCCTTTCCTACCCAACTGCCCGCCCCGTTAGCCCAGCCAGAGCCGACCGATAGCATTGCGGGCCGAGAGGTGGTGGCGTGCGGATGCGCGAGAAGGTGACCCGGCTGTTCGTCGCGGCGGCGATCGCCGAGGCCTGCTCCTGGCTGGCCCTGCTGGTCGGCATGCTGGTCAAGTACGGTCCGCCGGACAACGAGCTGGGCGTCAAGATCTTCGGGCCGATCCACGGCGGCCTGTTCGTCGCGTACGTCCTGCTGGTGCTTGCCGTGGCCCGGCTGCACCGGTGGAGCCTGCTGGCCACGGCGGTGGCCCTGGCCAGCGCGGTGCCGCCGTTCGCCACCCTGGCCTTCGAGCGCTGGGCCCGCCGCCGGGGCATGCTCGGCGTCGACCGGCAACCGGCCCGCGAGCCCGCCCCGGTCGGCTGAACCGGCGACCCGCCCGCACACCACCCCGGCCGGTCGAGCCGCCGACCCCGCCGGGGCCGGTCAGGTCAGCGCGGAGCAGGCCGCGATGCCGGCCAGTAGCAGCGTGCCCAGGAACGCCTGCAACAGCAGTGGCGGCCCGAGATGCGACCAGAGCGTCGCCGTACGCGGGGTCAGCAGCTGCCCGGTGGTGAGGTTGACGATCCGTTCGATCCGGGGCGGCAGCTCCGGGTCGCGTTGCGAGCGCAGGGTGAGCTGCACCTGGTCCGCCGGGTGCAGGGCGCTCTGCGGCAGGTGACCGTGCAGCTCCACCTCGCAGAGCTGACCGGCGGCGTTGCGTAGCCGCACCGGGGTGACCAGATATTCCGGACCCTGCTTCAGCTCCTTCCAGCGACGGCGGGTGCCGCCGCCGCCGAACGAGAAGAGCGAGCGCAGCAGCAGGGCGGGCAGCCGGGCGAAGGCCGCCGCCGCGAGCACCGCCACCAGCACCGGCTGACCGATACGTACCTCGCGGGTGTAGCCGTCGAGCAGGCGGATCAGCCGCCCGGTGACGATTCGTTCCGTCGGGTGCACGATCCGTCGGGTATCGAATCCGCTGTCCATTTCCACCACCGAGAGTCCGCGTGTGTTCACAGATCGTATCGACGTCTTCGGTTGAACGACGTGAATGAAACCTGGTCACGGGCTCACGGCCGTGAGGTGACATCCCGGACGACCCGGGTAAGCGGGGGGCCGAGCTGGAAAGGGGTCGAGCATGCAGCTGTCCTTCCTGCGCCCGCTCTACGACCGTCCCGGGCCGTGGTGCTCGGTGTATCTGGACGCCTCCGCGGACACGGAGGACGCCCATCCCGCGTTGGATCTGCGCTGGCGTGCCCTGGAGCGCAGCCTGGCCGAACAGGGGGCGGACGAGGCGAACATCGCCGCGCTGGACCGGGTGGTCCGAGGTCATGATCCGATGGTCGGGGACTACGGGCTGGCGGTCTTCGCCAGTCACGGCCGGGTGGTGCTCTCCGAGTACCTGTCCGCGCCGCCACTGCGGGACCTGGCCCACGTGGGGCCGCTGCCGCACGTGATGCCGTTGCTCGCCCAGCGCGGCGAGCAGGTGGCCTGGGTGCGCGTGCTGGCCGACCGCACCGGCGCGGACGCGATCGCCATCAGCGCCGGTGGGGTTCCCCGGAAGGCCCACGTCGTCGGTGGGGAGACCTTCCCGCTGCGCAAGCCGCAGCCCGGTGGCTGGTCGCAGGACATCTACCAGAAGGCCGCCATGGAGGCCTGGCACCGCAACGCCGGCGACGTCACCGCCGCGACCGTTGACCTGGCCGAGAAGGTCGGCGCGGAGGTGGTGGTCGTGGCTGGCGACGTCCGGGCCACCGGCATGATCGCCGCCCAGATGCCCGAGCGCTGGCAGGACCTGATGGTCCGCACCGACGCCGGCTCCCGGGCCGCGGGCGCCGACCTCACATTGCTGGACGACCTCACCGTGCAGACCATCGCGGAGATCGCCGACCAGCGGATCAGCGCCGCGTTGGACAAGTTCGGCGTGCAGGAGGACGTGGGCGGCGGCCTCGACGCTGTCGTCTCGGCCCTGCAACGCAACCAGGTCGACACAATGATCATCGTGGACGACCCGTCGGCCAACGGTGAGCTGTGGATCGGCGCGCAACCCACCGAGATCGCCGTCGACCCGGGGCAGTTGGCCGCCATGTCGGTCGCCGACCCGCAGCGGGTACGCGCCGACGCCGCGCTGGTCCGAGCGCTCGTCGGCACCGACGCGGCGCTGACCGTGCTCGGCCCCGACGAGGCGCCCGACCTCACCGACGGCGTCGGCGCGGTACTGCGCTACGTCGACCCCAGCACACCCGGACGCGGCAATGGTTGACCGAACGGTTGCGGATGTCGTGGTGGAGCGGCTGCTGGCCTGGCGGGTGCCCCGCGCCTTCGGGTACCCGGGCGAGGCGATCGCTCCACTGGTCGACGCGCTGGACCGCACCGGCGGCGAGCCGGCGTTCATCCCGGCCCGACACGAGGAGACCGCCTCGTTCATGGCCACCGGGCACGCCAAGTTCACCGGCGGCATCGGGGTCTGCCTCGCCACCCAGGGGCCCAGCGCCGTCCAGCTGCTCAACGGCCTCTACGACGCCAAGCTGGACAGCAAGCCGGTGGTGGCCATCGTCGGGGAGGACATCTCCGGGCCGCTCGGCGGCGCGCACCAGGAGATCGGGCTGAGCCGGCTCTTCGGGGACGTGTGCAACCAGTTCGTCCGGTACGGCCGCAGCCCCGACGAGGTGGGGGCGCTGCTGGACCAGGCGTTCCGGACGGCGGCGGCGACCCGCAGCCCGACGTGCGTGGTGCTGCCCCGACAGTTGCAGGAGGCGCTGGTGCCCGACCTGCAGTCGTACGGCGCCGGGGTGATCACGGCGACCCCCGGCGAACCGCTGGCCCGGGTCCTGCCGCACGACGTGGACCTGGACGCCGCCGCGCAGCTGCTCGGCGGCGGCCAGCGGACCGCGATCCTGGTGGGCCAGGGTGGTCGGGACGCCGCCACCGAGATCATCGAGATCGCCGACCGGCTGGGCGCCGGGGTGGCCACCTCGCTGCTCGGCAAGCCGGTGCTCGACGAGCGGTTGCCGTTCCACACCGGGGTGCTCGGCGAGGTCGGCACCCCGGCGGCGGCCGAGCTGATGGGTGGCTGCGACACGCTGCTGATGGTCGGCACCAACGACCCGTGGACCGACTACTTCCCGATGCCCGAGCAGGCGCGCACGGTCCAGATCGACATCGACGGCCGCCGGATCGGCACCCGCTACCCGGCCGACGTGCCGCTGGTCGGTGATGCCGCCGAGACGCTGCGGGCGCTGCTGAGCCGATTGCGCGGCCGGCCCGATCAGCAGTGGCGCGCCACCGTGGAGAGTTCGGTGGACCGCTGGCGGGAGGTCGCCGCCGAGCGGGTCGCCGCAGCCGCGGACCCGATCAACCCGCAGCTCGTCCTCCAGGAGCTGTCCGCCCGGATGCCCGGCACCGGGGCGATCGCCGTCGACGTCGGCTCGGTCCTCTACTGGTACGCCCGGCACCTCACCCTGACGCCCGGGGTTAACGCGCAGCTGTGCGGCACCCTGGGCTCGATGGGCTGTGCGCTGCCGTACGCGGTGGCGGCCAAGCTCGCCGCGCCCGACCAGCCGGTGGTCGCGCTGGTCGGTGACGGGGCGATGCAGCTCAACGGGCTCGCCGAACTGATCACCGTCTCGCACCTCTGGCAGCAGTGGCGCGACCCGCGGCTGGTGGTGCTGGTGCTCAACAACCGGGACCAGAACGGCATGGGTGGTGGGCGACAACCGTCGTCCGACCCGGCCCGCCGCCGCCCCGACGTGCCGTACGCCGGGTGGGCCCGGCTGCTGGGGCTGCACGGGGTACGGGTGGACCGTCCGGAGCTGGTCGGCGCGGCCTGGGACGAGGCCCTCGCCGCGGACCGCCCCTGCGTACTGGAGGCGGTCGTCGACCCGGCGGTGTCCCTGGCGCCGCCGGAGCCCGCCTTCGCCGACCTGCGGGGCCTGTACGCCGAGGGCGCTCCGGCCCGGAAGGTCCGCGAGCAGGTGGAGGTCACCGCGAACGCCGACGACCTCGTTTAGCCACCCTGGCCCAGGGCATGAGTAGCGGCCCGACAACGCTGGAGGTCCCATGTCCGAGCCCGCCGACCGCCGCTACGGTCCCGCGACCCTGCCGACGGCACGGGGTCCGCTCTCCGCTGCGGTCGTGCAGGCGCTGCGGCACCCGCCGCACGACCTGCCGGTCGGTCTCGGCGTCGGCCTCTACCCGGCGGACCCGATCACCGACGAGGACCTGCAGCTGACGCTGTTCCTCTGCTACGAGCTGCACTACCGGGGCTGGCTCGGGGTGGACGAGTCGTGGGAGTGGCAGCCGACGCTACTGGCGGTGCGCGCCCGCTGCGAACGGGTCTTCGAGACGGCGCTGCGTCGGCTGGTCGGCGCGCCGTCGGTGCCCGCCGCCGGGGTGGCGGCCGGCCTGGCCGAGCTGGTCGCGGCCGACGACGGGCCGGCGCTGGCCGCGACGCTGCAACGCCGCGCCGACCTCACCCAATTCCGCGAGTTCGTCGCCCACCGCTCCGTCTACCACCTGCGGGAGGCGGACCCGCACAGCTGGGCGCTGCCCCGCCTCGGTGGCCCGGCCAAGGCCGCACTCGTGGAGATCCAGACCGACGAGTACGGCAACGGGCGGCTGGACCGGATGCACGCCGAGCTGTTCCGGAGCACCCTCGACCGGCTGGGCCTGGACACCAGCTACGGCGCCCACATCGACGCGGCGCCGGCGGTAACCCTGGCGACCAACAACCTGATGTCGCTGTTCGGGCTGCACCGACGGCTTCGCGGCGCGCTGCTCGGGCACCTGGCCGCGTTCGAGATGACCTCCTCGCTGCCCAACCGTCGCTACGGCAACGGGTTGCGCCGGCTCGGCTTCGACGAGGTGGCCACCCGCTTCTACGACGAGCACGTCGAGGCCGACGCGGTGCACGAGCAGATCGCCGCGCACGACATGTGCGGCGGCCTGGTCCGCGTCGAGCCGGCCCTCGCCTCCGATGTGCTCTTCGGCGCGGCGGCCGGGCTCGCGGTGGACCGGCTGTTCGCCGCGCACCTGCTGGACAGCTGGACCGCCGGCCGCAGCTCGCTGCGCGCAGCGGCCCCGCCGGCCGTGCCGCCCAAGGTCTCGCTTGTCGCGTCGCCCGAGGTGGCCCCGCCCGCGCTCGTCTGATCCGAGGGCTCGTCACATCCGGAAAGTCGACGGATCACTCCAGGCGTCTGGGGCCGGCGGGGCGGGACCACCGGCTGTTGGGTGGGGACGGCCCTCCGCCGGCTGGGCACGTGCCGCCCCGGGTGGGGACGTGCCGCCCGCGGGTGGGGACGTGCCGCCCCCGGGTCCGACCTTTGCTCTGCACCCGCCCGCGCACCACGCACGGTCCGTAACTGGCGCACCGGCGGGTGCAGAGCAAAGGGGGGCGTGCCTCTGGTGCGGCCCCTCCGCGCACTGTCGCTGCGTGACGCGGCGACGGGGGGTCAGCCCTCGCGGGTGGTGCCCGCGCGGAAGTTGATCGCCTTGTGGGTGCCGTCGCAGAACGGCTTGAGCGCCGACTTGCCGCACCGGCACAGCGCCACCGTGCCCCGCCGCGCGTCGATGCGCTCGCCGTCCGGGGTGACCAACGCGAAGTCGCCGCGGACCAGCAGCGGTCCGTCCTCGTACGGGGTGATCGTGGCGGCGGCGGGCTCGCTGGTGTCGTCGGTGCGCATGGCCCCGGAAGTGCCCGTCCTGGCCCTGGCGAAACCCGAGCCGCCGAACGCCGGTGATGACCGGGGCACCCCGCTGACCAGCGGAATGTGCCGCCGGGAGGGTGATGCCCCGTTTGAACCCCATCGGGACGGGAAGCCGGGCCGCGTGGTGAGCGAACGAGGCAAGGTGGGGCCGGTGCACAAGGTGCACAAGGGGCTCACGGCCGATGGCGCCGGTCTCGCCGGCGACCGGGTCGTGGCCGTGGGCAGCTCGGCCCGGGTGCTGGTCGCCGCCACCGCCCGGGCACTGCGCGGGGTCGACTGCGCCGACCTCGGGCACACAGGGCCGACGTCGCGGTTCCCCGGCGCCCCCGAGCCGGTACGCCGTGCCGCGGTCACCCGCGCCGCCGGCCGGGTCGCGCTCACCGTGGCCCAGATCGACGAGGTGGACGCCGCAAGGGTGGCCCGCTGGTTCGTCGACCAGTACCCCCGCCGGCGCTACCCCGGGGTGCTGATCGGCTCCCCGCACGGCGCGGCCGCACATCTCGCGGTCGCCCTCGGCGTGCCGTGGCTGCCGGCGGGCTTCGAGATGACCGTGCACTGGACCGACGGCGGAGTGGACCGCCCGGCGGACGCCGCCGAGCATGGCGAGGCACTCGCCACCCGGTTGCTCGCCGGCAACGCCGACCTGCACCTGCGCCAGGTGCACTGCCCGGCCAGCCGTGGCGCACTGACCGGGGCGACCGTGTCGCTGACCGCCGCGTGGAGGGCCCTACCGGCCGCGTACGCGCGGTTCCTGGCCGACCTGCTGGTGCCGGGTGCCCCCGTGCTGCTGGTCCGCGACGCGCGCACGTGGCCGGTGCTGGAGCGCGGGCCGGGGCACAGCTTCCAGGTCGGCTGCCCGGGCAGTGGGCTGGACCCGGTGGACTTCCACCCGGACAGCCGCGCGTTGCGGCAGGTGCTGCGCTCCGTCGGCGGCGACGCGACCCGGTGGGAGCCGCCGGAGGTGTCCGTGCCGTCGGCGTACGCCGAGCACGGCGTCGACTCGGGCTTCGAGTTGGCCGCGCGGGACTGGTCCGCCCGGAATCAGCACCCGCTGCACCGGGTGTTGGTGCCCCGGCCGGCGGCGCTGAGCGCGGGCGTGGCCGACCTGTACCGGCGGTGGCTGCGGCGCGCCGGCAAGACCGGTGACCGGTTGGTGGTGGAGTGCGGTCGACTGCTCGACCCGTGGCAGGTGGTGCGGGCGGGGCTGGTGCCGTACTGGTGTGAGAACGCCACCCGCCGCAGCGTCGACGAGGCCGAGTGGTGGCTCGCCGGCAGCGAGGCGTTCAGCTCGGTGGACGTGTTGCCCGAGCCGCCCGGGGTGCGCTCACCCGCGCTGGCCGGGCTGCCGCAGTGGCTGGCCGTCGCCGGGTTCGGCCGGCGGCGTCGGGCGCTGGACCGCACCACCGCTCGGGGCTACCCGGTCACCTCGGTGCCCACCCGCCGGGCCACCGAGGTGCTGCGCGCCCAGCCGTACGACCTGCCCGTTCCGCCCCCGCTGGGGGTCGCCGAAGCGCTCGCCGTGCTCCGCGACAGCGGCGGCCACCAGGGGCTGTTGGTCTCCTGAGACGCAGCACGCCGAAACATCCTCGCGAACCCTGGGTCCCGTGATTGAGTACCTACGGAGCGGGAACATCGCTGGCTGCGACGGCCTGATTGCGCTGCGTAGAGGCGGTGTCGCCCGCTGGCATCCCAGTCACTGACCCACTTTCCGGCCCGGTGCGTGGCTCGACCACGCGCACGACCGGTTTCCCGATCCGGGCGGGGGACCTTCCTGAGGGAGGCGCGGATGTTCGGACAGACGAGCACGAGCACGACCACGACCCCACCACCCACCGATCGAGGTCTGGAGGATCTCGACGCGGCGGCGATGGCGTACGCGGCCCGGATCGCCGGGCTGCCGCCGGAGCGGCGGGGGGAGGCCCGGGACGACCTGGTGCGCTTCGCGCTGCCGTTCGCCGGCCGGCTGGCCCGCCGGTACCGGGGGCGGGGAGAGCCGCTGGAGGACCTGGAGCAGGTGGCCCGGCTGGGCCTGGTCAACGCCGTCGACCGCTATGACCCGGAACGGGGCTCCTTCACCGCGTACGCCGCGATCACCATCGTGGGCGAGATCAAACGGCACTTCCGGGACCGTACCTGGGGCGTGCACGTGCCCCGCCGGCTGCGGGACCTGATCCTCGAGGTCGGGCAGGCCACCGCCGCGCTCACCAGCGAGCTGTCCCGGGCCCCGTCGGTGGCCGAGCTGTCGGCCCGGCTGGAGACCCCGGAGGAGGAGATCCTCGCCGCCCTGGAGTCCGCGGCCGGCTACAGCCCGGCGTCGCTGAACGCGCCGGTGGGTGGGGAGAGCTCCGCCGAGTTCGGAGACCTCGTCGGCGAGTCGGACAACGCGCTGGAGTCGGTCGACGACCGGGTGACGGTGAGCGGCCTGCTGCACCGACTGCCGTGGCGTGAGCGACGGATCCTCGCGATGCGCTTCTACGGCAACCAGACCCAGGCGGAGATCGCCGCCCGGTTCGGCATCTCGCAGATGCACGTGTCCCGGCTGCTGTCGCGGGCGCTCACCTGGCTGCGCCAGGCGATGCTCGCCGACGCGCCGCCGCCGTGGCAGAACGGCGCCGCCGAACCCGACCCGGGCAAGACCCGGATCTCGGTCAAGCAGAACGGCGACTCGGTGGTGGTCGAGGTCGGCGGCGAGATCGACCGCGACGGCGCGGACCAGCTGCGCCGGGCCATGCTGGAGGCGGTCACCGGCCAGCCCAGCGAGGTGGTCATCGACCTGGTCGGCGCGGGTGGCTTCGACGCCGGTGGGATCGCCGCGCTGATGGCCGGTCGGGACGCGGCGGAGCGGACCGGGGTGCCGCTGCGGCTGACCCGGGTCCAGCCCGCGGTACGCCGCTCGCTCACCGCCGCCGGCCTGGCGCCGCCCCGGGACTGACGCACACGGACACGCGAAGGACCGACACCCCGCCGGGTGTCGGCCCTTCGGCGCGTACCCCTGGTCACTGCTCTTCGGGGTTGCCGTCGCTGTGCGGGTGGCGCCACCGCTCGTGCGGCTTCGGCGCGTCCTCGGCGTCCTTCGGCGGGTCGCTCTGCTCGAAGCTCGGCCGGCGGACGCCCTCGGGCTCCGGCACGTCCACCGGCCGGGCGCCGGAGCGCGGTGCCGGCTGGTAGTCGGTCGCATCGCGGGCGCCGTGTGCGCCCTCGGCGGCCGGCGACTCCGGGGCGTGGTGCTCCAACCGCAGTTCGTCAGAGAACTGCTGCGGCGGCTTGGTGGTGCGCTGCGGCAGGTCGCGGCCCAGATCGGCGACGAGCGGGCCGTACTTCAGGTCGAACGCCGGACGCTCGGAGCGGATCCGGGGCATCCGGTCGAAGTTGCGAAGCGGCGGCGGGCAGCTGGTGGCCCATTCGAGGGAGTTGCCGAAGCCCCACGGGTCGTCCACCGTCACCATCGCCCCGTAACGCCAGGACTTCCAGGCGTTGTAGATGAAGAACAGGGTGGACGCGCCGAGGACGAACGAGAAGATCGTGGAGATGGTGTTCAGGGTGGTGAAGCCGTCGGTGGGCAGGTAGTCGGCGTACCGGCGTGGCATGCCCTCGTTGCCCAGCCAGTGGTGCACGAGGAAGGTGCCGTGGAAGCCGATGAACATGGTCCAGAAGTGCGCCTTGCCGAGCCGCTCGTCGAGCAGCCGTCCAGTCATCTTCGGCCACCAGAAGTAGTAGCCGCCGAACAGGGCGAAGACCACGGTGCCGAACACCACGTAGTGGAAGTGCGCCACCACGAAGTAGCTGTCGTGGGTGTGCCAGTCGACCGGCGGGCTGGCCAGCAGGACGCCGGTCAGGCCACCGAGCAGGAAGGTGACCAGGAAGCCGATGGCGAACAGCATCGGCGTCTCGAAGGTGAGCTGGCCCTTCCACATGGTGCCGATCCAGTTGAAGAACTTCACACCGGTCGGCACCGCGATCAGGTAACTCAGGATGCTGAAGAACGGCAGCAGCACCTGGCCGGTGGCGAACATGTGGTGCGCCCACACCGTCATGGACAGCACGGTGATGGCGACGGTGGCCAGCACCATCCCGGTGTAGCCGAAGAGCGGCTTGCGGGAGAAGACCGGGATGATCTCGGTGATGATGCCGAAGAACGGCAACGCGATGATGTAGACCTCGGGGTGGCCGAAGAACCAGAACAGGTGCTGCCAGAGCATCGGGCCGCCGGTGGCCGGGTCGTACACGTGCGCGTTGAGCAGCCGGTCGGCGGAGAGCGCCAGCAGCGCGGCGGCCAGCAGCGGGAAGACGAGGATCACCAGCACGCTGGTGAACAGCATGTTCCAGGTGAAGATCGGCATCCGGAACATGGTCATGCCGGGCGCGCGCAGGGTCAGGATCGTGGTGATCAGGTTGACCGCGCCGAGGATGGTGCCGAGCCCGGAGACCACCAGGCCGAGCACCCACATGTTCGCGCCCACCCCGGGGGAGTGCTCGACGCTGCTCAGTGGGGTGTAGGCGGTCCAGCCGAAGTCCGCCGAACCCCCCGGGCTGAGGAACCCGCCGACCACCATCAGGCCGCCGAACAGGTACAGCCAGTAGGCGAGCGCGTTGAGGCGGGGGAACGACACATCCGGCGCGCCGATCTGGATCGGCACGATGAAGTTGCCGAACCCGAAGGCCGCGGGCGTGGCGAACAGCAGCAGCATCACCGCCCCGTGCGAGGTGAAGAGCTGGTTGTACTGCTCGGAAGAGAGGAGCTGCATCCCCGGGCGGGCCAGTTCGGCCCGCATCACCATCGCCTCCAGCCCGGCCAACACGAAGAACCCGAAGGAGGTCAGCAGATACAGCACGCCGATCTGCTTGTGGTCGGTAGTGGCGAGGAACTTGATCAAGGAGTTGCCGGGGATCGGTGTCCGTACCGGTCCCGGGAACCCCCCGAAACGGGCCGGTGCCAGGATCGCCGGGCCCCGATCGCGACCGGGTTCCGTGGTTACCCGCTTGGGCATGGCTGCTCACCCCGTCGTGACGGCAGAAAGGACGGGCGTGCTCTACCCACCCTGACACCATGTAACCAGCCAACAGCGGGAATTTCGGTCAGATCGCCAGTACCGGCGCAACCACCCCGGAGGTTCAGGTTGCCGGCAACATCGCCCAGACGGCCTTGCCCTGACCGGCCGGCACGCTGCCCCACCGCTGGGCCAGCTCCCGGACCAGCATCAGGCCCCGCCCACCCTCGGCGTGCAGGTTCGTTCCACCAGGGCGGGCCTGGGCGCTGCTGCCGTCCACCACCGCCAGGTGCAGATACGGCCGGCGCAGGGTCACCGTCACCTGCATGGGCGTGCCGGCGTGGCGCACCACGTTGCCGACCAGCTCGCTGAGCACCAACGCGGCCGGGCCGGACGCGTCGGGCAGGTTCCACCGCGCGCACGCGTCGGTGACCAACTCCCGGGCCCGCCGGCAGGCCTCGGCCACCGGCTCCAGCCGAGCCCGCATCCGCAACGTGGACGCCGCGCCGGCCAACCGGGTCGCCTCCTCGCAGTTTGCCGAGACCGGAAGCACCCGACACGTGGTCGACTCGGCCAGCCATCGTGCGGCGACCGGCGACGGGGAGCAGAGCAGCACCGGCACGGCCGGCCACTCCTCGGCCCGGCGGGCGGTCGCGGCGAACACGGACAGCGCCAACCGGTCCTCCACGCTCACCTCGGCCATGTCGACCACCAGCGCCTCCGGCTGGTCGACCAGCGCGTCGCTGAGCGCCCGGTGCACCGAGCGCATCGTGCCGAGGTGCAGCGGACCGGCGAGCCGGACGACCGCCACCGGTGCCGTGGTACGCACCTCGCAGGTGATCCCGCTCGACATCGGCGCCTCAATTCACTGCTGGGTCGGGATCTGCCAACTACCCGAGGCCGTTCCCGGTCAAACCGGACCGACGGTGGGGCGAGGCAGGTCACGTGCCGCAACCCCAGGTCAGGGACGGGCCCGGCCGGTCAGGCTTCAGGTCGGCGGTCAGCGGCGGGGCGCGGTCAGGACGCCCAGTGCGATCATGCCGACGCCGAGCCCCAGGTGCAGCCAGTTGTCGGCGTCGTTGACCGGCAGCACGTTCGACCCGGTGTCGTGGTCCACCGCCAGCCCGTAGAGCCAGAGCACCAGGTACACCGCCCCGCCGCCGATCAGGAACGTCCGAGCGCCGGTGACCGTCCGGGCCAACAGCAGACCCGCCACCCCGTACGCCAGGTGCACCAGGTTGTGCAGCACCGACACCTGGAAGACGCCGAACAGGTACGCGCCCGAGTCGTGGCCGGCGAAGCGCAGCGCGCCCATCCCGGTGGTGATCCCCGGCACGAAGCCGAGCACGCCCACCAGCAGGAACAACACCCCCACCGTCGCCGCCGCGCGACGGACCGGCGGTTTGCCGTCGGCCGGGTTGGGTCGGGCCCGGGAGTGCGCCATCGGTCCGACCATTCCCGGCTCCTCGTCGCGCGGCGGGCATGAGCGCTGCCGGCTACCCGCTGGCGCGACCGGCAAACCCCGGCCGGCCCCCGCCGTCGGTCAGGCCGGCAGCAACCTCGGCGCGCTCGCCGACTGCCGGACCCGCTCGTACAGCTCGACGTAACGCTGCGCCATCACAGCGGGCGTGAAGCGCTGGGCGGCCACCCGCCGGCACTCGTCGGGGTCGAGCAACTCGGCGGCGAGGACGAGGTCGCCCAGCTCCTCCTCGTCGGTGGTGAGCAGCCCGGTACGGCCGTGCTCGATCAGCTCCGGCAGGCAGCCCCGGGCGGTGGCCACCACCGGCGTACCCAGGGCGAGCGACTCGACGACCGCCGTGCCGCCCGGCTCCTCCCACCGCAGCGGGAACAGCGACGCGCGGGCGCTGGCGAGCAGATCGTCGCGCTCCTGGCCGGCCACGGTGCCGACCCAGCGGACCAGGTCACCGTCGACGTGCGGTGCCACCTCGTCGAGGAAGAACCGCACGTCCGGGTTCTGCCGGGCCTCGTCGCCGGCCGCGGCCAGGTCGGCCGGCCGGTGGTAGGGGCCGACGGGACCGGCCAGCACCAGCGGAATACCGACCCGGTGCGCGAGCCGGGCACCCACGTCCTGCCCCTTGCCCGGGTTGATCCGGCCCAGGATGAGCAGGTGCTCGCCCTTGTCCGGTCGGTGCCGCCGGTCGGCGTCCACGGCGAGCGGCGTAGACAGGTGCACGTGGCCCACCGAGTGCTCCCGCAGCGCCAGCGGGGCGCGGGCCAACTGCGACGCGGAGACGCCGTTGACCCGGACCCGGTCGCCGCCGTCCAGGCTGCCGTAGAGAGCCGGGTGCTTCGCCAGGTCCCAGTGCAGGGTGTGCAGGGTCGGCGGTCCGGCCGGCCCCATCGCGGCGAGGGTGGCCAGCCCGACCGCCTCGACGTGATCGTGCACCAGGTCGACGTCGTCGCGGGAGTGCAGTTCCCGGACCACCCCGGCCAGGTGTGCCTGGGCGATCCCGCAGACCTGGTTGTACGGCCGCTGCAACGCGGCGAACTGCCCGTCGGCGAAGACCGAGATCTGCTCGTCCACCGGCAGGGTGCTGCTGCCCACCGAGGCGAGCACCACCCGTACGCCGAGTCGCCGCAGCTCCGGCACCAGGGTGGCGATGACGTTCTCGATGCCGCCGTAGCCGGGCGGTGGCACCGACAGCCACGGGCCGGCGTTCATCAGCACGGTGAGGCTCATCGGGCACGTCCCTTCCGACGGGCTGCGCAGCCGGTTCGCGACTGC
>NZ_JBITET010000010.1:95678-226600 GCF_044455385.1 Micromonospora sp. NPDC051227
GTGCGGGGCTCGCAGGATCGGCTCACTCCTCGCGCTCACGGTGCAGCCGGTTCGCGACTGCGGGGCTCGCAGGATCGGCTCACTCCTCGCGCTCACGGTGCAGCCGGTTCGCGACTGCGGGGCTCGCAGGATCGGCTCACTCCTCGCGCTCACGCGGCGGCCACCCGGCGGCGGGGCACCCGATGGCGCAGTTCGGCCAACGGCGGGCGCTCCTCGATTGACACATCGCTGACCACGATCTCGCGGTCCAGGTTCGGCAGCGTGTCCGAACCACCGCGACGGAACTGGGTCAACAACGCCTCCGGCGCGAACCCGGGGGTCGCCCAGCCGCGCCGTTGCAGCCGGGACCAGGCGGTCAACATGATCTGCGCGGACATCCGGCCCAAAGCCGCGGTGTCCTGGTGGCGGTGCTTGCGTTCACCGAGGTCGACCTGCGCCAGCGCGTCCAGACCGACCAGCTCGAGCAGGTCGATCATCATGGCCGTCTCCACCCCGTATCCGGAGACGAACGGCACCTGGGCCAGCACGTCCCGGCGGCCGGCGTACTCGCCGGCGAGCGGCTGCACGAAGCCGGCCAGCTCGGGCCAGAAGAGGTTGAGCAGCGGTCGGGCCATCAACTCGGTCACCCGGCCCCCGCCGTCCTGCTCCACGCTGGCGGTGCCCACCAGGGGCCGGTGGTAGAAGCCCTTCACGAAGTCGACCGACGGGTCGGTCAGCAGCGGGCCGAGCAGCCCGCTCACGAAGTGCGGCCGGAACTCCCGCAGGTCGGCGTCGATGAACGCCACCACGTCTCCCTCGGCGGCGGCCAGCCCGGCCCAGAGCGCGTCGCCCTTGCCGGTGAGCCGCGGCAACCCCCGGGTCATCGCGTCCTGACTGACCACCTCCGCGCCGGCGGCACGGGCCACCTGCGCGGTCCGGTCCGTCGAGCGGGAATCCACCACGATCAGCTCGTCGACCAGGGCCACCCGATCCATCAGGTGCTCCCGGATGGTCGACACGATCGCGCCGACGGTGGCCTCCTCGTTGCGCGCCGGCAGCACCACGCTGACCCGGGTCTCACCCTTGGCACGCATCAGCCGACGGGTCGGCCAGTCCGCCGCCGACGTCGTCCGGTACGTGGCCCACGCCTCCACCACCGGTGACACGCTCGATGTCGCATCCCGCACGGGCACCCCTCCGTTCGTGCGTGAAAAAACCAAAATTGGTTGTTCCCATTCCTCATCACGCGCTAACCGCATTCTCGGCAACAGCTTGATCACAGTGGTGACGACAATGCGTTCCCGGGTGATGAACGTTTGATTGCGCACACCTCAGGGGACTGGTCCCACCGCAGATGAAAAGTCTTCGAAGGGGTGTCGGAATGCGGAACTGCCGGGTGGGTCTGGTCGGAGCCGGCGGCGTGGCACAACGCCACGCGCGGGTACTGGCCGGGTTCGACGACGTCGAGCTGGTCGGCGTCACCGACGTCGCGCCGGAGGCCGCGTCCGCGCTGGCCGCACAGCACGGCGGGCGGGCCTGCGCCGACGTCGCCGAGCTGCTGGCCACCGAGCTGGACGCCGTGTACGTCTGCGTGCCACCGTTCGCGCACGGCCCCGCCGAGGAGGCGGTGGTCGAGGCCGGGGTGCCAATGTTCGTGGAGAAGCCCGTCGCGGTCGACCTGAGCACCGCCGAGCGGATCGCCGACCTGGTCGCGCGGCGTGGGCTGCGCACCGCCGTCGGACACCACTGGCGCTACCTGAGCGTGCTCGACCAGGCCCGCGACCTGCTCGCCGACCGTCCGGTCCGGATGGTCAGCGGCGCCTGGCTGGACAAGGTGCCCCCGGTGGCGTGGTGGTCGCGGCGGGACCGCTCCGGCGGGCCGGTGGTCGAGCAGGCCGCCCACGTGCTCGACCTGATCCGCGTGCTGGCCGGCGAGGTAACCGAGGTCACCGCGTATGGCAACGGCACCCCACCGCCGGTCGACGGCGCCGACATCGACTCGGTGACCACCGCTGCGCTGCGCTTCGCCGACGGCGCGGTCGGCACGCTCAGCGCCGCCTGCGTCCTCGGCTGGAAGCACCGCGCCGGCCTGGAGATCCTCGCCGACGGGCTGGCCCTCGCGATCACCGAGGACGGGCTGTCGATCCGCGACGCCGACGGCGAACGACACGTCCCCGCCGACCCGGAAGCCGCCCGGGTGGCGGTGGACCGCGCCTTCGTCGACGCCGTCCGCGGCATCGGCGACGACGTGCGCGTCCCGTACGCCGAGGCCCTCGCGACCCAGCGCCTCGCCCTCGCGGTGGCTGACTCGGCCCGGACCGGCGCCACAGTGCGGCTCGCCACCGCGACCGCGTCGGTGGTGCTCAGCAGCGGGGTGACCGTCGATGCGTGACAAGGTCGTGGTGGTCACCGGCCCCGGCCGGGTCGACCTCGTCGAGCAGGACGCCGCCCCGCTGCGCCCCGGCACGTTCCGGGTCGAGACGCTGTTCAGCGGCGTCTCCGCCGGCACCGAACTGAGCTACGTCAAGGGCACGAACCCCTACCTGAACGTCACCTGGAACGCTGACCTGGGCCTGTTCCAGCCGGGCGCCGCCAGCACGCCCTACCCGGTGACCCGACTCGGCTACATGCAGGTCGGCCGGGTGGTGGAGAGCGAGACCCCGGCCATCGCGGTGGGCACCGTCGGCGCGATGACGTACGGGCACCGCACCGGCTGGCTGGCCGACCCGGTCGCCGAACGGTTCGTGGCGCTGCCCGACGACCTGGACCCGCTGCTCGGCGTCTACGTCGCGCACATGGGCCCGATCTGCGCCAACGGTCTGCTGCACGCCGCCGCCGACCTGCACGGCACCGACGTCCGCACGCTCGCCGACGGGGTACGCGGCCGACGGGTAGCCGTCGTCGGCGCCGGTGTGGTGGCGCTGCTGACGGCGTTGTTCGCCCGGCGCAACGGCGCCGCGTCGGTGGTGGTGCTCGACCCCACCCCGCAGCGCCGCCAGGTCGCCGAGGCGCTCGGTTTGGAAACCCTCGACCCCGACGCGGACGACCCGGCGGTCGTGCTCAAGACCCGTTGGGCGCACACCGCCGGCGACCGGGGCGCCGACGTGGTGTTCCAGTGCCGGGGGCAGGCGTGGGCGTTGCACCTCGCCCTGCGGCTGCTGCGGCCCCAGGGCACGGTCATCGACCTCGCCTTCTATCAGGGCGGCGCGGACGCGGTCCGCCTCGGTGAGGAGTTCCACCACAACGGGCTGTCGCTGCGCTGCGCCCAGATCGGCCGGGTGCCGCGCGGGCTCGCGCCCACCTGGGACCGCGAACGGCTCTCCGCCGAGACCGTCGACCTCCTCAGGACGTACGGCGACGCGATCCGCAAGCACCTCGTCTCGGCGGTGGTGCCGTTCGACGAGGCGCCTGGCCTCCTCACCGACCTGGCCGACCGTCGCCGCCAGGAGCTTCAGGTGGTGCTCGCGACCTGACCCGCCTTCGCCGCGTGCCAGGGGCGGCTACCGTTCGCGACATGAGCACCGTGCAGGACCGGCCGGTTTCCGGCGACACCTCGACCGACCGGCCGGTCGGCGGCAGCCCAGGGGGCCGGTCGGTCGGCCTGGCCGCGTTGCTGCCGTACCTGCGGGAGCACCGCGGCACCCTGGTCGTGGTCGGCGCGCTGTCGCTGATCGGCTCGGCGGCGTCGCTGGCGCAGCCGCTGCTCACCCGGTCGGTCCTGGAGCGGATCGGCGCCGAGCAGGGCGTGTCCCGGCTGGTGGCGGTGCTGGTGGTCCTCGTGGTGCTCGGCGCGGCGATCGGCGGGCTGCGCGACTACCTGCTGCAACGCACCGCCGAGGGAGTGGTGCTGGGCACCCGGCGCCGGCTGGCCAGCCACCTGCTGCGGCTGCCCATCGCCGAGTACGACCGCCGACGCACCGGCGACCTGCTCTCCCGGGTCGGCTCGGACACCACGCTGCTGCGCGCCGTCGTCACCTCCGGGCTCTTCGAGACGGTCACCGGGGCGGTGACGGTGGTCGGCGCCGGCACGGCCATGGTGCTGCTCGACCCGTTGCTGTTCGGCGTCACCCTGCTCGGGGTGGCGCTGGGCCTGGCCTTCGCCGCCACCTTCGCCCGCCGGGTCCGGGCGCTGGCCCGAGTGGCCCAGGAGCGGATCGGCGAGATGACCTCGGCGGTGGAGCGGGCCATCTCGGCGGCCCGCACCATCCGGGCCAGCCGCGCCGAGACCCGGGAGACGGAGACCGTCACCGGCAGCGCGCGGGAGGCGTACGCGGCGGGGCTGCGGGTGGCCCGGGTGCAGGCGTTTGTCGGCCCGATCGGCTCGGTCACCGTGCAGGGCGCGTTCCTGCTGGTACTCGGCATCGGTGGGGCGCGGGTCGCCGCCGGGGCGATCTCCGTCGGCGACCTGGTCGCGTTCGTCATGTACCTGTTCCTGCTGGCGCTGCCGTTGGGTCAGGTGCTGCGGGCGTACACCCAGTTGCAGTCCGGCCTGGGCGCCCTCCAGCGGATCGAGGAGATTTTGGCCGTGCCCGCGGAGGGCGCGGACGACGGCCCGGCGCCCGCCGCCGCGACGGCGACCCCGCGCCGTCCGACCCCGATGATCGAGTTCGACCGGGTGGGTTTCGGCTACCCGAGCGGCGAGCCGGTGCTGCACGAGGTCAGCTTCGCGGTCCCCGCCGGCACCCGGACCGCCCTGGTCGGTCCCTCCGGCGCGGGCAAGTCCACACTGCTGGCCCTGGTCGAGCGCTTCTACGAGGTGAGCGCCGGCGCGGTCCGACTCGACGGCACCGACGTACGGGACCTGCCCCGCGACGCGCTGCGGGCCCGGCTCGGCTACGTCGAGCAGGAGGCTCCCGTGCTGGCCGGCACGCTGCGCGAGAACCTGCTGATCACCACCCCGGACGCCACCGACGACCGGTTGCGCGACGTCCTCGACGAGGTCAACCTGGGCCACCTGGCGCAGCGCACCCCGCTGGGCCTCGACGTGCAGGTGGGGGAGGGTGGTGTGCTGCTCTCCGGAGGTGAGCGGCAGCGGCTGGCCATCGCCCGCGCGCTGCTCGCCGGCCCGCCGGTGCTGCTGCTCGACGAGCCGACCAGCAACCTCGACTCCCGCAACGAGGTCGCGCTGCGCCGCGCCATCGACGCCGTGGCCGTCCGCCGGACCCTGTTGATCGTGGCGCACCGGCTGGCGACCGTGGTCGACGCCGACCAGATCGTCGTCCTCGACGGCGGCCGGGTGGTGGCCGTGGGCACCCATGCCGAACTGACCGCCACCGACCCGCTGTACCGGGAACTCGCCAGCCACCAGCTGCTGGTCGGCTGACCGCGCCCCAGGAAGGCCAACTTGCCGGGCGGCCGGGCCGCGCGCGCCGCCCGGAATCGCGTACCGTTGCCGCTCATGGGTGTGTCGCAACGGTTCAAGAGCAAGTTCCGGCGGTTCCTCCAGCGCCCCGGCTCGACCGTGGATCTTGCTCCGCTGGAGAAACTGCTCCCGGCGATCGAGGCGCGCGAGGCTGAGCTCACCGCGCTCGACGACGCCGAGCTGACCGCCGCCGCGGGCGCCGCCGCTGGTTACGAGGAGATCTGCGCCGTCGGCCGCGAGGCCGCCCGCCGTGGCCTCGACCAGCGGCCGTACGACGTGCAGCTGCTCGGCGCGATGTCGCTGCTCTCCGGCAAGGTCGCCGAGATGGCCACCGGTGAGGGCAAGACACTGACCGCCACGATCGCCGCGTACGGGCACGTCCGGTTGGGCAACGGCCCGGTGCACGTGCTCACCATCAACGACTACCTGGCCCGCCGCGACGCCCAGTGGATGGAGCCGGTCTACACCCTGCTCGGCCTCACCGTCGGCTGGGTCAACGAGGCGTCGACCCCGCAGGAGCGGCGCGACGCGTACGCCTGCGACGTCACCTACGTCTCGGTCAGCGAGGCGGGCTTCGACTACCTGCGCGACCAGCTGGTCACCGACGTGGAAGACCGGGTGCAGCCCGCGCTGACCACCGCCATCGTCGACGAGGCCGACTCGATCATGATCGACGAGGCCCGGGTGCCGATGGTCCTGGCCGGCGCGGTGCCGGGCGAACAGGACCCGGTGCACGCCGCCGCCGCGTTGGTCCGTGGCCTGCGCAAGGGCAAGCACTACACGGTCGCGGAGGACGGGCGGAGCGTGGCGTTCACCTCCGCCGGCCTGGCCGCCATCGAGGCCAAGCTCGGCATCGACCTGTACGACGAGGAGCACGTCGCGCAGCTCTCCGCGGTCAACGTGGCGCTGCACGCGCACGCCCTGCTGCACCGTGACGTGGATTACATCGTCCGGGACGGCTCGGTCGAGCTGGTCGACGAGATGCGCGGCCGGGTGGCCCAGCGCCGCCGCTGGCCGGACGGCCTCCAGGCCGCGGTCGAGGCCAAGGAGGGGCTGGACGCCACCGCCGAGGGCGAGGTGCTCGGCACCATCGCGATGCAGGCGTACATCGCGCTCTACCCGAAGGTCTGCGGGATGACCGCCACCGCGGTGCTGGTCGGCGACCAGCTGCGGGAGTTCTTCGGCCTCGAGGTCGCGGTGATCCCCCCGAACACCCCGTGCATCCGCGAGGACGAGCCGGACCGCATCTACGCCACCCGGGCGGAGAAGGACGAGGCGCTGGTCGACGAGATCCAGCGCTGGCACGCCAAGGGGCGGCCGGTGCTGGTCGGCACCCTGGACGTCAAGGAGTCCGAGGGGTTGGCCGCCGGGCTGAACGCCGCCGGGGTGCCCTGCGTCGTGCTGAACGCCAAGAACGACGACGAAGAGGCCGCGATCATCGCCGAGGCCGGCGCGTACGGTGCGGTGACCGTGTCCACCCAGATGGCCGGCCGTGGCGTCGACATCCGCCTCGGCGGCAGCGACCAGAGCGACCAGGAGCGGGTCGCCGAGCTGGGCGGGCTCTACGTGATCGGCAGCGGCCGCCACGACAGCCGCCGGGTGGACGACCAGCTGCGCGGTCGGGCCGGCCGGCAGGGCGACCCGGGCGGTTCGGTCTTCTTCGTCAGCCTGGAGGACGACCTCGTCGTCCGGCACGCCGCCGACTCGGTGCCGGCCTCGCCGCGGATGAACGCCGACGGTCTGGTGACCGACGAGCAGGTCGACTACGCGGTGGAGCACGCCCAGCGGGTCGCCGAGGGCGTCAACCACGAGATCCACCGCAACACCTGGCGCTACAGCGTGGTGATCGAGCAGCAGCGCAAGGCCCTCGCGGCACGCCGGGAGCGGCTGCTGACCAGCGACGTGGCCGCGGTGATGCTGTTGGAGAAGGAGCCCGAGAAGGCCGGCGAGATGGACGAGGACCTGCTCGCCCGTGCCGCCCGGTCGATCGCGCTCTACCACCTGGACCGGCTCTGGGCCGAGCACCTGGCCGAGCTGTCGGAGGTCCGCGAGGGCGTGCACCTGCGCGCGCTGGGCCGGCTCGACCCGCTGGACGAGTTCCACCGGGCCGCGGTGCCGGCGTTCAACGACCTGATCCCGGAGATCGAGGCCCGCACCATCGCCACTTTCAACGAGACCGAATTCGATGAGGACTGGCAGCCCGACGACGGCACCCTGGTCC
This sequence comes from Micromonospora sp. NPDC051227, assembly GCF_044455385.1. NCBI lineage: Bacteria > Bacillati > Actinomycetota > Actinomycetes > Micromonosporales > Micromonosporaceae > Micromonospora > Micromonospora sp. NPDC051227. The sequence goes on from NZ_JBITET010000010.1 coordinate 103,241, forward strand.
GGCCCACCGCCACCTGGACGTACCTGGTGCACGACAACCCGTTCGGGTCCGAGCTCGACCGTCTGATCGCGTCGATCGGGCGGCGGCTCAGCGGCGCCTCGCGCTGACGTACCGACCGTCGGGGCCCCGGTCGCGCCCTCCGCGCGCGACCGGGGCCCCGATTTACGCCGTTTCGACCCAGCTTTCCCAGGGTAGTAGGGCTGGTCGGTCGAGTCGGGAGAGAGCAGACGATGACACAGGTGACGATGCTTGCCGCGCAGGCGCGAGACGGCACGGAGGCTGCGAACCGGTGAACCTCGACACGCGGGAACCGGTGGTGCACACCCTCGGCGTCCTGGAAGCAGCCGCACTGTTACGGGAGCTGACCGCCGGGCTGATCGCCCTGACCGACTTTGATGAGGCGCTGCTGGCCCTGGTCCGGGTCACTCGGGACGCCGTCGCCGGGGTGCGCTGGTGCGGGTTCACCGCCCTGCGGGCCGGCGAGCCGGCCGGGGTGGCCGCCTCCGACGAGGGGCTGGCCGGGCTGGACGACCTGCGACACGGGCCGGACACGCCGGCGATGAGCGCGATCCACCGCCGCGAGATGATCCTCGCCGCCGACCTGACCGGTGAGCTCCGCTGGCCGGCCTGGACGGCGCACGCCCGCGACCTCGGCGTACGCGGGGTGATCTCCGCACCGGTCGACATCGACGACCAGGTCATCGGGGCGATCAACCTGTACGCCGCCGCGCCGGACCTGCTGACTCCGCAACACCAGTTGACCGCCATGCTGCTCGCCGAACACGCCGGTCTGCTGCTCGCCGCCGTCCGCGACCGCAGCCGACAGCTCACCCTCGCCGGGGAACGGGACGCCTCACTCCTGCACGACGGGGTGGTGGGCCAGGCCATCGGCGTGATCATGACGCAGCGCGGCTGCCCGCCGGCCGAGGCGCTCGACGTGCTGCGGACCGCCGCCTCGTCGCTGGACATCCCGCTGCGCGAGGTGGCCGAGCGCCTGGTCCGGACGGTCTCCCGCCAACGCGACAACTGACCCTGGCCGCTGGAGCCGCGCGGGTCGCTCCGGCCGCGTCGGCGGTGTGATCAACTCGGGTTCCTGGAAATCGCGGTGTCACGGGTCGGCGGACGCCCCGACTTCCTGAAACCCGAGTCGATCACCCGCCGGTCTGGCCGTCCGGCCTCGGCGGGCGCGGCCACGGTGCCCGTTCTCCCTGTCGGCGGCGAGTCGGGCGGCATCGTTTCGCCTCGACCGGCCCCGGGTAGCACTCTGGTCAGGTGAGCTGCGCCGACCTGGGGGAGGACCGATGCAGAGCCGGCTGCGGGTGCAGGGGCACCCGATCCAACCGATGCTGGTGACGTTCCCGCTCGGGCTGTTCGTCAGCGCCACCGTCTTCGACCTCACCGACGTGATCGGGGGGCCCGCGTTCCTCGGCGAGGTCGGCTACTGGACCGGCGTCGCCGCCCTCGTCGCCGCCGCGCTGACCGCCGTGGCCGGCATGGTTGACCTGTGGGACGTGCCGGGCGACCGTACCCGCCGCACCGCGGTCGCCTTCAACCTGGTGAACGCGGTGATGGCCGCCATGTTCCTGCTCACCTGCCTGGTCCGGTCACACTCCCCACAGCGCGGCGCGTCGGTGGCGATCCTGGTCACCGAGCTGGTCGCGCTGGCCGCCGGCGGGGTCGGCGTGCACCTGGGCGCCCGGCTGATGCGTCAGTTCGACAGCGGCCGCGCCGAGGCCGGCGGTTTGGACGCGCTCGCCGGCTCCACCGGCGAGATCGTCCGCCCCTGACCCGACCTGCCGGTGGGTCTCGTCTCTGACCCCGAGCAGGCCCGCTCACCGGACCCCCAGGACTCGCCCCTGACCCCGCCCGCGAGACCGGCCCGCCGTGACCCGACCCGCTGGGCGTGCCGGCCCCGCTGGGCGTGCCGGCCCCGCTGGGCGTGCCGGCCCCGCTGGGCGTGCCGGCCCCGCTGGGCGTGCCGGCCCCGCTGGGCGTGCCGGACCCGCCGGGCGCGCGTCCGGCCGGCAAGTGGGGCTGGTTTTTGCGGGGCCGGCGTCCGTGCGACTGGTCGGTCTACCATCCCCGGATGACCTCCTCTCTGGACACGCTTCCGAAGATCGGCGCGCCCGCCACCAGGGCCCTGCACGGCGCCGGCTACACCGCGCTGCGCCAGCTCGCGGGTGTTCCTCGGGAGGACCTGGCCAAGCTGCACGGCATGGGCCCAAAGGCGCTCGGGATCCTCCAGGCGGCCCTCGAAGAGCACGGGCTCGGCCTCGGCTGAGATCCACCGCGGACTTCCCGACCGGGCGGCGGCAAATAAGTTGCTGGGCCGGGTGACCGGCCGCGAAGCTGACCGCCATGACCGCTGAGCGTGACGCCGAGGACTTGGTCGCGGAGGCCGCCGCCGCGCCCGTCGATGGTTGGGGCTTCGACTGGCTGGCCGGCCGGGCCACCGAGGAGCGCCCACCCTGGGGGTACGCCCGGCTGGTCGCCGACCGGATGGCGCGGGCCGACGCGGCGCTGGACGTGGACACCGGCGGCGGAGAGGTACTCGCCGAGGTGCCGCGTCCACCGAAGCTGCTGACGGCGACCGAGGCGTGGCCGCCGAACGTGGAGGTCGCCCGCCGGACCCTGCGTCGGATCGGCGCGTCGGTGGTCGCGGTCGCGCCGGACGGGCCGCTGCCGTTTCGCGACGCCTCGTTCGACCTGGTGGTCAGTCGGCATCCGGTGCGTACCGACTGGGTTCAGACGGCGCGGGTGCTGCGGCCGGGCGGGACGTTCCTGTCGCAGCAGATCGGGGCCGGCACCATGCGGGAGCTCAGTGAGGCGATCCTCGGGCCGTTGCCGCCGCCGACCCAGCGGCACCCCGAGCACGCGGTCGCCGCCGCCGAAGCGGCTGGCCTGCGGGTGGTCGACCTGCGTCGGGCCACGCTGCGGGCGACCTTCGCCGACATCGGCGCGGTGGTCTGGTTCCTGCGCAAGGTGATCTGGACGGTGCCAGGGTTCACGGTTGGCCGCTGCCGCGCACCACTGCGCGACCTCCACCACCGCATCGCCAACGAGGGCCCCTTCGTCGCCCACGCCCAACGCTTCCTCATCGAGGCCACCCGCCCCTGACGGACACCCCCCACCCGTCGATCTTGCACTTTCGGTGCCCGCGAAAGCTGCCAAACCGGGCAACTCGACCGCCGAAACTGCAAGATCGGCGGGGGGAGGGGCGGGGGGCGAGGGGCGGGGGGCGAGGGGCGGGGGGCGAGGGGCGGGGGTGGGGGTGGGGGTGGGGGGAGTTAGTGGGGGTGGGTTTGGTGGTGGGTTGCTAGGACGTCGGCGCCGAAGTCGCTGGCGGGGCGGCGTAGCACGGTGTGTGCGTGGTTGCCGTCCGCGGTGGTGTTGTCGTACTCGATCAGCAGGTCGTCGCCCTGCACCCGGTAGTAGTGCCGCCGCCCGGGGTGGGTCGGGCCGGCCCAGGCGAAGTGCAGTGGGCCGGCGTCCAGTTCGGTCGCCTCCCGGATGGCCAGCTCGGGCGGCAGCCGGTCGAGGTAGAGGGCGACCACCTGGTCGAGTAGCGCGCGGCCGGTCGGTCCCAGCCGCTCCGCCGGTACGCCGAGGGGCTCCAGCGGCGCGTCGACCCGCCCGCGGGTGGCGCTGATGATGTCCGCGGGCGCTTCGTCGGCGATGATCGCGGCGGCCCGCTCGGCGGGGCCGAGCGCGTCGAGCAGGGCGCGGGCCAGGTCCTCCTCGACACCGAGTGGGCGGGAGACCGGCCGGCCGGCGTAGCGGACCGCGGCCGGGTTGGCGCCGAAGAAGATCGGCGCGGGGGAGACCTGACCGTCCACCACGGTCATGTTCACCGACAGGTGGTGCCCTTCGAGTCGCCACGCCCAACGGTCGTCGCGCGCCGGGTCGCCGAACACGGCCACCCAGTAGTCGGCGCTGTGCCGCCCGCGCTGCCAGCCCTCGGCCCGGTCCAGTACCTCCTCCAGCGAGATGATCGCCATCGCCTGTGCGTACGCCGCGGGGCTGAGCGCGGTGGCCAGCAACCGGTGGGCGGCCTTGCGGGCAGTGACGTCGAGCTCGGCGAGGCAGACGCCCGGTCGGGGCCGGGGCCGGTATTCCAGCCAGCGTCGGGCCGCCTCGTCGTCGAACGAGTGCACGGCGCTCTCGCGGGCGGCGGGGTCGAGCGCGGTCAGCAGCGCGGTGGCGGCGGCCCGCATCTGCTCCGGCAGAGGATCTTCCACCGACCCTGTATACCGCTCGGCCGTGCCGGTGTCAGCCGGCGCGCAGCAGCTCTGTCATCTCCGGCAGGTCGAAGAAGCGCGCGGTCTCGACGGCCGACGGGTTGCCGTGTGCCGGATCCGCGCCGGCGGCGAGGAGCGCGCGGACCGCTTCGGTGCTGCTGCGGAAGACCGCCGCTGCCAACGCGGTCTGACCTCGGTCGTTGGCCCGGGTGTGGTCGGCGCCGCGGCTGAGCAGGGCGGCCACCGTGTCCGGGTGGGCGTGGTACGCGGCCAGGACGAGCAGCGTGTCGCCCTTGTCGTTGGTGAGGTTGACCGGCAGGCCGGCGTCGATCTGCGCCGCCAACTCGTCGGTGGCGCCGGCTCGGGCCAGGTCGAACATCCGGTGCGCGAACGCCAGCGTCTCGGCGTCGAGGTTCTCGGTCACCGGTCCAGGTTAGCCACACCGGTCCTGATGGCTTGCCCGGCCGGCGCGCTGGGGGAGGTCCGATGGGTGAGACCGGGTGGAGTTGCCGGACCGGACGGTACGGCTGGCCGTGCCGGGCGACTACGTGGTGCGGGCCCGTGGGGTGGACCATTCCTGGTTCGCCGAGCGCGCGTCGGTGGTGTTGACAGTGCGCTGGCCCTCGTTGCCGGGCTACCGCGCGGACCCGCCGTTGCTGCGCTGATTCACCCGAGCGGCTGACCCTGCGTCCCACCAGACGGAATTACCTACTAAACCTATAGGCTTTGCCGTCTAGAGTACGAGGGCACCCCGCCGAACGACCCGCGAGGAACCGCCATGACGCACCACCGTCCGGAGCCCGACCTGCTCGCCGTTGCCGCCGGATGGGCCGACCCGGCCGGCTGGCCGGTCGCGCTGCGTTTCGACCCCGCCGAGCGCTGGTACGCCCGCCTCGCCGTCAGCGACGAGCACGAGGTGTGGGCGCTGAGCTGGCTGCCCGGGCAGGGCACCGACCTGCACGACCACGGCGGCTCCTCCGGAGCGTTCCGGGTGGTCAGCGGCGCGCTCACCGAGGAGACGGTCAGCGCCGGGCGACCACGTCCCCGACTGCTGCCGGCCGGCGCGGGCCGCCGCTTCGGCCCCCGGCACGTGCACCAGGTGACCAACCGGGGCGCGGCGCCGGCGGTCAGCGTGCACGTCTACCGGCCGGCGCTGCTGCGGATGACCCGTTACCACCTCCTGGACGGGCGGCTGCGGGTCGCCGAGGTCGCCGAGGCCGGCCGGTCCTGGTAGCCGCGCGCACCGAGAACCTCCTTGTCACCGGAAGGAACCCGAGAATGCGGATAACCGCCGAGCACTGTCCCGTTCCCGTGCCGCCACCGGGCTCCCGGGGCATCGACGAGATCCTGGCCGCCGCGCGCGCCCGGCTGCGCCGGCTGGACCCGGAGCGGGCGCACCTGGCGTACCGGAGCGGAGCGCTGCTGGTCGACATCCGCCCGGCCGCGCAACGGGCCGCGCACGGTGTGGTGCCGGGATCGCTCATCGTCGAGCGCAACGTGCTGGAGTGGCGCTTCGACCCACGCTGCGCGGCCCGGCTGCCGCAGGCCGTCGACTACGACGTGCCGGTGGTGATCCTCTGTCAGGAGGGCTACACCTCGTCGTTGGCCGCCGCCGCGTTGCGGGACGTCGGCCTGCACCGGGCCACCGATGTGGTCGGTGGGTTCGCGGCCTGGCGGATCGCCGGCCTGCCGGCCCTCGGCCCGACCCCACTGCACCACCCCTCTCCCCACGCGTCCCCGGTCAACGCCGGCGGGGCGCGCAACTGACCGCCACGCCACACCCGGCGTGGCGGCCGCACCGCCACTCAGGAGGCACCATGTCCGTCGTCGCCGTCCCCACCCGGCGCCACCCCGGCGTGCGCCCGCCGGCCCGCCCGCGCACCAGCCCGACGCTGACCATCACCCTCGACCTCGTCCCCGGGCCGCTGAGCCCCCGGCTGGCCCGGCTGGTGCAGCTGCTCGGCGAGCTGGCCGAGTCGGGGGAGGGCCAACCGCGTGCCGTGGAGGAGCCCGCGTCGGGGCCGCGACCGGCCCCGCGCCCAGTCGTGCCGCCCGCCGCGCCGGACCACGTCCGCATCCTGGCCGGCTCGCGGATGGTCCGCCAGGGCGACCGGGTCATTCCGCTGACCCGCATCGAGTACGAGCTGCTGCTGTTCCTGGCCGAGCGGCCCCGCCGGGTCTTCACCCGCCTGCAACTGCTCTCCAGCGTCTGGGGCTACGAGCACGCGGTGGCCCGGACGGTGGATGTGCACGTCCGTCGGCTGCGCGCCAAGCTGGCCGGCTCGGAGGTGGTCACCACCGTCTACGGCGTCGGCTACCGGCTGGCCGACGAGGCCCCGATCAGCGTGGATCACAGCAGCTGAGCCCTGGTCGGGCGGCGATGTGACCGCCTGGTGAACCGGTCGGGGACCCCCGTAACGGGGCATCTCGACGACTCTGCTGTAATCATCAGGCCTCGTACGCAGAGCGAGCATCTGGCTCCGATGCGTTCGTCAATTGTCACATTCATGCAACGCAGCCGCCTCTTGACCCTCGCCCAGGCGCCGGGAAGCATCGATGAAGCGGCGTCCCGGGCCGTGGGGAGATACCCGGACCAGCCCAAGGAGGACCATGTCGGTCAGCCCCGCCTCGTCGCGCGCCGGATGGCATACGTCCCAACCCGCGGTGCCCGGTCGACCTCCCGGCGGCCAGCGTCGCCCGGCGAACACCGCCGCGCCCGTGCTCACCGTGACGCTGTCCATCCCGCTGGCCTGTGAGGAGTCGCTGACCCCGGCGGCGCGCCGGCTGTTGGAGGCCGCTCGCGAGATGCTGGAGCGGGGCGAAGGCGTGATCGTCGGCTCGGTTCCGGCCGAACGCCGTCCCGACCAGGCGCCCGCCAACCGGTCGCCGGCCCGCCCGATCAGCCCGGCCATTCCCGCCCTGCACATCCTCGCCTCGTCGCGCTCGGTGCTGCGCGACGAGGAACCGCTGCCGCTGACCCGGCTGGAGTTCGATCTGCTGCTGCACCTGGTCGCCCACCCGCGCCGGGTGTTCACCCGGCTGCAACTGCTCAACGCCGTCTGGGGCTACGAGCACGCCGGCGTGCGCACCGTCGACGTGCACGTGCGTCGGCTGCGCGGCAAGGTCGGCGTGGACGTGCCGCTGGTGACCACCGTCTACGGCGTGGGCTACCGGCTGGCCGACGACGCCCGGGTCACCATCGACCGCAGCGGCTGACCGGCGGCACCGACGCAGCCGACGCGGGGCAGGATGGTCCGGTGCGCATCCGCCCCATCTCGCCCGACCTGCTCGTCACCGAGCTGACCGGCCGGCTGGCCGACGCGGCGACCCGCGCCGCGAGCGCCGCCGCCGGGCCCGCCCGCCTGCGGGTGGCCGTGGACGGCGCCCCCGCGGCCGGCGCCGACGAACTGGCCGCGGCGCTGGTCGACCCGCTGCGCGCCCAGGGCCACCCGGTGCTGCACGTCCGTGCCACCGATTTCCTGCGCCCCGCGTCGCTGCGCTTCGAGTTGGGGCGCACCAACCCGGACTCCTTCTACGAGGCCTGGGTCGACGAGGCCGGGCTGCGCCGGGAGGTGCTCGACCCGGCCGCTCCGGGCGGCAGCGGCCGGCTGCTTCCGTCGCTCTGGGACGCCGACGCCGACCGGGCCAGCCGTGCCCGCTACGTCGACCTGGCACCCGGCGGCGTCGTCCTGGTCAGCGGCTCGCTGCTGCTCGGCGGCGGTCTGCCCTTCGACGTGACCGTCCACCTGGAGTTGTCCCCGGCGGCGCTGCGCCGACGCACCGTACCGGCCCAGCAGTGGGCGCTGCCGGCCTTCGACCGGTACGCCGAGGAAATCGTCCCGGCGAGCTTCGCCGACGTCGTGGTACGCGCCGACGACCCCCGCCGACCGGCGCTCGTGGAGACCGGCGGCAACGACTGACAACAACCGAGAATTCGTCGGTTTGCGCGCCTGATCGGGCGGGTACTCGCCCGGCTCACAGAGCGCGGGTGATCGCCCGCGCACCGAACGCGACCGTGACCGGGGCCCCGCGCCGCCGGCACCCGGTTCACCTTGAGCCACAGGCCCAGGAAAGGCAGGCAGCGATGCTCGTCCACGACACGGTCGGTACGACCCGGTCCCAGACGGAGATCGATCAGATCCGACAGTCGCTCCAGGCGCGCTACGACGAGCTGACCGCGGAGTACGACCAGGCGGTGCTCCAGAGCCAGGTGCTGCGGCTGGTGGAGGTCGGCGACACCGCCGGCGACGACCAGGCCGACAGCGGCACCAAGACCGCCGAGCGGGACACCGCCCAGTCCCTGTTGCGCACCATCCTCGACCGCCGCGCCCAGTACGAGCACGCCCTCGGCCGGCTCGAGGAGGGCACCTACGGCTGGTGCGAGGGCTGCTCGGCGGCGATCCCGGTGGAGCGGCTGGAGATCTTCCCGTCCGCCACCACGTGTGTGACGTGCAAGCAGACTCGCGAGCGGCGGGCGGCCTGAGCCACGCCAGCGGTTGCCGGTCGGTCCGCGACGCGATGGACTTCCACGATGGGTGACATCCTCGTGGGCACCGCGTCCTGGACCGACCGCACGCTGCTGGACTCGGGGTGGTATCCGCAGACCGCCGACACCCCGGAGAAGCGGCTGGCCTACTACGCCCGGCAGTTTCCGCTGGTCGAAGTGGACGCCACCTACTACTCGCCGCCCGCCGAGGCGACCGCGCGGCTGTGGGCCGAGCGCACGCCGGCCGGCTTCACCTTCAACATCAAGGCGTTCAGCCTGCTGACCGGGCACCCCACCCGGGTCAGCGCGCTCTACAAGGACCTGCGCCCGGAGACCGACAAGAAGAACGTCTACCCCGACGACCTGCCCGCGCAGTCGTACGAGGAGGTGTGGACGCGGTTTCTGTCCGCGCTGGACCCGCTGGTCGAGGCCGGCAAGCTGGGCGCGCTGCTGTTCCAGTTCCCACCCTGGTTCACCATCAAGCGGGCCAACAAGCAGTACCTGCTGGAGGTGGCGAAGCGCTGCGCGCCGCTGCGCCCGGTGTACGAGTTCCGGCACGCCTCCTGGTTCGACGGCGACAACGCCGACGAGACCCTCGCCTTCCTGCGCGAGCACAAACTGCCGTACGTCTGCGTGGACATGCCGCAGGGCCACCGCTCGTCGCTGCCTCCGGTGCTGGCCGCCACCGCGGACCTCGCGGTCATGCGCTTCCACGGGCACAGCGACAAGTGGACCAGCAAGGACATTCACGAGAAGTTCGGCTACCACTACTCCAAGCGGGAGTTGGCCGACTGGGCGCCGAAGCTGCGCGAGCTGGCCGACGAGGCCGGGCAGACCCACGTGCTCATGAACAACTGTTACCGGGATTACGCGCAGACCAACGCGAAGACCCTCGCGGGTCTCCTCGACGCCGACTGACCTCACCCGATCAGGGCGGGGACGCCTCACCCCACTGGCGGGCAGGGTGGACGCGGTGGGTACGGCCGCCCGTGGACGGCCGACGCCGGAGACGACACGGAGGTGACGGGGATGACGGTTCGACTGGTGACGGATCGACGGCGTGGTGCCGTCCTGCACGTGGTCGGCACGGCCGACAACGCCCGGCGCGCCCCGCAGGGCAGCCCGGTGCGGGCCCGCCGTGGCCCGGTGGGGCCGCCGCGCCGCGCCGACGACCGACGGTGGGACACCACGGAACGGGGGTCGACCGATGGCTGACTCGATGATCTCAGCGTTCGAGTCCTCGCTGGACAAGACGAACCTCATTCTCAAGGACATCGAGAACGCCTACGGCTGGCCGAAGGACCGGCGCAACCAGTCGTACGCGGCCCTGCGCACGGTGCTGCACCTGCTGCGCGACCGGCTGCCGGTGAACGAGAGCGTGGAGTTCGCCCAGCAGTTGCCGGTGCTGGTCCGGGGCATCTACTTCGACGGCTGGGTGCCGTCCGATGTGCCGATCAAGCTCAACCGTGACGACTTCCTCTACGAGGTGCGGCAGGGCTTCCCGTACGACGCGGAGGGTGGCGCGGAGCGGGTGACGCAGGTGGTGCTGGACACGCTGCGCCGCCACGTCACCCAGGGTGAGTGGCAGGACGTGAAGGACACCATGCCCAAGGACCTCGCCACGATGATGCCGTGACGGCCTGACACCGCGAGCCCGCCCGACCACTGTCGGGCGGGCTCAGTCGTCGGCACCGGCCGCCTCGGCGGCGGTCGGCACCCGGGACACCGGGTGCCCGGCCGTTCGGGCCAGCGCGGCGAACGCCACGGCGTCCACGATCGCGGCGCCGCCCGGATCGTTGTTGAAATAGACGTACGCCGGCTCGTCCGCGCCGAAGGTGTCGGTCAGCCGGCGCACCCAGGACCGCAGCGCGGCCCGACCGTAGCGGGGCCACGGCCGCGCCCGACCCTCGTGCAGCCGCAGGTAGCCGAAGTCGGTGGTGCGCCAACGGGGGGCGACCGGGCGTCCCAGTCGGTCCGCCCAGACCAGCGCTGCCCGACGCCGCTCCAGCACCGCCCTGGTGGCGTCGGTCCACCAGGAGGGGTGCCGGGGCTCGACCGCCACCCGCACCTGCGCCGGGAACAGTCGCAGCGTCGCGTCCAGCGCCTCGACGTCCGCTCGCAGGTTCGGTGGCAGTTGCAGCAGCACCGGGCCGAGCCGGTCACCGAGCGCTGTGGCGCGGCCGAGGAAACGGGCCACCGGCTCCTCCGGGTCACGCAGTCGCTTGATGTGGGTGAGGTAGCGGCTCATCTTCACCGCCACGCAGAAATCCGCCGGCGTGCGCGCCCGCCAGGCGGCGAAGGTGTCCCGCTCGGGCAGCCGGTAGAAGGCGTTGTTGACCTCGACCGTGGCGAACCCGGCCGCGAAGTGCTCCAGCCAGAGCCGCTGCGGCAGCCCCTGCGGATAGAAGCGGCCGCGCCAGTCCCGGTACTGCCAGCCGGACGTGCCCACCAGGATCACCACCCCATCCTGGCACTCTCCGCCGCCGCTCGCGAACTGCCCGTGTCGCCCCGGTTCGGCGTCTACGGTGAGGGTTAGAGAAGATCGCGCGTGGGGTACCACCCGCAGCACGACGGACCCCGGCGTACGGCGGGGCGGCACACCCGAGGGAGTACCGATGGCACTCAACGATGACGACATGCAGACCACCGGCGGCGGCGGCGCGGAGGGTCCGGCCGACGGCGGCGCGACCCCCGGTCAGCACGACGGTGGCGCTGACGGTGGCGCGGAGGGTCCCGCCGACGGTGGTGCCACTCCCGGTCAGCACGACGGTGGCGCTGACGGTGGCGCGGAGGGTCCGGCCGATGGCGGTGCCACCCCGGGCCAGCACGACGGTGGCGCCGACGGCAGCGCGGAGGGTCCCGCCGATGGCGGTGCCACCCCGGGCCAGCAGGACGGTGGCGCTGACGGCAGCGCCCGGTAGCGGCTCGCCATGACCTACCTCGACCCGCCGGGCGGCCACCACGGCCGCCCGGCGGTTCCGTCCGCCGAGGCCACCGCGGCGCTGGCCCGCTGCGTCTCGGTCGAACCGGCCAAGTTCGCCGCCGCGCACTGGGGGCACACCCCGCTGCTGTCCCGCGCCGCCGAACTGCCCGACCCGGCCGGCTTCACCGACCTGCTCAGTCCCGCCGACGCCGACGAGTTGCTGAGCCGGCGCGGCCTGCGTACCCCGTTCCTGCGCATCGCCAAGGACGGCCAGTTGGTCGCGGCGTCGCGCTGGACCGGCGGCGGCGGCGCGGGCGCCGAGATCGGCGACCAGGTGCTCGACGAGCGGGTCCTGGAGCAGTACGCGTCCGGGGCCACCCTGGTGTTGCAGGGGCTGCACCGGATCTGGCCGCCGCTCGTCGATTTCGCCCGCGACCTGGGCCTCGCGCTCAACCAGCCGTTGCAGATCAACGCCTACCTGACCCCGGCCGGCAGCCAGGGCTTCGCCACCCACTACGACACCCACGACGTGTTCGTGCTCCAGGTCGACGGCCGCAAGCACTGGCGGATCCACCCGCCTGTGCTGCCTGACCCGTTGGAGAAGCAACCGTGGGGTGGGCGCGCCGACGAGGTCGGTGCCACCGCGCAGGGCCCGGCCGCGCTGGACGTGGTGCTCGCCCCCGGTGACGCCCTCTACCTGCCCCGGGGGTGGCTGCACAGCGCGCAGGCGCAGGACGCCAGCTCCCTGCACCTGACCGTGGGCATCCGCGCGCTCACCCGCTACGCTCTGGTCGAGGAATTGTTGGCGCTGTCCGCCGAGGACCAGCGGCTGCGGGCCAGCCTGCCGTTCGGCACCGACGTCGCCGACCCGGACGCCATCGAGCCGGAGCTGACCGAGACCGTGGAGGCGTTGCGGGACTGGCTGCTGCGCGCCGACCCGGGCGCGGTCGCCTCGCGACTGCGGCAGCGGGCCTGGCCGGCGGCCCGCCCGGCGCCGATCCGACCGCTCGCCCAGGCCGACGCGCTGGCCGCCCTGGACGCCGACTCCCGCGTCACCCTGCGTCCCGGCCTGCGCTGGCAGTTGGTGCCGCATAAGCCGGACACGGTGGCGCTGCGGCTCTTCGACCGCATCATCACCCTTCCGGTGAGCTGCGAGCCGGCCGCCCGCGCGCTGCTCACCGGCACGATCACCCGGGTTGGTGACCTGCCCGGCCTGCCCGACGACGCCGACCGGGTCACCCTGGCCCGCCGCCTCCTCCGCGAGGCAGTGCTCGTCCCGGCCTGAGACCGCCAGGGCACGGCGGGAGGGCCAACCGGGCGGTGTGCGCCGGCGGGACCGCCGCGCGCGGGGTCAGGGGCCGAGGATCAGCAGCAGCACGGTGGTCAACAGGCCGGCGCCGAGGACCACAGTGATCGGTCGGGGGCCGAGCACCGCGTGCCGGCGGTCGGCCAGCACCCGGGCCGGCACCAGGCCGACCAACGGCCCGAGCAGCGTCACCACCAACGCCAGCACCGGTAGCCCGACCGCCAGGTCCCCGCCGTACCCGACGCCGAGCGCCCGGGCGCCGGCGCCCAGGGCGTACGCCAGCACACCGCCGGCCACCCCGCAGAGCGCCAGCAGCGGGTTGACCGAGCCCGGCAGCTCGCCCGGCTGACCGGCCCGGTCGAGCAGGTCACGGGCCTTGGCGAGCAGCAACACCGGGTCGGTGGCCCCGACGCCGTTCGCCGGGGCGGGTGGGGCGCCGAGACGGCGGGCACCGAGGCGTGAGCGGACCTGCTGCCACAGGTGGGCCACCTCGGCGTCGACCCGTTCCTGCTGCTCACGGGCGGCGACCAGCTCCTCCTCGGCGCTCTGGAGCTGGTCGGCCGCCTCGGCGACGGCCCGCTCGGCGGCAACGCACTGCCGCTCGTGCCAGGTGTGCGCCTCGGCGCGCTGCTCGCGCACCCGCGCGGTGAGGTCGGCCAGCCGCCGCAGCTGCGCCGCGTACGTTCCGCTGGTCACCGGTTCGTTCATCGTGTCGGCCCATACGGGATGATCACCTGTCCGGTGCGGTGCACCGCCCGGTCGAAGAAGAGCCCCCGCCAGGGGCGGGGATACCAGTCCGGGCCGCCGGTGCCCGGGTAGAGCGACGAGCCCAGCTCGCCGCCGTGCGCGTCCAGGGCCACCCAGGCGCCGATCTGGTCGGTACGGGCGGCCGGCCCACCGAGATCGGCGCGCATCCGGGCCACACCCCGCCACCAGGCCAGCACGTGCGTGCGTCGTTCCGGCCCGTCGTGCATGATCCGGCGCAGCTGCTCCAGGCCGGTACGCCGACCCGCGCGAGCGGCCAGCGCACCCGCTGCCGCGTCGACAGCGAACAGCAACAGGTAGTGCGGGCTTCCCGGGCCACTGAGCCCGTCGGCCGTCTCGGCCATCAGCTCACCGACGGTCTCCTCGTCGTACCAGGCGGCGTCGTCGGCCAGGTCGTCGTAGAGGGCGCGGGCGATCGGGTCGGCGTCCGGGTCGAGGCAGGCGATGGAGAACCGGGCGGTGCCCGGCGGGTGCTGACGGGCCAGCGACCGGGCCGCCGCGTCCAGCACCGCGCAGGCCTCGTCGACGCGGGTGCCGAGCACCGCGAGGTTGCGGCCCGGGGCACGCGGCAGCCGCAGCGACGCCGAGCGGGACTGCACGTCGATGATCTCGCCGAGCAGGGCCACCGGGTTGCGGGGCACGGTCCCGTCCGGGGGGACGGCGAGCGCCCGGAAGTCCGGGGCGTCCGCCAGCCGGGGGATCGCGTCGCCGTCGAAGAGCCGGGCGGGCGCCGCGTCGGGGGCGCGCATCCGCCACAGCCGGTGCTGCAACCCGCTCCAGGTCTCCCAGTCGCTGGCCGACGGGATGCGGGCCACCTCGTTGCCCTCCACCATGCCCGACTCGGCGTTGACCACGGCGTGCCAGCGCGGCAGCGACTGCGCCGCGTCGTTGCGTTCGGCGAGGATGCGCAGCGCCTTGGGCAGCGCGATGCGCAGGGTGAACTGGGCGACCAGCGCGGGGCGGCCCCAGAGCGCCTCGATGCCCCGCACGTCCTGCGAGGCGAGGACCAGGTGGATGCCCTGGGAGCGGCCGCGCCGGGCCAGGTCCTCCAGCAGGTCGGCCGCCTCCCGGGCGACCACGTCCCGGCCGGCCAGCAACATCTGGAACTCGTCCACCACCGCGACGATCCGGGGCCAGTGCCCGGTCGGGTCGACCGCCCGCAGCTCGGCCAGCTTGGTCACCTCGTGCTTCTTGGCCGCGTCGGCGCGTCGTCGCAACTCCTCGGCGAGGAAGCGCAGCAGCGCCAGCCCGAACTCCCGGTCGGTGTTGACGTTGATGCCCACCAGGCGCATGTGCGGCAGCCAGCTCGGATCACGCCGGCCCTGCGCGAACCGCGCGAAGGAGACCCCCTCCTTGAAGTCCAGCAGGTAGAACTCCAGCTCGGCGGGGGAGTAGCGGGCCGCCAGGGCGCCGATCCACGCGAAGATCAGGTTGGTCTTGCCGGTGCCGGACGGCCCGCCGATCAGCGCGTGCGGTGGATAGTCGCCCAGTGTCAACCGCACCGGACGACCGTGCGGGCCCTCACCGATCGGCGCGGTCAGCCCGTCGGCGGAGTCCTCCCGCCACATCAGCTCCGGCGGGGGCAGCAGGTCGGTGAAGGGGGTCGGCGGCGGGCCCGCGTTCACCCGGGCGGCGACGTCCCGGCAGGTCTCGGTGACCAGCGTCGCCGGTGGCGGTGGATCGAGTCGGACCGGCAGCCCGGCCGAACCGCCGATCCGGGCACCGGACACCCCGGCCACCACCCGGGTGACCGTCGGATCCTCCGGCAACGGCACACCGTGCACCACCAGGTGTACGCCGCAGGCCGCGCCGGCACGCACCACCCGGTCGAGTTGTCCGCGCTCGTGCCGGTTCAGCTCCTCACCGCCGAGCAGCACCGCCACCCGCCACGGTTCGGGTCGTCGGCCGGTCGCCGCCGCCAGTTCGCGTAGCGACGCGTACTCGCCGGCGAGGACCGTCTCGTTGATCCGGCGGATCTGTTCCACCAGGTCGTCCAGCAGTGGGCCCAGCCCGCCCGGGCCGACGAAGGTGAGCAGCCCGGCCGTGCCCAACGGGGCGAACCCGGCCAGGCCGCCGCCGAGCTGGTCCGGGTCGTACCCGATCAGTCGTACCGCCCCGGGGTCGGCGCGGCCGACGGCCCGCAGCAGCAACGCGGACACCACCGCGTCGCAGCCGGCGCGGTCGTCCCCGGAGAGGTGGACGTGCCCGGCGTCGAGCAGCGGCACCAGCGCGGGCACCGGGTCGACGCCGTCGATCCGGACCGTGCCGACGCGCAGCGCGCCGGGCGGCTCGGCCCGGCGGGCGGGGGTCCGCGTCCACCCGGCCCAGTCGGCCCCCGCGCAGCCGGGCGCCTCCTGCCGGGCCGCGTCGGCGGCCCGCCGGGCCAGCTCCGCGATCCGGGTGGAGTAGCGGGCGTCGATCTCGGCGATGCGGCGGTCCCGTTGGGCGCCCACCCGCTCCGGTACGGCGGCCGCCGCCCGCTGGACCCGGGCCAGTCGTTCCCGCCCGGCGCTCAGGTCGGCCTGGGCGGCGGACAGCCGGGTACGGGTGGCGCCCAACGCCTCGGCGAGGGTGTCCCGGACCCGGCTGGCCAGCTGACCGCGCCGGTCAGCCATCGGAGCCCCGGCGCGTCGGCGCGTCCCGCCAGGGGCTGCCGGAGCGTGGGGGCAACCCACCGGGGCGCGGCGGCGGCCCGTCCGAGCGTGGCGGCAGGCCACCGGAGCGCTGCGTGGTGGTGCCCGGCCGCTGCACCGCACCGCCCGCGCGGGGAGTCGCGCCCGGCCGCCCGGTCCCGCCCGGTTGCTGCGCGCCCGCCGGCTGCCCGGCCCGCGCCGGCTTCTGCGCGTCGCCTCGCTGCCCCGCGCCCGCCGGTTCTCCGGCAACCGCCGGTTCTCTCGCGCCGGTCGGCAGGTCCCGGCCCAGGCGGGCGAGCAGCAGCCCGGTCGCCACCCCGGCGGTGACCGCCGAGTCGGCGGCGTGTGGTGGTTCCCCGGAGGCGCGCGGCGGCGGCATCCGGCACACCCGGGTCAGCAGCGTCTCCAGCACCGGCGGCGGCAGCCCGGGCAGCAGGTCGCGGACGCGTCCGTCCAACTCGCCGCGCAGCCGCCCGAGGTCGGTGGCGCGCGGCGGGTGCCCGAGCAGCTCACCGGCCAGTTCGCGCAGCAGCGGCGGCGCCAGCGCCGCCATGCCCAGCCCCACGTCGGCCGGGGCTCGGCGCAGCTCCTTGCGGAGCCGGTCCCGGTCGCCGGAGCGGACACCACCCACCACTCGGCGCAGCAACTCCTGGGTGTCGTCCACCCGCTCGTCGGGTTCGTCGTCGGTGCCCTCGCGTCCGCCGGTCAGCTCGGCCACCCGCACCGACCACCAGCGGCGCATCCGCACCTGCTCGGCCGGCTCCGGCGCGACCGTGGCGGGCGCGGACGCCGGTGGCGTGTCGTGTCGGGGAGCGCGTTGCTCAGGGCGGGGTGCCGGGGCGCCGTCCGCGCCGAGCCCGATCGCCGTCAGGTAGGCCGACAGCTGTTCCTGGGCCACCCGCAGCGCGTAGCCGGCGCTCTCGGCGTGTTCGGTGGCGGCGGACAGCTCGGGCACCCCCATCGGGTTGGCCGACTCCTGTCGTACCCAGCGCAGCCGCTCCGCGGCCAGGCCGAACTTCTCCAGCGCCTGCCCGAGCAGGGCCACCGGGAACTCCTCGGTGGCGGCACGGACCTGCCCGCCGACATCCTCGATGATGGACATGGCGGCCTACAGGGTGGAGACGTAGAGCTGCGCCTGCTCCACCGCGACAAGTGTCGCGGCGAGACACTCCTCCAGCTCCTGGCTGGCCTGGGTCAGCGACGCCTGGGCCGCCTCCACCGTCTCGTGCCCGCTGCCCTCCAGCGCCCCGGCCAGGGTCTGCTGTGCCTCGGAGAGCTTCTCGCCGGCCGCCTGCACGGCTGTCTGCCCGTCTCCGATCTGTTGGAGGGCGACATCGATGGCAGCCTTCAGCTCGGCGACGCTCGCCACGGCGGAACCTCCTGGGGGCGGGGAGATCTCCATTAGAGCCTATCGGCGGTCCCGAAAGAACATCCGCCCTGTCGGTGTTCCTGCCCGCCTGTCCGGAAGGCCCTCGGAAGTGCCGGGAGTCCGATCTGTGGGAGTCCCAGTGCGAGAATTTCTCAGTTGCTGGTTGGTTCTTCGCGGAGCCAGCGCGGGCCGTACACCTCGGCGCCCAGCGCCGTCACCCGCCCGCGCAACTCCCGGTCGGCGGTGACCACCAGCCGCCGACGGAGCGGCGCGCCCTCCACCAGCTCGACCACCGTGTCGTCGCCGGAGCCGGCGGCGGAAACCACCCGCACACCCTCGGTGCCCGGCACGTCCCGCGCGGCCCCCTCGACCACCAGGACCACCTCCACCGGGGCGGTCAGCCGGGCCGGCAACCCGACGCTCGCCACCGGGGCGAGCGAGTCACGCAACCGGGCGGCGGCCCCGGCCCGGTCACGCCACCACCCGTTCGGGCGCGAGCCCACCACGTTGGCGCCATCCACGATCAGCAGCGGGGTCTCATCCATCCCGCCAGCCTGCCGCCATCGGCCAGCCCCGGCCCGACGCCACTCCCGGAATGCCGGTCCTCCGCCACCTGCGGCGTTTGTCGGGGCGCGCGCCGGGTAGCCCCTGCCGACCGTGCCGAGCCCTACTGCGGAGGACAGACATGATGGGACCCGGTGACATCGGCTCCGACCCGTGGGACGAATTCCTGGCCAGGTACTTCGGCCGGGGCGAGGGAGGGCGCCGACCGCCGCACCGGGTCGACATCACCCGACTGATGACGGCCGACGCCCGGGAGATGCTGGCCGACGCGGCCCGGCGGGCCGCGCAACGGCAGAGCAGCGACCTGGACACCGACCACCTGCTCTGGGCGGCGCTGCAACGCGAACCGCTGCGTGACCTGGTACGCCGGGCCGGGGCTGACCCGGACACCCTGCTCAACGCCCTCGGCGGGAAGGGCGACGGCGCGCCGCGCGGGGAGGTGCCGCCCAACCTGTCGTTGACCCCCGCCGCCAAGCGGGCGCTGCTCGACGCCCACCAGCTGTCCCGGGCGATGGGCGCCAACTACATCGGCCCCGAGCACATCCTGATGGCGCTGCCGCTCAACCCGGAGTCGCCGGCCGGGCGGATGCTGGCCGCCGGCCGGATCCAACCCGAGTCATTGCAGGCCGCCAACGCCGAGCGCGGGCCGATGACCGGCCCGAAGCCGGACCGCGGCACCCCCACCCTGGACCAGTACGGGCAGGACCTCACCGACCTGGCCCGCAACGACCAGATCGACCCGGTGGTCGGGCGGGCCGACGAGATCGAGCAGGCCGTGGAGATCCTGTCCCGGCGGACCAAGAACAACCCGGTGCTGATCGGCGAGGCCGGTGTCGGCAAGACCGCCATCGTCGAGGGGCTGGCCGAACGGATCTGCGACGGCGACGTACCGCAGACCCTGCTCGGCAAGCGGGTCGTCCAGCTCGACCTGGCTGGTCTGGTCGCCGGCACCCGCTACCGGGGCGACTTCGAGGAACGGCTGAAGAAGGTGATCGACGAGATCCGGGCGCACCGGGACGAGCTGATCATCTTCATGGACGAGATCCACACCCTGGTCGGGGCCGGTGGCGCCGGCAGCGAGGGCGGAATGGACGCGTCGAACATGCTCAAGCCCGCCCTCGCCCGCGGCGAGCTGCGGGTGATCGGCGCGACGACGCTGGACGAGTACCGCAAGAGCATCGAGAAGGACGCCGCGCTGGCCCGGCGCTTCCAGCCGGTGCTGGTGCCCGAGCCGAGCGTCGACGACACCATCGCCATCCTGCGCGGGCTGCGCGACCGGTACGAGGCCCACCACCAGGTGCGCTTCACCGACGAGGCGCTGGTCGCCGCCGCCGAGCTGTCCGACCGGTACGTCACCGACCGGTTCCTGCCGGACAAGGCGATTGACCTCATCGACCAGGCCGGCGCCCGGGTGCGGCTGCGCACCCGCACCCCCGCGTCCGACGTGCGGGAGCTGGAGCAGCAACTCGACGAGGTACGCCGGGACAAGGAACAGGCCGTCACCGACGAGCAGTACGAGCGGGCCTCCGCGCTGCGCGACCGGATCGCCGAGTTGGAGGAGGACATCCGACGGGCGAACGGCGAGGACGGTTCGTCCGGCTCCCAGGTGCCCGAGGTGGGCCCGCAGGAGATCGCCGAGGTGGTCTCCCGGGCCACCGGCATCCCGGTCAGCCAGCTCACCGAGGAGGAACGCGACCGGCTGCTGCGCCTGGAGGGCCACCTGCACCAGAAGGTGGTCGGTCAGGACGACGCGGTCACCGCTGTCGCGGAGGCGGTGCGCCGCTCCCGGGCCGGGCTGGCCGACCCGGAGCGGCCGATGGGCAGCTTCCTGTTCCTCGGCCCGACCGGCGTCGGCAAGACCGAGTTGGCGCGGGCCCTGGCCGAGGCGTTGTTCGGCGAGGCGGACCGGATGGTCCGGGTGGACATGAGCGAGTTCCAGGAGCGGCACACGGTCAGCCGGCTGGTCGGCGCGCCGCCCGGATACGTCGGCTACGAGGAGGCCGGTCAGCTCACCGAGGCGGTGCGGCGCCGCCCGTACGCGGTGGTGCTGCTCGACGAGATCGAGAAGGCCCACCCGGACGTGTTCAACATCCTGCTCCAGGTGCTCGACGACGGGCGGCTCACCGACAGTCAGGGTCGCACTGTGAACTTCAAGAACACCGTCCTGATCATGACGAGCAACCTCGGCTCCGAGCTGATCACCGGCGCTCAGCGCTCGGTCGGCTTCGGCACCGGGGACGTGGGCAGCGAGCAGGAGAGCAACGAGCTGCGGGAGCGGCTCATGCGCCGCCTGCAGGAGAACTTCCGCCCGGAGTTCCTCAACCGCATCGACGAGGTCATCATCTTCCGCCGGCTGGAGGCCGAGCAGCTGCGCGACATCACCGCGCTGCTGCTGGAGGAGACCCGCCGCCGGATGCACGCCCAGGACCTCCAGGTGGAGTTCACCACCGCCGGCATCGACTGGCTCGCCGAGCACGGCTACCAGCCGGAATTCGGTGCTCGCCCGCTGCGCCGGGTGATCCAGCGGGAGGTGGACAACCACCTGTCCCGGATGCTGCTGGAGTCGGCGATCTCGCCGGGGCAGAAGGTCACTGTGGACGTCCGCGACGGCGCACTCACCTTCGACGTGACCGCGGGCGAGCGGGGGTACACCGCCGCCACGACCACACACCCGCGATGAGCGGGCCGGCGCGGAAGGACGAACACGAGGACCCGCACCAGCCCGCGGAGTCCGCGAAACCCCGGGACGAGGACGACCATCCCGACCCGATCCTGGCGCCGCCCACCGCGAACCCCCGTCGGACGCGGGTGCCCGCGGAGGGCCTGCATCCGAAGACCGACCAGGACGACCCGGAGACGTCCGGGCCGCCGCCTGCGAGAGGAGACCTGATGGTACGCGAAGCGCGGCTCGACCCCGAGGTGGAAGTGCTCTGGGAGGACTTCCACGCCGAGGTCAACGTCCCGTCGGAGCAGCTGCGAACCTGGCTGCTGACCCGGGGTTCGGGAGAGGACTCGTTCAGCCCGAACCCGAACCTCGACCTGCCCCAGCCCGGCCGGGAGATCCTCAAGGTGCTCAACAAGCGCAAGGTGGACCTCACCCCGGAGGACATCGAGGTGATGCGGGAGGCGGTCGAGCGGATCCGCGAGCTGATGGACGCCAAGCCGTCGCGCGGCAACGCCGACGACAGCTGGCGGCACTCCCTGCTGGACCTGGGCCACGACCCGCTCGTCGAACGCTGAGCGACCGCACGACGGTGCCGTCCCGGGTAGGGACGGCACCGCTCGTCGTCCTGCTACTGGCCCTTGTCGGATTCCAGGCTTGCGATGGTCAGGCCCGCCGCGTCCGCAGCGGCGTCCCGGTCACCGCGGGTCTGGTCCTCCCGGGTGAGCAGGTTGGCGTACTCGGTCACGTCGGCCGGATCGGGCACCGCCGGTAGGCGGCGCAGGAAAGCCTCCACCTCGCGGGTGGCGGCGGTGTGCGCGGCAGCCGCCTGGCGCAGCAGTTCGCGGTCGTCGGCGGGCGGGTAGAGGTCGGTCATGTCCGCCAGATACCCGGCCCACGGCGGTTCGCACCGGCAGCGGCCGGGAATACCGGCCGCTCAGCCCGGCCGTACCCCGGTGGGACGCCGGACGCCGAACCCCGGGTTGCGGGGCAGCCAGGCCAGGTACGCCGGGTGCGGCGCCAACGAGTCGACGTAGGCCGCCTTGGCCGTCTCCAGCACCAGCGCCGCACCCTGGGCGGCGTGGGAGTCCGGATGCCAGCCGAGCAGCAGCCGCCAGCGCAGCGGCGTCCCGGCGAGTTGACGGGTGACCAGACCGCTCACCGGGCGGAACGTCGCCTGGCACAGGGCCACCGCAACGCCTGCCTCCACCAGGTCGACGCAGCCGCGGATGTCGGTCTCGTACACCTTGCGGGGGGTGAAGCCGGCGCGGGCGCAGGCGGCGGCGAAGCAGTCGGCGAAGCAGCCGTCACCCGGTGCGGCGACCCACTGCTCGTGGCGCAGGTCGGCGAGGCGGACCTCGTCCTGCGCCGCGAGGGGATGGGTCTCCGGCAGCAGCACCAGCACCGGGTCGACGGCCACCTCCTGCCAGCTCAACCCGAACCCGGCCGACGGGCTGGCGTCACCGCACACGCCGGCCAGCGCGAAGTCCAGCCGACCGCCGGCCACCAACTGCGCCAACTCGTCCACGGACCAGGACGCGTACGTGGTGATCTGGGCGGGTGGCTGCTCGGCCGCCAACCGGTGCACCAGTCGACCCAGGATCGGGCTGTTCACCCCACCGAACCGGTAGCACGGTGGCGTGTCGCCCGCCCCGGCCAGTCGGGCGGCCTCGTCCTGCAGCCCCTTCATCGCCGGCAGCAGCACCCGCGCGCGGGCCAGCACCAGCTCACCGAGCGCGGTGGGCCGGGCCCCGCGCCGGTCGCGGTCGAACAGCGGGCCGCCCAGCGTCCGTTCGATGCGTTGGAGCTGGGCGGTGAGCGCCGGCTGGGCCAGGCCGAGCGCCGAGGCCGCCTTCGTCACACTTCCCGTCTCCGCGATCGCGCAGACCACCCGCAGGTGACGCAGCTCCAGGTTCATAGGGTGACGGTAGGACTACGTGTCTGCTGGCGGAATAGCCCGAGCGGATCGGTGATAATGAATGCATTGCCGGCGGTCCCGTCGGTCACCTGTCGCGCGGTGGCTCTGGCAGGTCCGCCAGGTACGTCGGCCGGCGGGTCACCGCGTCGAGGACCTTGTCCACCACCCCGACCGCCGGCTCCACGATCCGGTTCCACGGAGGGGTGGCCGGCGTGCCCGGGTGCGGTCGGGTCGGCGCGGCCTCCTCGGCGATCTCCAACCGGTTACCGAGCCGGATCAGCTCCTCCTGGGTTGCCACCGCGCGCAGCTCGGTGACCAGCGCGCCCACCCCGTCGACATGCCGGCGGACCCGCTCGGCGATCTCGGTCAGCGCCTCGTCCGTCAGCCCTTTCAGGGCGCTCAGCAGGGCCGCGTCGGCGTTGATCTCCGCGTCCACCCGCTCGGTGGCCGCCGGCAGCGCCGCGCGGACCGCCGGCAGCAGGTACTGCTCCTCGGCGGACAGGTGCCGCGACAGCGCGGCGGTGAGCACCGCCAATCCCTCCTGCGGGCTGGTGTCCGGGCCGGAAAGCTGGTCCAGCAGCGCCAGTAGTTGCCGGTGCTCCCGGTCGACGATGTCGGCGATGCTGATACCGGCGGGCCGGTAGCCCTCCTCGGGTACGGGCGGCAGCGGCGGCAGGGGAACGGCGGACATGGTGCCCTCCTCGACTGGCGGGCGGAAGCTCCGGCAGGGACGTACGGTCGTGGGCGGCGGTACCCGAACGCGGCCAACGCGAAACCGAGCCGTCGATGCGTCCACCCGCGCCGGCCTGTCGAGCGGCCCGGGCTGGTATGAAGAGGCGATGACGAGCGATGCCGCCTCCGCCCTGCCCGACCCCACCGCAGAGGTCGTGGACCTCTGCCGCGACCTGCTGCGCATCGACACCACCAACACCGGTGACAACGACACCAGCGTCGGCGAGCGCCGCGCAGCCGAGTACGTGGCGGAGAAGCTCGCCGAGGTGGGCGTGGAGTCCGTCCTGCACGAGTCCGCGCCGGGCCGGGCGAACGTGGTGGCCCGCATCCCGGGCACCGACCCGAGCCGGGGCGCGCTGCTCGTGCACGGCCACCTGGACGTGGTGCCCGCCGACGCCGACGAGTGGTCGGTGGGTCCGTTCTCCGGCGAGCTGCGCGACGGCTACCTCTGGGGCCGGGGCGCCATCGACATGAAGGACTTCGACGCGATGGTGCTCGCCGTGGTGCGGCACTGGCAGCGCACCGGCGTACGACCCCCGCGCGACATCGTGCTCGCGTACACCGCCGACGAGGAGGCGGGCAGCGACTACGGCGCGCGTTTCCTGGTGGACAACCACCGGGGCCTCTTCGACGGCTGCACCGAGGCGATCGGTGAGGTCGGCGGCTTCTCCTACTCGGTCAACGACAGCCAGCGGCTCTACCTCATCGAGACCGCCGAGAAGGGCATCGACTGGCTGCGGCTGCACGCCAAGGGTCGCCCCGGGCACGGCTCGATGATGCACGACGACAACGCCGTCACCGCGCTCGCCGAGGCGGTCGCCCGGATCGGCCGGCACCGCTTCCCGGTGGTGGTCACCGACACCGTGCGGGCCTTCCTGACCGAGGTCTCCGACCTGCTCGGCATCGAGTTGGACCCGGACGACCCGGAGACGGCCATCGCGAAGCTCGGCCCCATCGCCAACATCATCGGCGCGACCATCCGCAACACCGCCAACCCGACCCGGTTGAGCGCCGGCTACAAGGACAACGTCATCCCCGGCCGGGCCACCGCCACCATCGACTGCCGCAGCCTGCCCGGGCAGTCCGAGCTGCTGGAGCGGCAGCTGCGCGAGCTGGTCGGCCCGGACATCGCGATCGAGTACGTCCAGCGGCAGCCGGCGCTGGAGACCACCTTCGACGGTGACCTGGTCGAGGCCATGTCGGCGGCCCTGCGCGCGGAGGACCCGGGGGCGCGGCCCGTCCCCTACATGCTCTCCGGCGGCACCGACGCCAAGGCGTTCTCGCAGCTCGGCGTCCGCTGCTTCGGGTTCGCCCCGCTGCGGCTGCCCGCCGACCTGAACTTCTCGGCGTTGTTCCACGGCATCGACGAGCGGGTTCCGGTGGACGGACTACAGTTCGGCGTGCGGGTTCTCGACCGGTTCCTCCGCACCTGCTAGTCGTGTCCGGCGGTGGCCGCCGGCGCGCAATCTCCCCATCGTGAAGGGACTGCCCCACATGACCGACCAGCATGGTGAGCTGGACGCCGCTCTCGAGCGGGTGATCGAAGCGGCCCGCCACCACCTGGCCGCCGTACGCGCCGCGCAGGGCCGCGTCGACGACGACGACGTCTGGCAGGCGTACGTGGCGTTGAACAACGCCTCCTTCGCGTACGACGAGCGACTGCTCGACGCCTTCGGCGAGGTGACGCCGTGGGATGTCGACTCGATCGACCCGGACGAGGCCGACGAGCGTTTCGGCGGCGGCGAGGGTGCCGAGGCCAGCGACCCGCACCCCCGGGTGATCTCGGTGCGTCAGCGTCGTGACTACCGGGTGCCGAGCGTCGCCGCGCTGCTGCGGGTGGCAGAGGCGGCCCGCCGCGAGGGCACCCCGGAGGACGACGAGCCGGCGCCGGTGGAGGGCGTCGGCGAGGCGGTGCTGGAGCTGCTGCAGAGCGGTGACGGCTCGCTCGGCGCGTTGGACGTCCCCGAGCTGGAGCCGCTAGACGGGGTGGTCATGGTCAGCGAGGTGGGCACCCCGGTCGATCTGGAGTCGTTCGACGACGACGACGCGGTCGGCCCGTTCCAGCCGGCTGCCGACGACCGGCTGGTCGGTCGGCTCGACGAGCACCCGTTCCTGGAGCTCGACGACGACCACGACCACGCCGGGCACCAGCACTAGGCCGGGTGCCGCCCGGGGCCGACTCCGGCCTCGGGCGGCACCGCCCGGTGGTCAGTACGACAGACCCGGCTGCGGCTGGTTGACCCGCCGACGCCGCAGCACCACCTGTCGCGTGCCGTCCCGGTACAGCCGCACCCGGGCCAACTCCCATCCGGAGAACTCCGCCTGGATCGCCAACTGCGCCGCGGCGGTCAACCGGTCGACGTTCGGCGGCAGCCGCAGTGGCGCGTACTCGTAGTCCATGCCCTCCATGCTGCCCAGCCCAGCGGCCGTTCGCCACCCCCTCCGGAGTGACCAACGACGCGGCCATGGGCGGTTCGTGCCACCCCGTGCCCATCACGCCGATCTTGCGGTCTCGGTCGCCGACATGCCCTCGGTGCCCCTTATGCGAGTGCAGTAAGTGCAAGATCGCTGAACCGACCAGCCTCGGCCGGTCGTCTTCGGGCAGCCGCCGGCGGGTCAGCCGGCGGGCCGCTAGAGAGGAACGCGTGATGTCAGGGGAGCGAGGCCGGCTCGGTCGGTTCACCGACGCGGTGCTCGGCGGCGCGCGGACCGCCCGGGACAAGGCCCGTGAGCTGCGCGACGAGTTCCGCACCAGCGACGAACCCGAGCGTGCCCTCGTCGCGCCACTGCTGCCCGGGCAGGAGCTTCGCTATGTGGGGCTCGGCCCGGTCCGCGCCCCGCAGACCCACAAGGCCGGTCGGCAGCTCGCCGATGTGATGGCCGACGAGTTTGTCGACTCGCTCGACCCGAAGGTGCTGTTCGGGTTACTCAACATCGTCAACCCGGTGGTCTGGGTGGACGCGGTGCTGACGCCGGTCCGGCTGGCCGCGGGCGTGCTGCTGCTGCCCGGCAAGGCCGGTGCCATCGCCGCCGGTGTGCCGGAGGCGGCCGAACCGGAGCCGGCCCCACCACACCAGCGGGTGCAGCGGGATCCCATCCCGCTCACCGAGGAGCAGGAGGCGTTCCGCGCCCTGTTCCGGCTCAGCCTGTACCGCCCGCTGGCCGAGCAGCTCGCCGAGATCGCCTACCGTCGCCGGTTCGTCTTCAGCGGCGACCTCGCCACCCTCGCCGGCAGCCTGCTGCTCTTCCTGGAGCGTTACAGCGGCACCCCGCTGGCGGTGACCGACACCCACCTGCACCTGCTGCGGATGGGCCCCCGTCCGGACGCCGACCGTCCCGACCGACGGCAACCGCGGGTGCTGTGGAGTGTGCGCCGCGACCGGGTGGCCCGGGTCGACTCGGAGCGCGGCGCGACCGGGCTCGTCCAGCTGACGTCCACGATCGTCTTCGACGACGGCTCGTGGATCCGGCTCACTCAGCCCGCGCTCCGCGACGACCAGTCGCGCTTCCTGACCGCGATCCACGACCTCCCCGGGCAGCGCCCTCAACCGTGACCCGGCCTGCGGGGCCAGCCGTGACTCGGCGCGCTGGGTCAGCCGTGACCTGGCCTGCTGGTCAGCCGTCGCGTTCGGGGTAGCCGACCGGCACAGCGGAGACGTCGTCCAGTGCGGTGGTGATCTCCTCGGGCAGGGTGATCCGTTCCACGGCGAGCGCGCCGAGCAGTTGCCCCACCGTGCGGGCGCCGAGGATCGGCGCGGTCACGCCGGGCCGGTCCCGGATCCACGCCAACGCCACCTCCAACGGCGACACCCCCAGCCCACCGGCCGCGGTCGCCACCGCCTCCACGATGCTGGAGCAGCGCGGCTCCAGGTACGTCGAGACGAACCGTTCGAAGTGCGGCGACGCGGCCCGGGAGTCGGCCGGGCGGCCGTGCCGGTACTTGCCGGTGAGCACGCCCCGGCCCAGCGGCGACCAGGGCAGCACGCCGAGGCCGAGCGCGTCGCACGCGGGCAGCACCTCCCGCTCGACGCCCCGCTCCAGCAGCGAATACTCCACCTGGGACGCGACCACCGGCGCCCGCCCCGGCCAGGCGGTCTGCCAGGCGGCGGCCCGCGCGGTCTGCCAGCCGGAGAAGTTCGACACCCCGACGTAGCGGACCTTGCCGCTGGCCACCGCGTGGTCCAGGGCGGCCAAGGTCTCCTCCAGCGGGGTGTCCGGGTCGTACCCGTGCACCTGGAACAGGTCGACGTGGTCGGTGCCGAGCCGGCGCAGCGACGCGTCCAACGTGCGCAGCAGGTGCCCCCGGGAGCCGTCCCGGCGGCGGCCACTGCCGGGGCGCAGCCCGGCCTTGGTGGCGATCAGCAGCTCCTCGCGGGGGACGAGAGAGCCCAGCAGCGAGCCGATCACCGACTCGGCGTCGCCGTCGCCGTACACGTCGGCGGTGTCGATCAGGTTGCCGCCCGCGTCGAGGTAACTCTTCAGCTGAGCGGCCGCATCGTCGGCGTCGGTGTCCCGGCCCCAGGTCATGGTGCCGAGCGCGAGCCGGGAAACCGCCAGCCCGCTTCGGCCGAGCGGTCGCTGTTGCATGGGTGAACCTTATTTCGAACCTGCCGCCACGGATATCCTCGCTCCCGTATCTCTGCCGGTTCTGCCGGTTCCGCCGCCCCGGGCTGCCCCGATGGAGGGGGGATCAACTGTGTCGAGCCGGTGATCGAGTCCGTTATCGGCATTGCGTAACCTGGGGCGACCTGTGCCACGGATGGGGGAGGACCAGTGCGACTCGGGCTCAGTCTCGGATACCAGACGGCGTGGAGCACACCGGCCGACCACCTGGCGCTGGCCCAGGAGGCGGACCGGCTGGGCTATTCGGTGGTGTGGGCGGCGGAGGCCTACGGCTCCGACTCGCCCAGCATGCTCGCCTGGATGGCCGGCCAGACCGAACGGATCGACGTCGGCGCCGCGGTGATGCAGATCCCCGCCCGTACGCCGGCGGCCACCGCCATGACCGCCGCCACTATCGACGCGCTCTCCGGCGGTCGGTTCCGGCTCGGCCTGGGTGTCTCCGGCCCGCAGGTGTCCGAGGGCTGGCACGGCGTGCGCTTCGCCAAGCCGCTGGCCCGGACCCGCGAGTTCGTCGACATCGTCAAGCTGGCCATCGCCCGCAAGGAGGTGGCGTACGACGGCGAGCACTACACGCTGCCGCTGCCGGACGGCCCGGGCAAGGCCCTGCGACTGGGCTTCCACCCACCCCGCGAGCACATACCGATCTACCTGGCCGCGGTCGGCCCGAAGAACCTGGAGCTGGCCGGCGAAATCGCCGACGGCTGGCTGGCCGTGTTCTACGCCCCGGAGTTCGCCGAGGAGCAGCTCGCCTCGGTGCGCGCCGGGCGGGCCAAGGTCGGCAAGGAGTTGGCCGGTTTCGACGTGGTGCCGTCGGTGCCCGTGGTGATCGGCGACGACGTGGCCTCCTGCGCCGAACTCGTCCGCTGGTACGCCGCGCTCTACGTGGGCGGCATGGGCAGCCGGCAGCAGAACTTCTACAACCAGCTCGCCACCCGGATGGGCTACGGCGACGCGGCCCGCGAGGTACAGGACCTGTACCTGGCCAAGCGGCAGCGCGACGCCGCCGCCGCCGTACCCATGGAGTTCATCGACCGCACCTCGCTGCTCGGTCCGAAGGAGCGCATCGCCGAGCGGATGCGGGAGTACGCCGCAGCCGGCGTCACCACGCTGTCGGTGACCCTCTTCGTGGCCGACCGGGACAGCGGTGTGCAGACCCTGCGTACCGTCGCCGAGGCTCTCGACCTCTCGGGAGTCGGCGAGTGACCTGGGTCGAGGCCATCGTCCTGGGCATCGTTCAGGGACTGACCGAGTTCCTTCCGGTCAGCTCGTCGGGGCATCTGCGGATCACCTCGGCGATCTTCTTCGACCGGGACGCCGGCGCGTCGTTCACAGCGGTCACCCAGCTCGGCACCGAAGCGGCAGTGCTGATCTACTTCGCGAAGGACATCTGGCGTATCACCAGGACCTGGCTGGTGGGCATCCGGGACACGTCGGTCCGCTCCAGCCTCGACTACCGGATGGGCTGGTACGTGATCGTCGGCTCGATCCCGATCGGGCTGTTCGGTTTCGTGTTCAAGGACCAGATCAAGACCGCCGGGCGCAACCTGTGGGTGGTGGCGACCACGCTGATCGTGTTCGCCTTCGTGTTGGCGTTCGCCGAGTACTGGGGGCGGCAGACCCGCACCCTGGAGAACTTCCGGATGAAGGACGGCATCGTGATGGGCTTCGCCCAGGCGATGGCGCTGGTCCCCGGGGTGTCCCGCTCCGGCGGCACGCTCACCGCAGGGCTGCTGCTCAACCTGACCCGGGAGGCGGCGGCACGGTACTCGTTCCTGCTGGCCATTCCGGCGGTGGTGATGTCCGGCGTGTTCAGCCTCGGGGACGTCTTCGAACCGTCCGCCCCGGGCACGTCAGTGCCCACGGTGGCCCAGACGATCGTGGCCACCCTCATCGCGTTCGGCATCGGCTACGCGGCCATCGCCTGGTTGTTGCGCTACGTGGCGCACCACACCCTGTACGTCTTCGTGCTGTACCGGGTGGCGCTGGGCACCCTGGTCCTGGCCCTGCTGCTGACCGGCGCTATCGACGCCACCTGACCGATCTGCCGACGGCCCCCAGCTCCGCCCGCAGGCGGAGCCGGGGGCCGCACTCGTCATCCCGCCGCCCGCGACGGCCCGGCGCGGGGCACAGGTCATAGGGTGGTCCCGTGGCGACCCTTCTGCTTCTGCGACACGGCCGAACCACGGCGAACGCCGATGGCGGTCTGGCCGGCCGCCAGCCTGTCGAGTTGGACGACACCGGGCGCGCCCAGGCCACAGCGGTCGGCGAGCGGCTGCGGGCGGTGCCGCTGGCCGCCGTGGTGACCAGCCCGCTGATCCGCTGCCGGCAGACCCTGGAATTGGCGCTCCCGCAGGCCACCCCGGTGGTCGAGGACGGCCTGATCGAGTGCGACTACGGCAGCTGGGAGGGGCAGCCGCTGAAGAAGCTGGCCAAGGAGCCGCTCTGGCCGGTGGTCCAGCAGCACCCCAGCGCGGCGGTCTTCCCGGGTGGGGAGGCGATGGCGGCGATGGCGGCACGTGCAGTGGCGGCGGTTCGAGCCTGGGACGCCCGGGTGAACGCCGAACACGGGCCCGCGGCGGTCTGGTTGGCGTGCAGCCACGGCGATGTGATCAAGGCCATCGTGGCGGACGCGCTCGGCGTACACCTGGATGCCTTTCAGCGGATCGTGGCCGACCCGGCGTCGGTGACGGCGATTCGGTTCACGCCGCTGCGTCCGTTTCTGGTGCGGCTCAACGACACCGGTGGCGACCTGGCGGCGCTGGTGCCGCCGCCAGCCAAGCGGCGTCGGCGCGCGAACCGCGTGGCCGACTCGGACGCGGCCGTCGGCGGTGGAGCGGGTGCGTCACGGTGAGGCGCGTCACGACACCACCCCCGGCCGGAGCGTCAGCGCACGCCGGAAAGGCCGCCACGCCCGGGTATAGCCCCTCGTACGCCGGGCGCGCCGCCGCTGCGGCGATTCGCGTCGGTGGGGTGCGCGGTGCCAGGGCGGGCCGGATAGGGTCGTGGGTATGACCCACCAGGTGCACGCCTTCGAACCGCCGGAGCGGTTCGTCGCCGGGACTGTCGGGCCGCCGGGGGAGCGCACGTTCTTCCTGCAGGCCCGCGGCGGCGGCAGGCTGGTCAGCGTCGCGCTGGAGAAGGTCCAGGTGTCCCTGCTCGCCGAGAAGCTTGAGGAGCTGCTCACCGAGGCCCAGCGTCGCTTCGGGGTGGACCTGCCCGAGTTGGCGCCGGTGATCGGCGACAACGAGCCGCTGGACACTCCGGTCGACGAGGAGTTCCGGGTCGGGACGCTCGGGCTGGCCTTCGACGTGGACACCGCGACAGTGGTGATCGAGGCGATCGCGACGGGCGAGGTGGAGCCCGAGGTCGAGCTCGGCGACGACGACGAGGACGACGACGAGGACGAAGAGCCGGACGAGGACCTGGATCGGCTCCGGGTCCGGCTCACCCCGCAGGCGACCCGCCAGTTCATCGAGCGGGCCCGGCGAGTGGTCAACGCGGGCCGGCCACCGTGCCCGCTCTGCGGCCAACCGTTGGACCCCGCCGGGCACCTCTGCCCGCGGCACAACGGTTATCACCGGTGACCTCGTCCGACCTTCAGCCTCGCCAGGACGGCGACGCCGCGCTGCGGCTGCTGCGTGACGGCGTCCTCGACCTGGAGGGTCGGCTGGTCGACGCGTCGAACACGACGCTGCGCGGCATCCTGACCCTGGACGGGTTGACCGCCCGCTGCGTCTACAAGCCGGTCCGGGGCGAGCGCCCCCTCTGGGACTTCCCCGACGGCACGCTGGCTGGTCGGGAGGTCTCGGCGTACCTGGTCTCCCGGGCCACCGGGTGGGACCTGGTGCCGCCCACCGTGCTGCGGGACGGCCCGTTCGGCCCCGGCTCCTGCCAGCTGTGGATCGACGAGCCGGAGGACGCCGAACCGCTTGTCGGTTTCCTGCCCGCCGGGGAGTTGCCGCCACGCTGGATCCCGATCGCCGCGGCCCGGGACGACGACGGCGCCGCGTACGCCCTCGCGCACGCCGACGACCCGCGGCTGGCCCGGCTCGCGGTGCTCGACGCGGTGCTCAACAACGCCGACCGCAAGGGCGGTCACGTGCTCGTCGGTGCCGACGACCGGATCTACGGCGTGGACCACGGGGTGAGCTTCCACGTGGAGGACAAGCTACGCACGGTGCTCTGGGGTTGGGCCGGCAAGCGGCTGCCCGCGGACGCCGTGGAGATGCTCGACGCACTGGCCGGGCAGGTCGCCGGTGGGCTCGGCGCGGAGTTGGCCGACCATCTGACGATCAGTGAGGTGGCCGAGGTGGCCGCCCGGGTCGACCGGCTGCGCGAGACCGGCTGCTTCCCCCAGCCTCCGGAGGACTGGCCGGCGATGCCCTGGCCGCCCATGTGACCCGCTGTCATCTTGATCACCCGTGAGGTGCTCCGGGGTCGTCGCCGGGCTGGCTAGGCTGATCCCATGGAGTCTTGGGCGGGACACGAGGTGCCACGGCTGCCGGGCAGGGGCGAGCCACTGGCGTTGTACGACTCGGCGCGGCAGGGCGTCCACCCGAGTGAGCCGGCCGACGCGGGAAGCATGTACGTCTGCGGCATCACCCCGTACGACGCCACGCACCTCGGTCACGCCGCCACCATGATCACCTTCGACCTGGTGCAGCGGATGTGGCGCGACGCCGGCCGCCCGGTGCGCTATGTGCAGAACGTCACCGACATCGACGACCCACTGCTGGAGCGGGCCGCCCGCGACGGCGAGGACTGGGTGGTCCTGGCGATGCGCGAGACGGCGCTGTTCCGGGAGGACATGGAGGCGCTGCGGATCATCCCGCCGGCGCACTACGTGGGCGCTGTCGAGTCGATCCCGGACATCGCCGACAAGGTCGAGGTGCTGCTCAAGGACGGCGCCGCGTACCGGCTCGACGACGGCACCGGCGACGTCTACTTTGACATCTCCGCCACGCCCAGCTTCGGCTACGAGTCGAACCTGACCCGCGAGCAGATGCTGGAGATCTTCCCCGAGCGCGGCGGCGATCCCGACCGGGCCGGCAAGCGGGACCCACTTGACCCGCTGCTGTGGCGCGGCGCCCGCGAGGGCGAACCGTCCTGGCCGGGCGGCGAGCTGGGCCCGGGCCGCCCCGGCTGGCACATCGAGTGCGCGGTGATCGCGCTCAACCTGCTCGGCGACCGGATCGACGTGCAGGGCGGCGGCAACGACCTGCTGTTCCCGCACCACGAGGCATCCGCCGCGCACGCCGAGCGTCTCACCGGCCAGGCGCCGTTCGCCGAGCACTACGTGCACGCCGGGATGATCGGCCTGGACGGTGAGAAGATGTCCAAGTCCCGCGGCAACCTGGTCTTCGTGTCCCGGCTGCGCGCCGACAAGGTCGACCCGATGGCGATCCGGCTGGCGCTGATCTCCGGGCACTACCGCAGCGACCGCACCTGGACCGACGACCTGCTCACCGCCGCGTACGAGCGCCTGGACCGTTGGCGGCGGGCTGCCGCCGCCCCTGCCGGGCCGTCCGGGGCTGAGCTGCTGGCCGAGGTACGCGCACGCCTGGCCGACGACCTGGACACCCCCGGAGCCCTGGCCGCAGCCGACCGTTGGGCGGAGGCGACCCTCGCCGGCGCCACCGACGACCCGGATGCCCCGGCCTTGTTCGCCAAGACGGTGGACGCCCTCCTCGGCATCCGCCTGTAGCCCAAACGCGCTGGCTGGCGTGCCCGTGCTGGCTCGCGTGCCCGTGCTGGCTCGCGTGCCCGTGCTGGCTCGCGTGCCCGTGCTGGCTCGCGTGCCCGCGCTGGCTCGCGTGCCCGCGTGCTCGCGTGCCCGCGCTGGCCCGCGTCGATCAAGGAGTTGTGGTGGCCGGTGTG
Organism: Micromonospora sp. NPDC051227; assembly: GCF_044455385.1. Classification (NCBI taxonomy): domain Bacteria; kingdom Bacillati; phylum Actinomycetota; class Actinomycetes; order Micromonosporales; family Micromonosporaceae; genus Micromonospora; species Micromonospora sp. NPDC051227. Next base: position 137,337 of record NZ_JBITET010000010.1, read on the forward strand.
AGGTGCTGTGCCCCTGATGCGGGGCACCGCAACTCCATGATCGACGCAGCGGTCCGGGAGGGCCGTGTCGCTGTGGGCCGCGCTCCCGCGCCTCGCCGTCGATCTTGCACTTTCTGACGTTACGAAAGCCGCCAGGCGGGGCAAAAGGGCAGCAGGAAGTGCAAGATCGCCGGGCCGGGCCGGGCCGGGCCGGAGCGGGCTGGGCTGGGGCTGGGTGCGAGGTTGGGGTCAGCCCAGGACCAGGCCGGGGTCGGGGTCCGGGTCGGGGGTCTGGCCGGGGATCTTGTACTCCTCGGTGAGGGTGGTCATGGGGCCGGGCCAGGTCGCCTGGGACACCTCGATCGGCTTGCGGTGCGCGTCGTACGCGACGTGCAGCAGGTGCAGCACCGGGGTGTCCGGCCGGATCTGGAGCGTCTCGGCCTCCTCCCGGCTCGGCTGGCGGGCGCTGATCGTGTCGGTGGCCGAGATGTAGCGCCGTCCGGTCGCTTCCTCGGCCTCCTGGTAGAGCGGCCGGCCGAACGCCTCGGTGCGCTCCAGGGAGGTGCCGGCGGTGTCGCGGGGCAGAAACCAGGAGGCGCCCACCTCGACGGGAGAGTCGTCGGTGCGGACGAGGTGCCGACGGCAGAGCAGGTTGGTGCCGTCGGACACGCCGAAGGCGTCGGCCACCTCGGCGGGGGCGGGGGCGTGCCCAACGGAGACGAGCTGTTGGCGGTATCGGGCGGCCAGGTCGGTGTGGTAGCCGCGGAAGCCGCCGTACCGGCCTCGGGAGAGGCGGTTGAGGCGGCGGCGGGTGCCTCGGACGTACGTACCGGAGCCGGGTTTGGTGATCAGGATGCCCTCGACCCGCAGCTGGTCGACGGCGCGTTGCACGGTCTGCTTGGCGACGCCGAACATCTCGGCGATGGCCGGGATGGACGGAAGCCGCTCGCCCGGCCCCCAGTCCCCGCGGCGGACCTGGGCCTTGAGTTGCGCGGCGATCTGTCGGTGCGGGAACTCCGCGGCCCCGGGATTGATCTGCACACTCGCCTCCTTGATCACATCTAGGTTCCTAGGATGCCCTAGCGGGTGTGACGGCGCCACCCCGGACACGCCAAAACGGGCCCCCGAACCACAAGAGGTCCGAAGGCCCGCAGCGAAGCAGTGCTACCAGGAGCCGGCGGTGGGGCCGGCCGAACCGCCCCGGCGGCGCAGGTACTTCTCGAACTCCTGGGCGATCTCGTCACCGGTCAACGGGGTGATCCCCTCGTCGCCGACCCGTTCTTCCAGCTCGCGGACGTACTCGCCCAACTCGGCGTCCTGCTCGGCGGCGCTGCGCACCCGCTGCTCCCACTCGGCGGACTCCTCGGCCAGGTCGGCCATCGGCACCGGCAGGTCGACGACCTCCTCGACCCGGTGCAGCAGGGCGAGGGTGGCCTTCGGGCAAGGCGGGTTGTTGGCGTAGTGCGGCACGTGCACCCAGAACGAGACGGCGTCCACCTCGGCGCGGGTGCAGGCGTCGTGCAGCACGCCGACGATGCCGGTCGGCCCGTCGTACCGGGTGGGGGTGAGTTGGTAGCGCTCGGCGGCCTGCGCGTCGGAGGCGCTGCCGCTGATCGGCAGCGGCCGGGTGTACGGCACGTCGGCCAGCAACGCGCCGAGCAGCACCACCCGTTCCACCTCCAGACTGTGGCAGATCTCCAGCACCTGCTCGCAGAACGTCCGCCAGCGCATGCTCGGCTCGATGCCGCGGATCAGCACCACGTCACGGTCGGTGCCCTCCGGGCTGGCCACCATGAACCGGGTCGTCGGCCACTCCACCCGCCGGGTCTCCCCGTCGGCCATGGTGATGGTGGGCCGGCTGACCTGGAAGTCGTAGAAGTCCTCCGGATCCAGCTCGGCGATCTGCCGGGCGTTCCAGACCTGCTCCAGGTGCTCGACCGCGGCGGTGGACGCGTCGGCGGCGTCGTTCCAGCCCTCGAACGCGGCGATCGCCACCGGGGACCGCAGCACCGGCAGTCCGTCGAACTCGGTCACGCCGTCACCTCACCCTGCTCGTCGCGGCTGGCGCCGGGACCGCGCCCGGTCGTCATACCGTGTGGCACGGCGGCGTCCCTGTTGTCCTTCACGTCCGTCAGCCTACGTGCAGGGCAAGGGTGCGGCCCGTCGGCCGCGCCGGTCGGCCGCTCCGGCAGCAGGTCATACCCGAACGAACCAGACAGGGTGATCCCCGTGACACAATAGGGGATCGCTCGAGGATGGTCGTGGAGTCCGGCCGAATCGCACTAACCTGAACGGGTGCGGACTTCATTGATGGATGTGCTGGCTGATCGCATTCTCATCGCCGACGGCGCGATGGGCACGATGCTTCAGGCCGCGGACCTCACGCTCGACGACTTCGACGGGCTGGAGGGGTGCAACGAGATTCTCAACGTCACCCGTCCGGGCGTGGTGCGCGGGGTGCACGACGCCTACCTGGCCGTCGGTGCCGACTGCGTGGAGACCAACACCTTCGGGGCCAACCTCGCCAACCTCGCCGAGTACGACATCCCGCACCGCATCCGCGAGTTGTCCGAGGCGGGCGCCCGGATCGCCCGGGAGGCCGCCGACGCGGCCAGCACCTCGGAGCGGCCCCGGTTCGTGCTCGGCTCGATCGGGCCGGGCACCAAGCTGCCCACCCTCGGGCACGCCGGTTACGCGACGCTGCGCGACGCCTACCAGGAGAACGCCGCGGGTCTGATCGTCGGCGGCGCGGACGCGCTGATCATCGAGACCTGCCAGGACCTGCTTCAGGTCAAGGCGGCCGTGGTCGGGTCGAAGCGGGCGATGGCCGAGCTGGGCCAGTCGGTGCCGATCATCTGTCACGTGGCGGTGGAGACCACCGGCACCATGCTGGTCGGCAGCGAGATCGGGGCGGCCCTCGCCGCGATCGAGCCGCTCGGCGTGGACCTGATCGGGCTCAACTGCTCGACCGGCCCGGCCGAGATGAGCGAGCACCTGCGCTACCTGTCGCAGCACTCCCGCATCCCGCTGTCGGTGATGCCGAACGCCGGCCTGCCGGTGCTGACCGCCGACGGGGCGTACTTCCCGCTGACTCCAGTGGAGCTGGCCGAGGCCCTGGAGCGGTTCATCACCGAGTACGGCGTGGGGCTGGTCGGCGGCTGCTGCGGCACCACCCCGGAGCACATCCGGGTGCTGGCCGAGCGGCTGCACGGCGTCACCGCCCCGGCCCGCGAGCCCCGGCACGAGGCGGGCGTCTCCTCGGTCTACCACCCGGTGCCGTTCGCCCAGGACGCGTCGGTGCTGATGGTGGGGGAGCGGACCAACGCCAACGGCTCGAAGGCGTTTCGGGAGGCGATGCTCGCCGGCGACTGGCGGGCCTGTGTGGAGATCGCCCGCAGTCAAGCGCGCGACGGCTCGCACCTGCTCGACCTGTGCGTGGACTACGTCGGCCGCGACGGCACGCAGGACATGCGGGAGCTGGCCGGCCGGTTCGCCACCGCGTCCACCCTGCCGATCATGTTGGACTCCACCGAGCCGAACGTGGTGGAGGCCGGCTTGGAGATGCTCGGCGGCCGCTGTGTGGTCAACTCGGTGAACTTCGAGGACGGCGACGGCCCCGAATCCCGGTACGCGCGGGTGATGCCGATCGTCCGTGAGCACGGCGCGGCGGTGGTGGCGCTGCTCATCGACGAGGAGGGCCAGGCTCGTACCCAGGAGTGGAAGGTCCGGGTCGCGGCGCGGTTGATCGACGACCTGACCGGCCGGTGGGGCATGGACCGCGCCGACATCCTGATCGACGCGCTGACCTTCCCGATCGCCACCGGGCAGGAGGAGACCCGCCGCGACGGCATCGAGACGATCGAGGCGATCCGGGAGATTTCCCGCCGCTACCCGGGTGTCAACTTCACCCTGGGCATCTCGAACATCTCGTTCGGGCTCAACCCGGCGGCCCGGCAGGTGCTCAACTCGGTGTTCCTGCACGAGTGCGTGCAGGCCGGCCTGACCTCGGCGATCGTGCACGCCAGCAAGATCCTGCCGATGTCGAAGATCCCCGACGCGCAGCGCGAGGTCGCCCTGGACCTGGTGTACGACCGGCGCCGCGAGGGGTACGACCCGGTGCAGCGTTTCCTGGAGTTGTTCGAGGGCGTCGACGTGACCAGCGCCCGGGCCAGCCGCGCGCAGGAGTTGGCGGCGCTGCCGTTGGACGAGCGGCTCAAGCGGCGGATCATCGACGGTGAGCGCAACGGCCTGGAGGCCGACCTGGATGAGGCGATGGCCGGCGGCCGGTCCCCACTGTCCATCATCAACGACATCCTGCTGGACGGCATGAAGGTGGTTGGCGAGCTGTTCGGCTCCGGCCAGATGCAGCTGCCGTTCGTGCTCCAGTCCGCCGAGGTGATGAAGACCGCGGTGGCGTACCTGGAGCCGTACATGGAAACTGCGGAGGACGGCGGCAAGGGCCGCATCGTGCTCGCCACCGTGCGCGGCGACGTGCACGACATCGGCAAGAACCTGGTCGACATCATCCTGTCCAACAACGGCTACGAGGTGGTGAACATCGGCATCAAGCAGCCGATCAGCGCCATCCTGGACGCCGCCGAGCAGCACCGCGCCGACGCGATCGGCATGTCCGGGCTGCTGGTGAAGAGCACGGTCATCATGAAGGAGAACCTGGCCGAGATGGCCACCCGCGGGGTCGCGGAGCGTTGGCCCGTCCTGCTGGGTGGGGCGGCGCTGACCCGCGCGTACGTCGAGGACGACCTGCGCTCGACGTTCCCCGGGCAGGTGCACTACGCGCGGGACGCGTTCGAGGGTCTGTCCCTGATGGACCGGGTGATGACCGCCAAGCGCGGCGGCGCCCCGGTGATCGACCCGGAGCGGGAGGCGGCTCTCGCGGCCCGGCGGGCGCGCCGGGAACGGCAGCGCTCGATGGTCACCACGTCGCTGCCGGAGCTGCACGACTCCTCGGTCCGCTCCGACGTGGCCGCCGACGTGGCGGTGCCCACCCCGCCGTTCTTCGGCACCCGGGTGGTCAAGGGCGTGCCGATGGCCGACTACGCGGCGCTGCTCGACGAGCGGGCCACCTTCTCCGGGCAGTGGGGGCTGCGCGGGGCCCGGGGCGGCAGCGGACCCTCCTACGAGGAACTTGTCGAAACCGAGGGCCGGCCGCGTCTGCGGTACTGGCTGGACCGGCTGATCGCCGACCAGGTCCTTGAGGCAGCCGTGGTGTACGGCTACTTCCCCGCGTACTCCGAAGGCAATGACCTGGTGGTGTTCGACGAGAACGGGCACGCGGAGCGCGCCCGGTTCTCCTTCCCCCGGCAGCGGCAGGAGCGGCGGCTCTGCCTGGCGGACTTCTTCAGGCCCCAGGGCGACCAGCTCGATGTGGTCGCGTTGCAACTGGTCACCGTCGGCCAGCCGGTCAGCGAGTACGCGGCGAAGCTGTTCGCCCGCAACGAGTACCGCGACTACCTGGAGGTGCACGGGCTCTCGGTGCAGCTCACCGAGGCCCTCGCCGAATACTGGCACCAGCGCATCCGCGCCGAGATGACCCTGCCCGACGGTCGCCCGCTGGGGCACGACGACCCGGCGGACCTGGCCGGCATCCTGCACAACGACTACCGGGGCTGCCGGTACGCGTTCGGCTACCCGGCCTGCCCCGACCTGGAAGACCGGGCGAAGATCGTGGACTTGCTCGGCGCCGACCGGATCGGGGTCGAGCTGTCCGAGGAGTTCCAGCTCATGCCGGAGCAGGCCACCGACGCGATCGTGGTCCACCACCCGGAGGCGAACTACTTCAACGCCAAATGACATTCAGCGGCGGTGCACGTGCTCTGAGCTGCGCAAACATTGATCAAGCCTCCTTCGCGGGGCGCGAGCGGGGCACATCCCGGCGGAAAGCATCGTCGATCGCCTGGCGCGACCGGTCGTCGTCGTCCGGCCATAGGTGCGCGTAGACCCTCAACGTCATCGACGCGTCCTTGTGGCCGAGCAGCTTCGCCACGATCTTCGGTCCCAGGCCAGCCCGGATAAGCAGCGACGCGTACGTGTGCCGCAGGTCGTGCATCCCCGCCGCCGGTACGCCGGCCGCCTTCCGTGCCGGGTTCCAGACGTCGGCGTTGAAGGCGCTCCGGAGCAGCGGCTGCCCGGCGCCGTCGGTGAACACGAGCCGGGCCTTCCGGCGGACGGGTCGCTTCCCAGTGACGTCGAGCACCTCGACTTCCCGCACGGGGAACTCGGCCAGGTGCGCGGCCAGCTCGTCGACGACCACCTGGCCGACCGGCACCGTCCGGTGGCTGTGCCGGTTCTTCGGCGGGCACACCTTCACACCGCCGCCAGCGGTGGGCTGGACTTGCTGGCTGACGGTGATCTCGCGGCGTAGGAAGTCGATGCCGGGCACCTCCAGGCCGAAGATCTCGCCCTGCCGTAGTCCGGATCCGGCGTCGGCCGCGATCAGCGCGCGATACCGGCTCGGTACGGCGCCCGCGAGCGCGTCGACCTGGTCGAGCAGCAGAGGCACCACCTCGGCGAGGGGGAGTTCCGGCAGCTTCACCCCGATGCACGGGTCGTGACCGATGGCCCGGTCGCGCACCGCCGCGCGGAAGATCGCGCGCAGGGTCGCCCACACCGGGCGCACCGACGACGGAGCGAGGTCGAGCGAGGTCACGAACGCCTGCAGCTCGCTGTTACGGACCGCCGCCATCGGCCGGTCGCCCAGCCGGGGGTAGACGTGACAGTGAAGCTGGCTCTTCGTGCGGCTCGCGGTGTTCTCCCGGTGCACCGCGGCGGCGCGCCACGCCTCGGCGTACTCCCGCAGCGTGACTTTGCCGGCCTTCGGGTCGATGTACTGGCCGGTGTTCAGCTTGTGCTCGACCTCGGCCCGGTAGCGGTCAGCGTCGGCCTTGCGGGCGAACGACTTCTTGCGCTGCTGCCCGGCCTCGTCGCGCCACCGGCAGACGTATCCCGGGCGGCCGTCCTTCCGGCGCTCAACGCTCGCCATCGTCGGCAGCCTCTCCGGGCTGCCAGCGCGACCCGTGGCCGAACCGCTGGCGGAAGGTCCGCTCGTCAACCTCGCTGAAGAACACCCGGATGTCGGTCTCGGCGAGAGGCTGCTCACCGCCGAACCACCGCCGAACGTCGTCGGCGTGCACCTGGGGGTACGTCTCTCCGGCCGCGTCGGGCCGGGGTGAGGCTACGACCGTGACGGTGCTTGCGCGCGGCGGGACGAACAGGTGCACCGGTGCGACGTCGAGAACGTAGGCGAGTGCGACCGCCTCGTCGAGGCTGACGGACTGGCGCTGGCCGTTCTCCAGCTTCGTCACGACCTGCCGCTCCCACGGCACACCGACGGCCGTCATCTCTTCGGCGAGGCGTTGCGCCGACCAGCCGCGGCGCTTGCGCAGCTCACGTACGCGCTCGGAGACGTTCGCGGTCCAGGTCATCGGTTGCCGTTCCCTTCGGTTGGTCGCTGAAAGAACATTCTCGCTCTATCTTGACGCATCCGCAAGGGGTCCACCATGATCTCTCTGAGACGTTTTCAGATCCTCGAAGGGACAGGGATGGTCGACAGAAGATCGTTGGCAACGCCCGGGGAGGTGGGCGTGTACCTCGGTGTGCCGGAGAAGACGCTCACGCAGTGGCGCTACCTCCGCAAGGGACCGCGGTTCACGAAGGTCGGGCGGCACGTCCGATACCGGTGGAACGACGTCGAGGCGTGGCTCGACACCCAGTCGTCGGCGGGACCCCGTGCCGCGTGACGACGTCCCGCCGCGACCGGGCGGTCGTGACACCGCCGCGACGCCGGACCAGTGGGCCGAGACGTACCGCGACGCTGAGCGGTGGGTGGACTGGACAGCGCGCCGCCGGTGGCCGGCGTTCCCGGTGAACAACCAGATCTGGGCGATGTCCGTCGCCAGTTGGTACCAAAACGGCCGGTCGGGACGTGCCGCGTGACGGACCAGCTCGCCGTCGACGTCGACCAGGCCGACCCGGCCGTTGAGGCAGAGCGCTTCGTCCTCGGTGCGCTGCTGATCGAGATCGACCGGAACCCGGGCGCTGACGATCTGGTCGGCACTGACTTCTACCTCCCTCGGCACGCGGTCATCTTCAAGGCGATCCGCGAGGGCCTGGCCGCCGGCGACCCGGTCGACCCGATCGCCGTTGGCGATCGGCTGCGCGAGACCGGGGACCTCCAGCGGTGCGGCGGCCTGCCGTACCTGCACCAGTGCGCGTCAGTCGCGCTGGGCAGTGCTGGGACCGTCGCGTACCACTCCGGGATCGTCCGGGCCGCGGCGGCGAGGCGGGCGCGTGAGCGCCTGGTCGCGCAGCTCGGGCAGATCGTGGCCAGCGACGACCAGTGGGTGAAGCGCGGGCCGGACCTGCTCGAGCAGCTCGCCGGCCAGCGCGTCGCCTTGACGACAGAGTCCGACGACGAGGCGCTCGACTGGTCGACGTTCCTTGCGCAGGATCTCGCCGCCGCCGACTGGGCTGCGGGCCAACTCATCGAGAACGGTCAGCAGGCGGCACTGGTCGGTAGTGGCAAGGTCGGCAAGAGTCTGTTCAGCCTCGACTGGGCGGTGCACCTCGCCGCTGGCCTGCCGTTCCTCGGCGACCAGGCGCGGCCGCCGGCCAACGTCCTGTACGTCGATCAGGAGAACGCACGCGACGAGATCCAGCATCGGCTCCACTCGTTGGGCCACGGCCCTGACCGGCTCGGCCGACTCACCTATCTGTCGTATCCGCGCATCGGCCCGTTGGACACCCGGGAGGGTGCTGCCGCACTGCTGGCCCGCGTGGACCGATACCAGCCTCGCTGGGTCTTTCTGGACACCGTGAGCCGGTTCATCTCCGGCAAGGAGAACGAGTCCGATACCTGGCTCGCGCTCTACAGCCACACGTTGCAGCAGTTGAAGGCGCGCGGGATCGGCTGCGTCCGGCTCGACCACTTCGGTAAGGACGAGGGGCGGGGCGCCCGCGGCAACTCGGCGAAGACGCAGGACGTCGACGCGGTCTGGGAGCTGACCGGGTCCGGGAAGGATCTGCGGCTGCGCCGCACGCACACGCGGGCCGGCATCGGTGACGACGATGTGTGGCTGTTGCGCCACGGCGCACCCCGGCAGCCTGCGTCGACCTGGCACGAGCGGGTCAACGCGCCGGCGCTCGAGGAGGGCCCCGGGTGGATCCTCGCCCAGCAGATCTCCGCCCGGCTGGACGCCGCTGGTGTCGAGCGATCCGCCGGCCGCGACCGACTAAAGGAGGCCGGCAAGCCCCTCGGGATCAAGGTCAGCAACGAGGTCTGGTCGGAGGTCGCGCGGCTCCGGAAGGCGGGCGGAGGTAGTCCCGATGCGCTGCTCTGAACTGTCCGGGACAGGTCCCAAGATCAGGACAGGTCAGCGGCTGTCCCGAGCGATCAGGACAGGTCACGCATCAGCCCAGCTCAGACCTGTCCCGGACAGGTTCAGGACAGGTTCAGGACAGTGCAGCCCTGACCTGTCCTGTCCCCACCCCACTCGAAGAGTGGGGACAGGTCGGGGCACCCATCAAGGATTTGGAGTAGTCAATGACCGAGAAAGAGATGCAGCAGTGGATCCAGCGCCTGGAATCCAGCGTGGCTAAGACCATGAAGCGGCGCGCCGACCGGCGGCAGGTCCGCGCACAACAGGCCGCAGCCCGCACCGCCGGACTCGTCGAGCGCCACCGCGCACGCCTCAACCGCACCACACCCGCACCCGACGGACCGGAAGCAGCATGAGCACCGACGTCGACGACCAGGGCGTGCCGCGCCCACAGCCGCCCTGCTGCCGCGACTCCGGCCACCCCGACGGGTGCCCCCAACACAACCAGGCGCTCTCGGTGCTCGACCCGCGCCGCGCCCGCCGACGGCGCACCACCACACCCAAGCAGACCACGCCCCCACCCGACGGACCGGAGGCAGCGTGACCGACCTGACCCGCACCGCCGCGCTGCTCTGCGCAGCCCTCGACGACGACGACCCCGAAGGCGCGGCGGCCATCGCCCTGCAAGCCGACCCGTTCGATCGGGACCCGTGCCTACGGCAGCGAGCAAGCGCTGCGCGCTGCGCTCAGAGACGCGCTCATCGGACCGATAGGGGGTCCGGAATGACGGAGAGTGAAGGGTCGGCCACCCCAAGCGAAGCTATGAATTCGCGCTGTGCATCGCGGATGTTCGCGTCACGTGACGTATCGCGTGACGCGCGACAGGGAGGACGAACCCGTGACGCGATACGCGCCGCGTATCGCACCGAGGAAAACGCGCCCCTGCCGATCGAGCGCGGGGAGAGATCTCGCCACGGCACTACTGGGGTGGCCGTGCTCCTCGTGATCGTCGCTGACAACCCGCATCCCCCCGTGACACCCGAGAGGACTTTTCCGTGACCGTGACATCGACTGTGACTCTGGTCAGGACCCGCGCGCAGGCGGTCGACTGGCCGCGCGTCCTGCTGCTCGCGCTGATCATCTGGCCGCTGGTGCTCTTCGCCGCGGCGCGGTACGTGCTGCGGGCGGCCGGTTGGGTGGCTTCGCACCTGTGGGCGGCGGGCATGGTCGGCTGGGACCTCGCTGGTCCGGAGAGGCCGCCAGGGTCGCCGCGGAGCGCCCCGCAGGCTCGGCCGGTGAGCGGGTGGCAGCGATGAGGCGGGACCTGCCGCTGTGGCCGATGGACGCGCCCGCGTGGCGGCTGCTGCACAGCCACTACGTGGACGCTGTGGCCGCGCGCCGGCTCGGGGGTCTACCCAGGGACCTCGAAGGCTTCCTGACCGCTGTGATGGCCGGTGAGGTGGGCGTGGTGGCCACGGTGACGGCGGACGGCCTGGCGTACGTGGTGATGCGCCGGACGGGCGGCGACGTCGCGACGGTGCCGGTGACGACCAGGCCGATGGACTCGACCGGGCCGGCCGGCGGGGCGTTCGTGCCCGTGGTCGGCGGTGGCCGGCAGGTGCCGCTGTGTCGGGTGCGCGCGAAGGAGCTGGGTCTGTCGCGGCGGCTGGTGGAGTCGGAGACGGCACGGGTGGAGCTGATGCGCGCTACCGACAACGTGCCGGACGACCTGTCGGGGTTGTCGGGGTCGGCGCTATGATCATCGGAGTACCGGCAGCGGGTGAGTGCTCCGCACCCCGCAGCACCGGACCTGTGAGTGCTCCGCACCGGGTCAGGACGCCGATACGGAACGGCGCTCGCCGCGCATCAGCCGCGCGGGCGCGACTCTTCCGTCACTCGCACCTGACCTGTTGGAGCACACCATCATGAGCATCCCCACCGCCGACGAGCTGCGTCGGCAGATCGACGTCGAGCACCCCACCGCCGAGGACCTGGCCCGCGTGCGCACCGCGATGGGTCAGTGGGCCAGCGAGATCATGGCCAGCAACCGCGAGCTCGGCGACCGCGAGCCGATGGCCAGTGAGCAGCGAGCGCGTACGAAGCTCGCCAACGATGCGTACGCCGTGGACAACCTGATCCGCGAGATCGAGGCCAAGCTGCCGATGGACCCGGCTGACCGGAAGATCCGGTTCAGTCAGGAGTCGGACGTTGCCGGGCAGGACCCGGGCAAGGTCGGCGCCGGCGGCCGGTTCGGTGGTGACTGCGGCCAGGCGCTGCGGACCATCGACGGCATGCGCAACGTGCCCGATGAGGGCCGGGAACTGCTCGCCCGCGCGATCGACGACGCTGCGAGCCTCGAGCTCGTCGACGAGCTCGACCAGCTGTCCCGGTACGTGGTCGTCGCCTCGAACCCGCACTACGCCCGCGCGGTGGGCAAGCTGTTCCGTGACCCGCTCAACGGGCACCGCGAGTTCACCACCGACGAGCTGCGCGCCTACCAGGCCGCGCAGGCCTACCAGCGAACCGCCGCCCGGCACGAGCGGGCGATGGACTCGACGGTTGGTAGCTCTGGTGGGTTCATGCTGCCGACGCACCTCGACCCGAACGTGATCCTGACCAACGCCGGTGTCGTCGACCCGATGCGGCTGCTCGCCCGCAAGGCGCTCATCTCGACGCTGGTGTGGAACGGCGTCACCTCGGCCGGCGTCACCGCGTCGTGGGACGCGCAGAACGCGCAGGTTTCCGACGACACCCCGGTTCTGGCCGACGCGAGCGTGCCGACGCACAAGGGCTCGGCGTTCGTCGCCGCGTCGATCGAGACGGCGCAGGACACCAGCATTGCCGGGCAGCTCGGCGAGATGTTCGTCGACGCGAAGATGCGCCTGGAGGGCACGGCGTTCACCACCGGCAGCGGTACGGGTGAGCCGACCGGCGTGATCACCACGCTCGGTGGCAGCTCGCAGGAGGTCGCCCCGGCGGTCGCGGAGACGTTCGGCCGCGCCGACGTAATCGCCGTGCAGGAGGCGGTGCCGGCCCGCTGGCGGCCGAACGCCAACTTCATGGCCCACCTGGCGATGCTCAACAAGATGCGGGACATGCCGCGGCTGCCGTCGGGCACCGAGGTGCCCCTGGTGGACGACTCCGGCCCGATCCCGCGGGCGCGGGGCTGGTCGATCTACGAGAACTCCGGCATGGACGGGGCGATCAACCCGGCCGCGACCGCGTCGAACTACGTACTGCTCGGTGGTGACTTCCGGCAGTATCTGGTGGTCGACCGGGTCGGCGCGACGGTGGAGTACATCCCGCACCTGTTCGGAGCGAACGGCCGCCCGACGGGCACCCGTGGCTGGTACATGTACTGGCGCACCGGCGGCGAGGTTCTCGTGCCGGACGCGTTCCGCCTCCTGGACGTGGTCACCACCGCCTGACCCCACCCGATCTCTGCGACGCGGCGCGTCAACCTCACCGCGGCTTTGGCGAACCCCAGGGCCGGGCAACGGATGGAAGGCGCCGAGGGCTAATCCTTTGAGGGCCCGCTGACGCGACCTGCGCGCCGCGTCGCAGCACCCCACCGGGCCGGGAGGGCTCATGGCTCACAAGCGCGCACCGGCACCCATGCGGGTCGCCGGCGCCGGCCCAGCCGGCGCAACTGGCCCACGGCCAGGCGGACCACCGCGACCGACCGGACCGGCCGGACCGCGGCCGAAGTAGGCAGGCGCCCACCGGCTGGCTGATGGCCCGCTGGTGGGCGCTACTCGTCTGGCCCCTCGACGAACACGCCAGCACCCGGGACGCCGTAGGTCAGGCCGCGCTCCCGCAGCAGGATGTGCACCTTCGCGATGGTGCCCACCGCCACCGAGTACAGCTCAGCGAGCTCACGGCTCGACGGCAGCTTCGTGTGGGGCGGGTACTCGCCGGACGCCATCCGGGCCGCCAGATCGTTCGTGATCTGTTCGTAGGTCATCCGGCGAGCGGGCGTCATGGTGGTTGCTCCTGAGCGTTGATCGGCAGGCATTGCACCATGTGGACACTCGGGCGGCAACGGCCCACTCAGCCTCTGTGCATAGCCTGTAGAGGCTGTATAGGCTGCATAAGGTGACCGACTGACTCGGGAGAGTGATCACCAATGCGCCCCTGTCCCCGCGCACGACACACCCGCAAGCGCCCCGCCGAGCAGTCCGACGGACCGGAAGCTGACCCGGTGACAGTCGCTCCGGACCCGGACCCGGATGAGGTCCTGGAAATCGCCATCGACGCCAACTTCAACCGGGTGCTGCGCAGCTCAAGCAGGCCGGAGCGGCAGATCATCGTCGGCCCAGAAGCGTGGGCGGCGTTCGTGGCGAGCATCCGCGCCGGTCAGACCTTCTGATGTACGGGGGCGTCGACACCTCAGTCGGTCGGCCCCCGCCGTCCGGCCCGTCCCGGTGCATGGGCTGCGCGTCGTGGATGGACCGCGGGCACAACTGCGGCGGCGACAAGATTCCCGACCAGGGCCTCGGCTGGTGGTGCGACTGCCCCGAGGACGAATGCCGCCGGCGGCAGGCCGGGCAGTGGCCGACCGCGCCCAAGCGCCAGCGAGCGGGGCGGCCGAAGACGTGACGAGGGGTGGCCGGTGGGCAAGCACCGGCCACCCCTCGATCCTGCGGGGACCGTCGATGTGCCAGATCAACGACGGGCGCCCGTGGGAGATCGCGCAACCGAGGTGGCGCGATCAGGTCCCGCGAGCCACGCGGCTGGACGACGCGATTCGGCCGCCGAGCTCGACGAGGCAGATGGAGGCGACGACCACCAGGCCGTCGACCGACAGCGGGAGCAGGTACTGCGCGCCGCCGGTCTCGCCGTACTCGCTGGCCACGCTCGCCATGTGCCAGTAGCTGACCCACGCGGCGATCCCGGCGATCAGCGCGGTGGCCGCCCACCGCGTGATCGCCAGGTGTCGGCGGTGCACCGGCACTCGGGAGATCAGCTCGACGGTCAGCAGCAGCGCCAGCGGCGACCACGCGCTGATGATCTGGCTGATCAGCTCGTCGCGGGCGTGCAGCACGTTCCCGGCGATCGACGCGGCCACCCCGAGGGCGAGCACGGCCCGGACCGCCCAGCGGACCCTCAGGAGCTGCGAGCGCTCGCCCGGCGTACCCGGGTGTCCGTGCGTCACCACCTGCGGCGATGTCTCCGGACCCGGGTTGCGGTCGGGCTGCTGGGGCACGCCGGGCGTGCCCGGGTCCGGATCCGGGTCTGCGGTGGGCTCGACGAAGACCGGTCGCAGGTCCGGACCGCCCTGGAATTGCGCGCCCGGGTTCGCATTTGGTACTGCGCTGAGGCTGAGATTCGGCACGTGGGTGCCGAACTCTGCGGGTAACTCCGGGGCGAAATCCGTATCGGCCGTACGGATTTCGGGGTCGGTCGGCGCGTCGGATTCTGCAGGAGACTGCGCGATCTGGGACTCGGCCCGGAGCCGGTCGAGCAACTCGCCGGCCTTCGGTGCGCCGATGCGGTACTCCCGCATCAGCCGGTTCCGCGACGGGACCTCGCCCAGCTCGACGACGAGCGTCCGCGCGGCCGGCAGCAGCTCGCCGACGGCCTGCGGGTAGCGGGTGCCGTTGACAGTCGGGGCGGTCACTGGGCATCCCCCCGCAACCATGCCTCCAGCTCGTCGACCAGCTGCCCGCCGTCGACGTGAGCCAGCGGCGTGGCGCCGGCCGCGTCGGCGACGTCGAGCAGGTCGTCGCCGGCGGCTTGACGGGACAGCTCCTCGAGGAGCGACGGATCGCCGTTCGCTGCTGCGTCGGCCGCCGACGCCAGTCGGGTGATTTGCTCGTCGCGCTGGCGGGTCCGCTCCTGGGCGTCGGCATACCCCGCCGCGTACCCGATGTCAAAGACGTCGTCGACCTGCTTGTCGGCATGCCGGCGCCCAGCGATCCGGGACCGCTGGGCCGGCCGCCGGGTCGACGGGGTCGGTCGCCACCACCGCTCAGCCCGGCTCATCGGGTGCCCCGCTCGTCGGCCAGTGCCCGGCACAGCCGCTCGATCGCGCGGACCTGACGGTGGGCGGCGCGGCCAGCGCGTCGACCCTCGACCGAGGTCAGCGGGTGGCGGCCGAACTGACGCTCCGACTCGCCGTACCGGGCGACCATCGCGACGATCGCGCGGAACAGTTGCTCGCGCCGGCTCATCGCGCGCCGCCGAAGTTGCCGGTGAGGTAGGCGTAGAACTCGCTGCACGTCCGGTTGATGCCCGGCAGCATCTCGATGCGGTACGCGGTCAGGTTGACCGTCCAGGCCGCCGCGATGACGTCGGTCTCGTGCGAGGTGCACGCGTAGACCGACGCGTCCAGCGAGCCGAAGGCGTCGCCGTCGACGGGGGTGTAGATCTCGATTCGCCCGGTGGCCGGCTGGTCACACGAGGGCAGGGGGAAGGGTATCTTGCCCATGGGTCGCCTCCTGGGGCGATCAAGGGCCCGGCCAGCGGTTGCGTCGCTGCGTCCGGGCCCGCCTACTTGGCGGGGGCGCGCGGGGCACATCCGGGGCACATGCCACCGGGAATCCACGCGATCTAATGAGAGATGGTGAGTGCCATTTCGGCTGCTCACGGGCCATGTTTGGCCATCACCGCAGGTCGGAAGCCTGCTCGTATCTCTTCAACGCCAAGTGACGGGCGCAGGTGCCCTGACCTGCACCTTAGGCCGTCCGGAAGGCCGTTGAACCATGATCATGCCGTCTCCAGGCCGTCAGCGGCTTCCGGGTCGTCATTGGCGGCCTGGTTCTCACCGAAGGCGGTGTCGATGGCGCGGCGCGTTCGGTCCTCGCTGGTCGGTAGGAGATGCGTGTAGGTCCGCGGGGTGAACCCGGGGTCGGCGTGGCCGAGGTATGTCGACAGGACCTTGATGCTCTCCCCGGCGTCCAGGAGGACCGAGGCGTAGGTGTGTTGAACTTTGAGCGACTGAGCGGCACGCCGTCAGCGGTGGTCAGGTAGAGCGTGACGGTCGTGGGGTCACCAGTCAGCGTTCCCCAGGGCAGGGTGACCTCTACGGGGGCGTACTGCTTGGCGTGGTCGCCCAGGCGGCGGGCTACTGAGGCGGGGAGGGGAACCTCCCGGGTCCTGCCACCTCTGGGCGGGGCGAGAATGAGCGCGCCGCGCCCGAGTTTGATCTGACGGACGACTCGGAGGGACGGCCGGGTCGCGTCCAGGTCGTCAGGGCTTACGGAGAAGATTCCTCCCTGTCGCAGTCCGCAGCCCGCGCCTAGGTCGATGGCGACTCGGTAGCGGTTTGGCCGTTTGGAGCGGAACGCGGCGAGCCGGTCGACTGACCACGGCTGCACCTTGGTGGGGACGTGCCTGGGGCGTTGAATGCTCTTGGCTGTGAACGGATTGCTGACGATCTTCTTATCGTCTACGGCGGCGTTGAGAATCATCGACACGTCGCTGAACAGCACCCGGCGGTAGCCAGGGGACAGTCCTTTCTCCTGCAACCCGCGCGCCCACGCTCGGACCGTCGCCGGTTGGATTAACGCGACCGGCTTGTCACCGAGGGCCGGATACACGTGCAGCCGAAGTTCGTATTCGATGCGGTCGCGGGTGAGGAGATCGGTCGTGGCGGCAGCGAGCCATTCGTTGGCGTACTGCCTGAAGGTCGTCCGGCCAGCATCGGGGTCGACATAGGTGCCATGCTTCGGGAGCGGAACGGCTGGAATGACGTGCTACGGCTGTCGGCCTACGGCCTCACGTTCTTCGACGTGGAGAAGCACGAGAAGCTATGCGTGATGATGGACCGAGTCGCCAGTGCGGAGCTGTCGCCCTCCGAGCCTGGCGCAGTGGGCCGGCGATGGCTTCGCTCGATCGACGAGGTCGCTTGGCGGCTATACATGATGGCGGAGTCCCAGCGGCCTCACACTCGTGAGTGATTAACTGGGTGACGACCAGCACGAGCGCCAGTGGACGTCCACGGACCACTGCGGACCAGCCACGCAGCTAGCTGCACTTGGCGACACAGGTCAAGGAGCCGTGTTGGTTGCCTGGGGGTCGAGGGGTCACCGGATGAAGCGGTTGCCCGCGTCCAGATGTTGGACTCGCAGAATTATTCTTGAAGTTAGTCCATTTCAGCCTCCGCCCGTCGAAGTCGGCTCCGTATCCTCTTGGCTTCTATGAGACCTAAAAGCACAGCAATCCCAACGGCCGCCAGCGCTGCGGCGAAATAAGCATATCCATTCGAGGGGCTAACTGATACTGCAATGAGCCATGCTGCGGTGAAGGCAACGGTTCCTCCCACGAGAATGGTAAGAATTAGAGCATTTACTGCGAGGCTCTGTACGGTCGAGCCTGCGTATCCAACTGCGTTCATTCTGGGAAACCTGGTATCGGTTGACAGGAGCAATGCCCTCCCTATTGTTGGGTCGCTTTCCACAAAGAAGCCCCGAATTGCATTCATGGCCCGCACATACTTGCGGCCCTGAATTTGGAAGTCCAGAGCGCGAAGGTAAGCTATATATGCCAGCAAAAATGTGGGAATGCCGAGTGCAAGGATTGCCCCAGACACCGCCTTCGCGCTCGAATTCTGGGATAAGAGTGCACCGATGAATGCCGCTCCAGCCGCCTGAAGTCCAATGATGAACTGGACGCGTTTTTCGACAATGGAATAAGCCAGGCTGCGGAGTTCTCGGATCGATTCGAACTCCGCGAGAAGGAACTGGACCGACGACTCTTGAATGAACTGCTTCTGGCGAATCGGACCTGGCATGGCTTCCGGCATCACTCACCAACCTCCACGGCTGAGGCTTTCTCGCACATTTAGCTAGCTGGTAGCAAACCCACCGTCGCAGGTCGATGCAAGGAGGATCCCGATCAGAGGTAGGGGGTGGGGCAGCAGCTGACGGAAGCCTGCACACCGCCGAGCGCGGGCAGCGCTGACAGCAACCACCCGGGACGAGGAAGGTCCCAGGCCGCCCAGCACGGACAACCCTCCGAGGTCGCAGACGTGGACGGACTCCGCCGGACGGAGCGACCAGAACTGACAAGCGAAGAGTCCAAACCTCGCCGCTAGAGCAGTCGAGGGCCAAGATCATGCCGTCTCCAGGCCGTCATAGAGGGGAACCCGCAGTGCCCAACGTTGACTATCAATGCCACACGTAACAGCAGCTCAGAAGCCAAGTCGTCCGCTTTGATCGACTACGCCCCGCCGCTGATCAATACAACGCCAAGTGTTGAACGCTTACGCCTGGGGTGGGGGAGTGAGCCAGGCCAGGGGTTGTCCGCTGAGGGCGGCGTCGGCAAGGCGGTGGGCGCTGGCGGTCTTGAGAGCGCCTCGTGAGCTGTCGATCCAGCGCTGCACGTTGTTGACGCCTTGGTGGCGGTATTCGACGGCTTGGATGAGGCATTCCAGCTTGTCAGCGTCACGGGCGACGACGGCTTCCAGTGTCTCGCCAGCTTCGTATTCGGCGACGGCGGCGGTGATCACGTCGGCGACGGCTGGGGGACAGGCGGCGACCTGGTCGGCGGTGACGGCGGTGTTGGGTACGGCGGTGAGGTAGCGCTTGGCGATGTGTGGGATGTCGGTTATTCGGGTTTCCTGGGTGTCGTGCAGGGTGCAGAGCATCGACACTCGGGCTGGGTCGGCGCCCTCCATCGCGGCGAGCATCATTCCGATGAGCGCCGTTCGGAAGGAGTGCTCGGCGATGGACTCGGGTTGCTTGACGCCGGCGAACCACCAGCCGGTCCGGGCGGCGCGTTTGAGGACGCCAGCTTCGAAGATGAAGTTCATCGCTCCGGCGGCGTCGTGGTCGTCGGTCATCTGCCCGTCCCTGTGCCGGTGAGTCCGTCCGCCCGCAGGCTGTAGACGATAGAGGTTAGTTCCTGCCGCGACTGCGCGGAGATCCGGTCACTGTCCAGGAGCGGGACACTGCGGTCGAGGAGCGCCCGAGTCGCGGCGGGGTTGTCGAGAGCGAGACCGCGTCGTGCGGCCAGCAGAGCCCAGACGTTGTGGATGTTGAGGTCCACGAAGGGATGCCCAGTTTCGAGGCGATGGACCAGGTGCTGAAGAAGGATCGAGCCATGCCAGTCAGCGAGCGCTTGGGGCATGAAGGAGTCGTCGCGGTGGCGGTAGGGGATCTCGCCCACCCAGTAGGCCGAGTAGTTGAGGGCTGCTCGCTCGCAGGCGTCGTCGGGGTGTGCGCGAGCGATGAAGTCTCGTAACGGTTCCGGGTCGCCCTGGTTGGCGAGGGACGTGACGACGGAGCGGGCGTCGGGCCACAGCGGTGACCAGGTGCGGAAGGTGGTCGTGCGGTGTGCTCGGGCCGTGGTCTGGGTGAGCCAACCTGCTGCTGCCTTGGTGGGGTCCATGCCGGCAAGGAAGCAGGCTTGCCGGTGCAGCAGCACGTTCCGATGCCGTCCGGCGGCGGCGCGATCGGCGAGCACGTGAAGGTGAGCGAAGAACGCTCGTTGCTCGTCGACGGGCAGGTTCGGCCCGGATGCGACTGGACCCCGCCGGGGATGGGCGATGGGTAGCCCTCTGGCGAAGGTCGGTGTCTGCCCGAGGACGGCCCAGAGGATCAAGTCGGTCAGACGGTGGGTGAGTACGGACCAGCCCAGCGGCTGTTCGGCGATGTCGCAGCGGCCCACATGTTCGTTGAGGACGGCGGCGAGGATGAGATCGGCCTCAGCGGCGTCGTCAAGTGCTGCGAGCAGGAGTGTGTTCGCGCCGAGCCGTCCGAGCCGGCGTCGGACGGCGATCGCCTGCCCGAGCGGTACCGCGGTGAATGGCCGGCGCCCGGACTCCCAGCTCTGCACGGTCACGCGATCGACGTCCAGGTCGACGGCGAGCTGCTCCTGCGTGAGCGGGATGGACTCCCGGATCAGCTTGAACAGGTAGCCGGTCACCTCGCCGCGATGCGGTGCTGATCGTCCGGGACCTCTCATGCGTCATTGCGGTACTGCTGGCATCAGACGAGGCGTTGGATGCGGACCTTCGGGCGCTCGTTTCTGAGATGGCCGTGCTTGTGCTGGCGGACCTGGCCGCTGGACTCCGTCGAGACATTCTCATGCAAAGTCGCCGGTCCGAGACACGGGGAGCGGGCTTGACGCCATGCGGATTCTGGGTGAGACGCTACCTGGATGCGGCAGGTCACAGTGCTGGGCAGTTCCGGTGGCTTTCCCGAGCCCGGCCGTGCCTGCAGCGGATTCGCGGTGGACTGGGACGGCTACCGCTTGGTGCTTGATCTGGGCTACGCCACGCTGCCGAGGTTGCTCAAGCACTGGCCGGATGGCGTGGTGGACGCCGTCGTCATCACCCACGAGCACCCGGATCACTGCGTCGACCTGCACGGTCTGTTCAGGATGCGGTTCTACGGTCAGCCCGAGGGACCGCGGCTGCCGCTGTACTGTCCGCCCGGCGTGCTCGCTCGGCTCGGTGGCCTGGAGCCCGATGTCGACCTGCACGCGGTATTCGACCTGCACCCCCTGCCCGGCAGCTACCGGGTCGGGCCGTTCGACCTCACCGGGCTCTCTCTGCCGCACTTCGTGCCCAACGCCGGCACCCGGATTCAGGCCGACGGGATTGCGTTGGCCTACTCCGGGGACACAGGGCCGAATCCCTCGTTGGCCGAGCTGGGCCGCGACGCCGACCTGTTCATCGTCGAGGCGACGGACCGCGACGGCGAGACCAGACGTCCCACCCGAAACCTCATGACCTCCACCGAGGCCGGTGTGTGGGCTCGCCGGGCGGGTGCCCGCCGCCTGATGCTCACCCACTTCTGGCCCGGCAACGAGCGGGCGGCCGCGGTGGCCGCCGCGCAGGTGGAGTTCGGCGGTGCGGTGCTGGCGGCTGAGGAAGGGCTCACAGTGATCCTCGGGACGCCAGACAGCTGACTGCGTCTGACCGGACGAACGTGCCGCGTGCCGTCCGCACCGAGGACGTCGCGTACATCCTTGTCGCCGAGCGATAAGGCAGTCCGCTCCGGATGTCGAGAACGGCCGGCTGGCTCCGTCTTCGGGGAGGATGCGGTCATCGTGACCGCACCGGAGCAGGGAGATCCAGCATGGCGATCCAGCGGATGGACAACGTCCTCATCGTTGTCGAGGACCTTGACGCGGTCATCGCGTTCTTCGTCGAACTCGGCATGGAGTTGGAGGGGCGAGGGCCGGTCGAGGGGCGGTGGGTGGAGCGTGTCATCGGGATCGACGACGTCCGGCAGGAGGTCGCGATGCTGCGGACCCCGGACGGCCACGGCAAGGTCGAGCTGGCGATGTTCCACCGACCGACGGCGATCGGCGCGGAACCGAAGGACGCGCCAGCGAACACGTTGGGCATTCGACGCATCATGTTCGCTGTCGACGACATCGAGGACGTGATCACCCGGCTGCGCGGCCACGGCGCCGAACTCGTCGGCGAGGTGGAGCGGTACGAGGACATCTTTCGACTCTGCTACGTCCGCGGCCCCGAGGGCATCATCATCGGCTTGGCCGAAGAGCTCCGCTGAAAGCCGCCGCCGCTCGGTCCGCCCGCTACTTCAGGGATGTAGGGGCCTCGCGAGCGGCGGAGACCACTACATCCCTGAAGTAGCGCGGATCTTGGCGGCGCGAACCCAGCGCGGCGCCGCAGCAGGCGACGGGTTCAGGCGATCAGGGTGCCGCCGTCGACGGTCACCACCGTGCCGGTGGCGTAGGTCGCCCGCAGGAGGTAGACGAACGCCTCGGCGACCTCCTCGGGCTCGCCCACCCGGCCGAGCGGAAGCGAGCCGCTGAGCTGCGCGTACATCTGCTCTCGGGTGTCGTTTGGCAGTGAGTCCCAGAGCGGTGAGCGGATCACGCCGGCGGAGACGGCGTTGACCCGGATCGGGGCGAGTTCGACGGCGAGCGCGCGGACCAGCGCGTCGATCGCCCCGGTGATGCTGGCCGCGACCGACCAGCCGGCGCTGGGCCGGTGGTTGGCGGTGCCGGTGGTGAGGGTGATCGACCCGCCGGGGCGCAGGTACGGCAGTGCCGCGTTGACCGCCGACAGGGAGCCGAAGTAGCGCAGGTCGAAGGCGGTGCGGGCGGCGGCGAGGTCGAGGGCGTCGACCGACATCAGCGCGAGGGGTTCGCCGGCGGTGTAGACGAGGTGGTCGAACGAGCCGAGATCGTGGAACAGACGGGACACGGCGCCCGGGTCGGTGAGGTTGGCGACGTACCCCTGGGTGGTGGTCGGCAGGGTTGTCAGGGCGCGGTCCACGCTGCGCTGGTTGCTGGAGGCGACCACGACCTGGGCGCCCTCGCGGGCGGCGCGGGCGGCGGTGGCGAGGCCGATCCCCGAGGTGCCGCCGAGTACGACGACGCGCTTGTCGATGAGGGTCATGATCGTGTCCTTCCGGATCGTGTGGTGGAGACGGTCACCACCGTGCTCCGCCGGGAGCGTCCGCGTCCAAGACCTCTTTCACCTGCTGTGATACCCGCAGGGTATCGTGCAGTGGTAGGGCACAGCGGGATGTGAACGGGGGCACGGTGGACGTCGATCTGCGTAAGCTCCGCTACTTCGTGGCGGTCGCGGAGGAGCTGCACTTCGGTCGGGCCGCGGCCCGGCTGCACATCGCCCAGCCGGTCCTGTCGCGTCAGATCCGGGCCTTCGAGCACGAACTGCGCGCCGAGCTCTTCGTGCGGGACCGCCGTTCCACGGTGCTGACCGAGGCCGGCCGCCAACTGCTGACCGACGCCCGTCCACTGCTGGCCTCGGCGGACGCCCTGCGGCGGCGGGTGCAGCGGGCCGCGCACGGCAGGCCGACGTTCACCATCGCGTTCATGCCCGGCATCATCGTCACCGCCGAGGCGCGCGCCATCGCCGCGCGGCATCCCGATCTGGCCGTCAACGTCGTCCGTACGTCCTGGGACGACCAGACCGACATCGTCCGCGAGGGGCGCGCGGACGTCAGTTACGTACGGCTCCCGGTCGACCAGCGCGGCCTGCGCCTGCGGCCACTGTTCACCGAACCCCGGGTCGTCGTCCTACCCACCGATCACCGGCTGGCCGGCAAGGAGTCGATCGACCTCGCCGAGCTGATCGAGGAACGGCTGTTGCAGGACCCGGACGCGGTGCCGGAGTGGCGGGACCTGCCGAACCGCCCCATCGACCCCGATCCCCGCCCTCGGCCCGAGCTGAACTCCGTCGAGGAGAAGCTGGAGCACGTCGCCGCGTACGCCGGGGTGGTGATCCTGCCCCTCTCGACCGCGACCTTCTACACGAGACCGGACGTCATCCACGTGCCCGTCGCCGACCTCGGCCCCAACCAGGTGTGCCTGGCCTGGGCCGAGGGCAACCGGTCACCTCTGGTGCACGAGTTCGTGGACCTCGCCGTGCGGTAGGCCCCGCCACCTGACGATCAACACCGAAGGGGGTCAGGCGGCGCCCTTCGGGAAGGTGTCGCGTAGGGCCGGGTCCAGCGGGCGGCCCGTCGTCGGCTCGATGAAAAGGTCGGCGAGCAGGAGGTCGCCGAGGTGGCTGGGGTTGATGCCCGACTCCTTGCGGCCGAGGGCCTGCGCGGCGCCGCCGAGCCGCAGCGCGGCCCGCGCCGCGCCGGCCGGCAGACGACCGACCCGGCGGGGCCGGCCCACCGCCGCGGCGATGCGCGCGATCATGTCGTGCCAGGTGAGGTTCTCGTCGGCGACCGGGAGGTCCGCGCCGCTGGCCTGCTCCAGGGCGTCGGCCGCGACCTCGGCCACGCTGCGCGCGGAGGCCGCGGCGCTGCCGCCGGTGGGGGCGACCAGCGGGGTACGAGAGCGGGCCCACCGGTCCAGCGGACCGGCCCAGTTGGGCAGCCGGTCGCCGGCCCGACCGAAGACGAACGGCAGTTCGAGTACGGCGACCGGCAGACCCGCGCCGGCGGCCGCCCGCCCCTCCCGGGCCTGCTCCAGGCGACACTGGATGTACGTGTGCCGCTCGGCCAGGCGCCACTGCGGGTGGAGCCGATCGAAGTAGGTGTAGTAGGAGCCCATCACCACACCCCGGGTGAGACCTTCCAGGCGGGCGGCGGTGAACAGACGCACCACCGGCTCGACGTTGTCACGGCGAAACGCGGGATAGATCGGCTTGGGCAGCGGCCGCTGCTCGTCCGTGCGGGTGGCATAGACGACGCCGTCATGACCGGCGAGCAGTGCCCGCAGTTCGTCGATCGGGGCCGACTCCACGTCGAGCAGGTGATCGACACCCGCACGGGCGGTACGCGCCACGGTGGTCGCGGCATGACCGCGCTCGCGCAGTACGTCCACGACATGGGCACCGATCAGACCACTGCCACCCACCACAAGAATTCGCACGCTGAATCGTCCACTCTGGAACCCGTGTCTTGTCAACCCTCGATCAGCACGACCGCCGACGCACGGAGCCTCCCGAGGTTGATGGTCGGAGCCGATACGCTCCGACGTCCTCCCGCAGACGCTAGGCTCGGGCAGAGGGTCTACAGTGGGCGTGTCGTTCACGGTCAGTGACGATTGCCTGACTGTGAGATGCGCCACCGTGTGTCCGGGAGCTTCTCATAAACGGGGGTTGAGGATGCCGGAGCCGCGCGCCTTCTGGCTGGACGAGCAGTTCGACCGTGAGCACGGCACTGACGGGCGCGGCCGGTACGAGGTCGAGGTGTTTCGTCGGATCGACGAGTTCGCCGACACCTGGGGTGACTTCGCGCCCGTGGCGTTCGCGGTGGCCGCCTGGCGGGTGGCCACCGAGCTGTCGCCGGGCTTCGTGCGTTGGCACCGGCGGATCATCTCGGCGACCTGCGCGCGTAGCCCGTGGGACGGCAGCCTGGTCTGCGCGGTGACAGTGGCCTCCCGCTGGCCGGCCGAGCTGACCTGGACCAAGCAGTGGCAGCGCGACCGCGGTTGGCAGGACTGGCCCCAACTGTTCGGCCAGTTCACCACACCCACCGAGCAGGACCAGACGCGCCGCCCGCATCTGCGCGCGCTGCTTCAGGTGGAGGCGCCGGTCCCGCTCGACGACCTGCCGCCGACGCCCGACGGTCCGGACGACGAGGTCGCCGCGGCGGCGCGCCGCGCCGTGGCGGTGCTGGCCCGGGAGCTCAACGACCTTCTCGCACCGATGATCGGGCAGCTCGACGCCGGGGTGCCGGCGGACTCCTGAGATGCCCGCCGGCCGGTAGGGTCGTCGGCGTGGATCTGGACGACATCGCGGCCCGACTCGGGGTGCCCGTCGAGGAGGTCGACCGCGTGGTCCGGCTCGCCGGTGACGGGCCGTCCGCTCCGTTGCCAGCCAAGGTCGACGCGCCCGCGCTCCTCGACCGGCTCGCCGTGCGGCCGGACGACGCCGCCGAGATCATGGCCGGCTGGCCCGACCCCGACTCTCCGCTGTGGACCCCGGAGCTGCGCTGGCTGCTCGACCGCTCGATCGCACTGGTCCGCGCCGATCTGTCGGGCTACGACTGGATGTCGCCCGGCCCGGAACTGCCGCGAGAGCGCGGGCCCGCCTGGCGGCACCTCTACGTGTACGCGTACCTGGCCCTGGTCGACGTGGTGCGCGGGTACCACAGCGACCACGGCGTCCCCGACGCCGTGACCTGGGTGACCCTGGCTGACCTGGGCCGCAACCTCGCCATCGACCGACGGATGCGCGGTGAGGGTTGGCCGATCATGCAGAGTTGGCTGACGCTGCACTCGCGCGGCAGCGTCTACGAGCTGGGCCGGCTCCAGCACCAGCGTGGCGACGCCGCGATCGGTCTGCACGTCCCCGATTCGGGGCCGTTGACCCCGGCGGCGGTCGCGGCGTCGCTCGACGAGGCCCGCGCGTTCTTCCCCCGACATTTCCCCGACGAGCGCTACACCGCGTTCTCCTGCGCCTCGTGGCTGCTCGACCCGCAGCTGCGGGAGTACCTTCCCGAGGACTCCAACATCGTGCGGTTCCAGCGTCGGTTCGAGCTGGAGCCCTACGACGAGTCGGCGGGGCCGGACGCCGACATTGAGGTGTTGCGGTTCGGGTTCCGGACCCTGACCACGCCGCTCGACGAGTTGCCGCGCCGCACGGTGCTCCAGCGCGCGATCATCGACCACCTGCGGGCCGGCGGCCACTGGCACTGGCGCCACGGCCGCTTCCCGATCTAGGCACCCGCGTCCCACCACGCCCCGTTGGCGGCCGCCTGGCCTGCCGGTTCGATGACCTCCCACCCCTCCGCGATCAATCCGTCGGCGATCCGCAGGACGTCGACCACCACAATTTCCGGCCCTCCATCGGGGAGTCGGCGTCGCGAGTGCACCACGACGTGGTCACCGTCGGCCAGCAGGTGCAGGATGTCGACCCGCATGCCGGCGGTCGGGCCCAGCGCGGCGCGGACCGCGGCGAGCCACTGCGCCCTGGTCGAGGTCGTCGAATCCGACCGGTGATGGGTGAAGTCCTCACTCAGGTACGAGGCGAGCGTGTCGACGTCGCCGGTGTCGACCAGCCCCGCCAACGCACGTCCGACGATGCTCTTGTTCTCGATGGTCATGGCCGCAGTGTTTCCCCGGCCTCGTGCGCTTGTCGATGACATCGCACTTCATGGCGTCCCGGGCGACGACGAGTAGGCTCATGATCGTGTATGCGGTCGGGGAACTCCTGCGGCAGTGGCGCAAGCGCCGGGGGCTCAGCCAACTCGACCTGGCGATCGCCGCGGATGTCTCGGCTCGGCACGTCAGCCTGGTCGAGACCGGCAAGTCCACGCCGAGCGCCGACATGATCCTCCGGCTCGCCGACCAGCTGCACGTGCCGCTGCGTGATCGCAACCAGCTGTTGCTCGCCGCCGGCTTCGCGCCCCGGTACGCGCAGCGCCCGCTCGACGACGCCGCCCTGTCGGGTGCCCTCGACGCGGTCCGCAGGGTGCTCCAGGCGCACGAGCCGTATCCGGCGCTGGTCTTCGACCGGCGGTGGAACATCGTGCTGACCAACCGCGCGGTCGACCCGTTCTTCGCGTACGCGGCGCCCGAGCTGTTACGGCCGCCGGTGAACCTGGTTCGGCTGGGCCTGCACCCGCGCGGGCTCGCCCCCCTGGTCGTCAACCTGGCGGACGTGCGGGCGGTGTTCCGCAGCCGGATCTCGCGCCAGCTCGCCGCCGCGCCCGACGCGGAACTCGCGGCGCTCTACGACGAACTGCTGAACCCGCTGCCCGAGGAGCCGACGGGCGAACCGGTCGACTCCGACGTGGTGATCCCGATGATCCTGCGGGTCGGTGGACGCGAGCTGCGGCTGTTCTCGACAATCACCACGTTCGGCACCCCGATGGACATCACCGTCGAGGAGATCGCTGTGGAGTCCTACTACCCGGCGGACCGGCAGAGCGCCGCCTACTTCACGCGGTAGGGCCCGGCCTGGCCACCAACCAGACCGGGCCCCACCTCTCGTTCGTCAGCCCGTGGTCAGGATGAACCTCTCCCAGGAGCCAACGGAGGTGCGGTTGGCGATGAGCGATCCCGCCCCGGCGTTCTCGGCGGCCACGATCTGGTTGTTGATCGTGGCGCGCAGACTGACCGTCCCGTCGGAGTTGTTGATGAGCTGGAAGGTCTCCCACGCACCCACTGACGTGCGGTTGGCGATCAACGGCTCCGCGCCCGCGTTCTCGGCGGAGACGTAGAGCCCGTTGGCGCGCGACCGCAGGGCGATGGTGCCGTTGCCGGCGTCCACCCTGTCGAACTGCTCGGTGGTGCCCACACTTGCCTTGTTGGCGATCAACGCGCTGGTGCCGACCGCCGACACGTACTGGCTGTTGACCTGCGCCCGCAGGGTGCTCGCCGGTGCGCTGCTACCGGTGCCGGTCGCGAAGGTGAACGCGTCGACATCGAACAGGTAGCCCGACCCACCCTTGAAGACCAGGTACAACGTCGTCGACGCGGTGGGTGGGTTGCTGATCGTGCCGGACGCCTCGACGAAGGTCTCCCAGTTGCCGGTCACCGGCACCGTGACGGTGCCCAGCAGGGTGCCGGTGGCCGACCCGGCCCGGACCTCGATGGTGCCACCGGCGCCGGCTGACGACGCCCTCACGGTGAAGCGGTTGGCGTTGGACAGGTTGTACGGCTGGTACGAGATCCAGTCGTTGTTCTCGATGAAGCCGGCCGTGCGGCCACCCTCGGCGTTGGTGTGCTCGGTGGCCTGGACACCGGACTGGGCGCCGAAGTGCTCACCCTGGCGGTGCTTGGGTTGCAAAGTCTTGATGCTGTGCGTGGTCAGCCCGCCGTTGTCGGTGTACGCGGCGTCGAAGACCCCGTAGATGTTGGCGGCCGAGTCATGCTCACCGTCGGTCGGCAGGGTGATCGAGCCACTGCACCCGGTCTTCGAGGTGATCTGGTGGGCGTGGCTGTCGTGGCCCAGCGCGTAGGTCAGGCTCACCTTGGAGCAGTCGATCGTGCCGTCCTGCGGGTCGCTCACCGAGATCTGGTACGGCACCGTGTCACCGAAGCTGAACAGTTGCCCGTTGGTGGGCGCGGTGAGTGACACCGTCGGTGCGGTGTTGCCCACGGTGACGATCAGGCTCGCCGTGCCGGACAGGCCGGTCGGGTCGGTGACCTTCAGGGTGGGGCTGTACGAGCCGTTGGTGGTGTACGTCTTGGTGGGGTTGGCCGCCGTCGACGTGGTGCCGTCGCCGAAGGTCCACAGGTAGCTGAGCGCGCCGCCCTCGGGGTCGGAGCTGCCGGCCGACGAGAAGTTGACGGTCAGCGGGTTGGCCCCCGACGTGGGGTTCGCCGAGGCGACAGCGATCGGGCTGCGGTTGCCACCACCGATGTACTCGATCCGGAAGAGCGCCTGGTTGTTCGAGCCGGTGCCGTAGTCCAGCACGTAGAGCGCGCCGTCCGGGCCGAAGGCCATGTCCATGACCTGGGTGCCGCTCCACGGGAAGTTGGAGATCTCCCCGCGCGAGCCGTCGGAGTTGACAGCGATGGCCTTGATCCAGCGGCGGCCGTACTCGCCGGCGAAGAACTGGCCGTTGAGCGACTGCGGGAACTTGATGCTGGAGTTGAGCGAGGCGTCGTACCGGTAGACCGGCCCGCCCATCGGCGACTCCGAGCCGCTGCCGAACTCCGACGGCGAACCGGAGTCGCCCGCGTACTTGATCCAGGCCGGCTTCGCCGCGGGCAGCGTGCCGAGCCCGGTGTTGCGGAACGAGTTGTTTGTCGGCCCGCCCGTGCAGTTGTACTTGGACTGCGACGGCCCGGACGGGAAGGTGTATTCATTGTATGTTTCCGTGCTGGTGTTGCTGCCGGTGCAGTACGGCCAGCCGTAGTTGCCGGGCGCCGCGATGCGGTTGAACTCGACCTGACCCTGGGGGCCCCGGCTGGAGTTGGTGCTGCCGGCGTCGGGGCCGTAGTCGCCGAGGTAGACGACGCCGGTCCCCTTGTCGACGCTCATCCGGAACGGGTTGCGCAGACCCATCGCGTAGATCTCGGGACGGGTGTTGGCCGTGCCGGGCGCGAACAGGTTGCCCGCCGGGATCGTGTACGTCCCGTCGGCCTGCGGCTTGAT
Source organism: Micromonospora sp. NPDC051227 (assembly GCF_044455385.1). NCBI lineage: Bacteria > Bacillati > Actinomycetota > Actinomycetes > Micromonosporales > Micromonosporaceae > Micromonospora > Micromonospora sp. NPDC051227. Next base: position 167,103 of record NZ_JBITET010000010.1, read on the forward strand.
CCGCAGCACCTTGCCCCGCAGGTCGTTGGTGTTGCCCGCCGAGCGCTGGGCGTCGAACTGCGGGTTGCGGTTGGTCCGCTCGTCAAGCGGCGCGTAGCCGGACGACTCGAACGGGTTGGTGTCGTCGCCGGTGGTCAGGTACAGGTTGCCGGCGGCGTCGAAGTCCAGGTCACCGCCGACGTGGCAGCACTGCCCACGGTCGTTGGCGACCTGGAGCACGATCTTCTCGGTGCCCAGGTTGAGCGTGTCGTCGCTGTTGAGGGTGAACCGGGACAGCCGCAGGTGCCCCTTCCACCGGTCCCAGTCGGACTGCGAGCCGGTGGTCGGGGCGTCCCCGGACGGGGTGCTCAGCGTGGGCGAGTAGTACAGGTAGATCCACCGGTTGGTGGCGAAGTTGGGGTCGACGGCGACGCCCTGCAACCCCTCCTCGTCGTGGGTGTAGACCGACAGGGTGCCGGAGACCTTGGTGTTGCCGGCCACGTCGGTAACCCGTAGGACACCGTTGCGGGCGGTGTGCAGCACCGAGCGGTTGGGCAGAACGGCCAGGGACATGGCCTCACCCAGCTCGCCCGAGCCGGTGGCGAGCTTGACCTGCTGATAGTCGGAGGCGGGAATCACCGCAGCCTGCGCGGTGGACGGAGCAGCCACAGCGAGGGCCGCGCTTGCGACGGTGAGAACCGCCGCGAAGAGCGCCCGGGGCCAGCGCCGGGGATACCAGAGCATGATCGTCCTTTCTCGACGACCGGGGGACGGGCGCGCGGGGGCGCACCACGACCAGGTGGTGGTGGAGAGCGAGCGGGGGGACCAGGTCAGTTGGTGGTGACCAGGTCGAACTTCTCCCACTGACCGATGGAGGTCCGGTTGGCGATCAGCGGGGACGCGCCCGCGTTGTCGGCGGCGACGTAACGGTTGTTCACGGTGGCCCGCAGGCTCACCGTGCCGTCGGAGTTACGGACCAGCTGGAACGTCTCCCAGGCGCCGGCGGTGGCCCGGTTGGCGATCAGCGCGGCGGCCCCGGCGTTCTCGGCCGCGACGAACTGCCCGTTGCCCTTGGCGCGCAGCGCCACGTTGCCGTTGGCGAGGTTGACCAGGTCGAACCGCTCGGTGGTGCCGACGGAGGTCTTGTTGGCGATCAGCGAGGTGGTGGCGTTGGGCGCGCTCACGTACTGGTTGTTGGCGCGGGCCCGCAGGGTGGAGCCGCTGGCGGTGGGCGGCGGGGTCGTGGTGCGCGGCGAGCAGTCGGCCGTCACGGAGCCCGCGGCGACCTGGAGGCCACCGAGCAGCATGCGGGTGAAGTTCGGGTCGGTGTACGACGCCTCGGTGTGTCCGAGGCCCGTGTACCAGGCACGCCCGCCGCCGTACGCCTTGCACCAGGTGATCGGGTGGTCGCCGCTCATGTTGCCGCCGCTGTAGGACGACTCGTCGAGGCTGGCCAGGACCCGCGCGCTGGACCGGGGGTTGGTGCGGTAGTTGTACCACTCGTCGGAACGGACCCAGGTGGTGCCGAGGTGGGCGGTCGACGGGTTGGTCTGGTCCTCGATCTTGACGGTCGCCGTCTGGATCGCCGGGTGCGAGTCGAACCAGGCTCCGACCAGCGAGCCGTACCACGGCCAGCTGTACTCGGTGTCGGCCGCGGCGTGCACGCCGACGTAGCCACCACCGGCGGCGATGTACGACTCGAACGCGCTCTGCTGGCTGGCGTTGAGGACATCGCCGGTGGTCGACATGAAGACCACCGCCTGGTACTGGGCCAGGTTGGAGGTGGTGAACTGGGCGGCGTCCTCGGTCGAGGTCACTGTGAAGCCGTTTGCCGAGCCGAGCTGCTGGATCGCGGCGATGCCGTTGGGGATGGAGGAGTGCCGGAAGCCGGCGGTCTTGCTGAACACCAGGACCTCGGTCAGGGGTGCCGCCGAGGCGGGGGTCGGCAGGGCGACCAGGCTGGCCAGCATGACGGCCAGGCCGGTGACGAGTGCCAACAGGCGGGGACGGGAACGCATGGTCTTGCTCCTCTGCTGAGCGTCGACCTCAGGCTGTGGACACGGGCAGACCGGAGGCCGCGATGGCGGTGGTGCGGAAGCCGGGCCGCCGATGCTCGGCTGAGGTGGTGCGGGGTGGTGGGGGTGGGTCGGTGAAACCAGCCGATGATGCGGACCACCCACAGTGGACGGTCAGAATTCATCGACTGACATCATTGACGCAGTAAACCTCCGATGTCTACGCCCCGTCAAGCCCGTGTACTCCGGTCCGAGTACGCCCGTGCACGGTCGGCGTCGGCGTGGAGGTAGGACGTATGGTCGATGGCAGGGCCACCGACGAAGATCGAGAACGGCGCGCCGGGCAACTCGTGGCGCCGCGTGCGCCCTGACCTGAGCGCCACGTCGGCCGACAGTCGCGCGGCCAGCCTCTGCCGCCCTACGCGGGGCTGCGGGTGCCCCGGGTCGCCATCAGAATGAGGTCGGCGATCGTCTCCGGGTGAGTGACCATGGCGAGATGCGATGATTCGACCTCGATGGCCGTCGCGTTCATCCGATCGGCCAGAAACCGCTCCAGCTCCGGCGCGGTCGTGCGGTCCTGCGTGGAAATCGAGTAATAGCAGGGCCGGTCCCGCCAGGCAGCCGTCGTCGTGCGGCCCTGGAAGAGGTCCTTGGCGATGGGGCCCTGCACCGCGTACAGGGCGCGGGCGCGGGTCTCCTCGATTCCACCGGCGAAGTCGGCCAGGAAAGCGCTCTCGCTGAGCTGCGCGTACCCGTCGTGGTGCACGAGGCCGGCGTTCGCCGGCGGCGTGGGGTATTTCGCCGCGAGAGCGGCGTAGTCCTCGCCGGCGTCCGGCGCGCGGGCCGCGACGTACACCAGGGCGGTGACGCTCGGGTGGTTGCCGGCCTCGCTGATGATCGTGCCGGCCCAGGAGTGGCCCACCAGCACCGTCGGGCCGTCCTGGCGGTCGAGGGCGCGATTGGTGGCCGCTACGTCGTCGGCCAGGGAGGTCAGCGGGTTCTGGACCGCGGTGACCGTCAGCCCGGCCCGCTGTAGCAGCGGAATGACGTCGGACCAGGAGGAGCCGTCGGCGTACGCGCCATGGACCAGGACGACGTTGCGGGCGGGCGTGGCCGGAGACGTGTCGCTCATCGGGAACCCCCACGTGCTCGCTGGTCGACGACAACTCTCGCCCGTCACTTTTCCCCACGCCGGTCGACCCGGTGGGCCAAACGCCCAGGCTTCAGCCGCTCAGCGCACCGGGTCCGGTGCGAGGGCGCGCCAGTTCAGGTGGTCCCGGTAGTGGTGTCGCAGGACCAACCAGCTGACCGAGAACGGAATGGCCCCCATGGCCACCACGCCCAGGACGTCCGCGCCGACCACGTCGAAGACCGCCCCGACGTCGCCGAACAGCTGAGCGACCGTCTGGAACGCGACGTGCAGGCCGATGCCGGCCCAGATGTCGCCGGTGGCGGCGCGGAAGGCACCCAGCAGCAGCGCGAAGACGAAGAAGAGCGCCAGTCGGTCGACGGATCTGGCCGCCCCGACGAGGAACCCGAAGACTGCGAACAGCGCTGCCTGCCCGAGGACCGCCTGCCCGGCGGGCAGCCGGGTGGCGAGGTTGTGTTGCAGGTGCCCGCGGAAGATCAGCTCCTCCGGCAGCGCCTCCTTCAGGAAGACCAGCACGAGCAGCAGCGCCGCCACCCGCAGCACATCCCCGACGGACGTCCGGACACTGATCTCGACCCAGCCGAGGCCGAGGCAGAGCGCGAACCCCGCCGCAGCGGGCACGAGCCAGCAGGCCATGCCGAACAGCAGACGGCGCCAGCCGGCGCGCAGCGACGGCAACCCGAGGCCCGCCCAGGGCCGTCGGTCCAGGACGCGACGGGCGACGACCACCAGGGGTACGACGACAGCGGTGGTGAGGACCGCCCCGACCGCATGGGTGGGTCGGTCGTAGTCACGGTCGAGCAGGGCGCCCAGGAACAGCCACACCAGCACGGCGGCGGTGGCCACCACGAGGATCCGCCAGGGCAGGGCGAGACGGGATCCGGCGCTCACCACGCGCAGCGTAGCCAGCGGCGTCAAGGGCGGACGGTCAGCGGCCGAGGACGAGGTAGCCCAGGCCGAGGACACCCCGGTAGCCGCCGACGTACTGGCGCAACCGGTCGTCGAGTTCCGCGCGGACCTCGGCCGCCCGGGGATCCTCCGGGTACGCCAGCAGCCACTCCTGTCGGCCGGCGAGCCAGGTGGACTCGAAGTCGTCCCATTCCCGCTGGTCGGCGGTGCTCAGGTGCAGCAGTCGCCAGCCCCGCTGGCGGGCGGCCTCGACCAGCCCGGGAAGGGTCGGGACCTCCGGTCCGAAGACCTCGGCGATCTCCGCCGTGGGAGACCGCTCCCAGTACGCGTCGCCGAACAGCAGCCGCCCACCGGGCCGGACCACGGCGGCGAGGGCGTCGAGGGCGGCCTCGGTGCCGCCGAAGGCGTGTGCCGAGCCGATGCAGAGAACCCGGTCGGCCGGCTCCTGCCAGGCCGCCGCTTCCCCCATCACGAAGGCGACGTGCCGGTTCAGCGACCGCCCCGCGGCCAGCCGCCGCCCTCGGGCGAGCGCGGCCTCGTCGGTGTCGACGCCGACGCCGCGCGTCGCGACCGGGCCGGAGGCACCGCCGGCGGCGACCGCCCGCAGCAGCAGCTCACCCCAGCCACAGCCGAGGTCGAGCACACGCGCGCCGGGGCGGACGTCGAGCCGTTGCAGCAGCAACGCGGCGTGCTCCGGGGAGAGCGGGGTGTTCCAGCGCATCCGCGCGTAACGGCTGGCGGCGAGGTGGTCGGTTGACTGCATCCGTTGAGGGTGTCAAGCCCTGCGCCGGGTCCGGCACCGGGGCGTACGGCAGGATCGGTGGGATGGACGCGCAGCGTGCCGGGCCGGCGCGGCGGCCGACCCCGCAGGAGGTGGCGGCGGCGGCCGGCCGGGGTCTGCCGGACATCGTCGGTCCCGGGCTGCGCGTGCTGTTCTGCGGCTACAACCCGGGCCTCTACTCGGCCGCGGTGGGGGAGCCGTTCGCCCGTCGGGGCAGCCGATTCTGGCCGGCCCTGCACGGAGCCGGCTTCACCGACCGCCGGCTTCACTCGTGGGAACGCGACGAGCTGTTGCGGCAGGGCCTGGGCATCACCAGCCTGAGCAACAGGGCCACCGCCCGCGCCGCCGAGCTGACCCCGGAGGAGCTGGTCGCCGGGGTGACCGGGTTGGCGGTGAAGGCCGAGCGCTACCGGCCGCGCTGGGTGGCGATCCTCGGAGTGACCGCGTACCGGATCGCCTTCGCCCGACCGAATGCCGGGCTGGGCCCGCGACCGGACCGGCTGGGGCCGGCCCAGGTCTGGGTGCTGCCGAACCCCAGCGGCCTGAACGCGCACTTCCCGCTGCCGGCGTTGACCGCCGAGTTCGCCAAGCTTCGGCGGGCCCTCGACCCCTAGCCGGCCGTGGCGATCAGCCCCTGGTAGTAGGGCTGCATGGCCGGGTGGTAGTCGTCGAACTCCGGGCGGGGCGAGCCGTCCCGGGAGGCGACCAGCAGGTCCAGGTAGTACTCCCAACCGGCGCCCACCTCGGCGATGCCCTCCACGCTGCTCAGGTGCTGCACGAACCGCAGCTCGGTGGTGCCGTCGGTCTCGGTCAGCGACAGCTCCAGCAGCCAGCTGCCGTAGCTGTCGACCATCGACACGGCGAGGCGCTGCTGCGGTTCGCACGCGTCGATGCGCATCTCGCACCAGGGCTGCTGCTCCTCGTACGCCATCTGGACCCGGATGGTCCGTCCGGGCCCGGCGTCGCCTTCCCACGGGCCGAACCAGCGGGCCGTACGCTCCGGCTCGGTCAGGCTGGCCCAGACGTCCGCCGCCGGGGCGCGGAAGGTTCGGGTGAGGACCAGATCGTGGCCGGTATCGGTCTGAAACAGGCGTCCGGCGGGTGTGCGGGTCATGCCGTGTGCTCCCTTCGGTGCTCCGCCGGGCCGCGGCTGCGGCGCTCTCGGCGGGTGCGATAGACCTCGGTCTCCAACGCGTCGAGGTGCCAGCCCCACCGGTCGACTGTGGTGAGCCCGGTGAGCCAGTCGAGCAGCGGGGCGAGCGGGCCCGGGTCGAGCCGGTAGATCCGCTGCCGTCCCACCAGCTCGTCACGGACCAGCCCGCTGTCGCGCAGCACCCGCAGGTGGCGGCTGATGGCGGGCCGGCTGATCGTGAAGCGCCGGGCGATGTCGCCGGCGGAGAGCGGCTCGGCGCGCAACATGGTCAGGATGTGCCGCCGCACCGGGTCCGCGATCGCGACGGCCACCTCATCCACCCGGGAAGCGTAACCCATGTGTTACGGGTTTGCCCGGTGTGGACCGTCGGCACCGCAGGTCGGTGCGTCGATGGTGGGCACATGATCACCTGAACTGGCACCCTTTACGGCATGGCCGCCCTGCTTCGTTCCCGCCTGACCGACTGGACCTTCGTCGTACCGGTGCTCGCCGTTCTGGTGTTGATCGTCACCTGGGGGCGGAGCCTGCCCGGCCCGGTCATCGTGGTGGTAGCGGTGCTGCTGGGGGGTGCCGTGCTCGCGGCCGTGCACCACGCGGAGGTGGTCGCCCACCGGGTGGGGGAGCCGTACGGGTCGCTGGTGCTCGCCGTCGCGGTCACCGTGATCGAGGTCGCCCTCATCGTCACGCTGATGATCAGCGGCCCGGAGAAGACCCAGTCCCTCGCCCGGGACACCGTCTTCGCCGCCGTCATGATCACCTGTAACGGGATACTCGGCCTGTCCCTGCTGCTCGGAGCGCTGCGCCGCCGCGTCGCGGTGTTCAACCCGGAGGGCACCGGCGGGGCCCTGGCCACCGTGATCACCCTGGCCACCCTGAGTCTGGTCATTCCGACGTTCACCACGGCCCGGCCCGGCCCGGAGTTCAGCCCGGCACAGCTCGCCTTCGCCGCCGTCGCCTCGCTCGCGCTCTACGGGCTGTTCGTGCTCGTGCAGACCGGCCGGCACCGCGACTACTTCCTGCCGGTCGACAGCCAGGGCCAGGTGATCGACGCGGAGGAGCACGCCAAGCCGCCGACCACTCGTGCGGCGCTGATGAGCCTGGGGCTGCTGCTGGTGGCGCTGGTCGCGGTGGTCGGCGACGCCAAGACCGTCTCGCCGACCATCGAGGCCGGTGTCGCCGCGGCGAACCTGCCGCACGCGTTCGTCGGCGTGATCATCGCCCTGCTGGTGCTGCTGCCGGAGACCCTGGCCGCCGCCCGTGCCGCCCGCCGCGACCGCGTGCAGATCAGCCTGAACCTCGCGCTCGGCTCGGCGATGGCCAGCATCGGCCTGACCATCCCGGCCATAGCGATCGCCTCGATCTGGCTGGACGGCCCGCTGCTGCTCGGCCTCGGCGGCACCCAGCTCGCCCTGCTCGCGCTCACCGCCGTGACCGCCGTCCTCACCGTGGTGCCCGGCCGGGCCAACGTGTTGCAGGGCGGCGTACACCTGGTGCTGATGGCCGCCTTCGTCTTCCTGGCCGCCAGCCCGTGACCCGCACGGCTCGCCGGCTCAGCCCGTGACCCGCGCGGCTCGCCGGCTCAGCCCTTGACCCGCGCGGCTCGCCGGCTCAAACCGTGACCCGCACGGACGGTGCGGCTCAGCCGGCGCGCGGCGGGTCGCCCGCGAGGCGCTCCGCGCGGGCGTTGAGGTAGCGCTGCTGCGCCAGGTTCGTCGAGCGCGCCGCCGCCATCCGGTACGCCTCCCGCGCCGCGACCCGGTCACCCTCCAGCTCCCATAGGTGGGCGCGGGCGGCCGGCAGTCGGGGGTCGTCGGCGAGACGAGGGTCGTCGGTCAGGTCGGCGAGCAGCGCCAACCCGGCCGGCGCGCCGCGGCTCATGGCCACCGCCACCGCGTGGTTGAGCGCCACCACCGGGTTGTCGGACATCCCGAGGAGCACCTCGTACAGGGCGGTGATCTGCGCCCAGTCGGTGGCCGCCGCGCTGGGCGCCTCGTCGTGCACGGCCGCGATGGCCGCCTGGAGCTGGTACGCCCCGACCACCCCGCGTGGCAGCGCCCCGGTGATCAGCTCGACCCCCTCGGCGATCTGCTCGGCCCGCCACCGGGAGCGGTCCTGCTCGGCCATCGGCACCAGCTCACCGTGCGGGCCGATCCGCGCCGGAGCGCGGGCGTCGGTGAGCAGCATCAACGCGAGCAGCCCGGTGACCTCGGGGTCCTCGGGCACCAGCCGGTGCACCAGCCGGGTCAGCCGGATCGCCTCGGCGGTCAGGTCGGCGCGCAGCAACCCGGGCCCGACGGTGCGGGCGTACCCCTCCGTGAAGATCAGGTAGAGCACGTGCAGCACGGCGGCGAGCCGGTCAGCGCGCTCCGGGCCGGTGGGCGGCGCGAACCGTAGCCCACTGTCACGGATCCGCTGCTTGCCACGGCTGATCCGCCGGGTCATCGTCGCCTCCGGCACCAGGAACGCGCGCGCCACCTCGGCGGTGCTCAGCCCGCCCACCGCGCGCAGGGTGAGCGCGATCTGCGACGCCGCCGACAACGCCGGGTGGCAGCACAGGAACAACAGGATGAGCGTGTCGTCGGCGTCCGCCGGCGGGTGGTCGGCGGCGGGGGAGCGCCACTGCTCCGGCAGCACCCACCGCGCCACCGTGTCCTCCCGCCGCATCCGGGCCTGCTCGCGACGCAGCAGGTCGGTCAGCCGCCGGGACGCCACGGTGATCAACCAACCACGCGGATTCTCCGGTACGCCGTCGCGCGGCCAACCCTTCGCGGCGGCGATCAGCGCCTCCTGCACCGCGTCCTCGGCCGTGTCGAAGTGCCCGTAGCGGCGGACGAGCGCGCCGAGGACCTGCGGCGCCAGCTCGCGCAGCAGGTCCTCGGCGGGAGTCTCCGGCACCGGGTCAGCCGGCCAGGTCCTCGACACCGTCGAGCACCGGCCGCACGTCCACGTACCCACCGGGGGCGTCCGGGTCGACCAGGCCGGCGGCGATCTCGGTGGCCCGGTCGAAGCTGGCGCACTCCACGATGGTGTAACCGGCGAGGACCTCCTGCGTCTCCGGGTACGGGCCGTCGGTGATCACGGGTGCCCCCTCGCGCACCTGCACCCGGCGGGCGTGCACCGGCTCGCTCAGGCCCCGGGCGTCGACCAACTCCCCGGACTCGGCCAGCGACTGGTGGAAGGTCTCCATGTGCTGGTGCATCGCCGCGATCTGCTCGGCCGACATCGCCGGCCGGTCGGATGCCCGCCCGGACAGCACGTCGTAGTCCTGCTGCGACCCGTAGAGCAAAATCATGTACTTCACGGTTCTCTCCTCCTCCTGCAAGGACACCACCCCGGCGCCCACAGGAAACGTCGAACCCCAACGCCCCACCCGGACACCCCACCCACCCCGGGTCTGCCTCCTCCCACCCGAACCGGTGATCATGAAGTTGGCGTCACGACACGCCGAGCGGGATGACGCCAACTTCATGATCACCGAGGTTCGGGGTGGTGGGCGGGGCCTAGGTTGGCGGGATGACTGTGGTGTGGGTGGTGGTCGGGGTTTTTGTGCTGGTGGCGGGTGTGGCTGGGGGAGTTCTCGTGTGGCGGGGTCGGGGAGGCGGCGGCGTCAGTTTTGATCGTGGGGCGGAGCGGGAGGCTCGTGGTCGACAGCACAGGTACGAGGCCGAGCGGCACGGTGACCAGGGCGAAACGTGGCATCGCGGTCGGGAGTCGGGCGGGTGAGCAGCGCCCAGCCGAGCCCACCGTGCCGCAGTCCGATCGGGCCCGCCGTGCGTGAACCGTCCGGCCACCTCGTGCGTGAAACCGGTGACGGGCGTTTCGGTCCTACCGTCGGGGTACTACCAGCCTGAGCACCATGTCTGGGGAGGCGCAGTGGGGGCACGGTTCGGACGCGACGCGCGGAGCCCGTTGGCGGGTCTGCTGATCGCCGCCCTGGTCTCCCTGGCCTGCGCCGGCGGTGGGCTGGCCGAGCCGGAGGCCGAACGCCCCGGGGCGAACCCGCCGGCAGCCTCACCGGGCCCGAACACCACCCGGGCCGACAGCACCACCAGCGTGGCCGAGTTCGAGCAGGACGTCGCCGACGCGCAGGCGGTCGCCGAGCGGTACTGGGCGGCCCGGTTCAAGGAATCCGGGCAGCGGTTCCGACCGATCCGGCGGATCATCCCGTACCAACGCGAGGGCGAGGTGTCCTGCGGCGGCCAGGCGTTGCCCCGCAACAACGCCGTCTACTGCTCGCAGGGCGACTTCATCGCGTACGACGTCGCCTGGTCGGTGGCGGCGTTCCGCCAGGTCGGCGACGCGTTCGTGTTCTACCTGCTGGGGCACGAGTACGCGCACGCCATCCAGGTGCGGCTCGGCATCAACTACAACTTCACCATCCAGCAGGAGTTGCAGGCCGACTGCATGGCCGGGGCGTACCTCGGCGACTCGGTGCGCTCGGAGGCCCTGACCCTCGCCGAGGGCGACCTGGACGAGTTTCGGGAGGGGGTGGCGGCGGTCGGCGACGACCCGGACCAGCCGTGGTTCGCGGAAGGGGCGCACGGCACCGCCGAGCAGCGCACCGACATGTTCTTCCGGGGCTACGAAGGTTCCCTGAAGGAGTGCGACCTGGGCTGAACGGGGTTGCCCGGATCACCCTGGCGCCCGTTGCCGCCACCGGCCCCGGGGGGTGCTGGCAGGATCGCCGGTGTCGGTCACGACCCTGGAGGTTCCGCTGAGCAGCCATCACCCCGCCGCTGTGCTCTTCGACATGGACGGCACGTTGGTCGACAGCGAGAAGCTGTGGGACGTCGCGTTGCAGGAACTCGCGAAGGAGTACGGCGGGGAACTCTCCGTCGACGCCCGCCAGTCGATCATCGGCACCGCCATGGCCGAGTCGATGCGCATCCTGCACGATGACCTGGGGCAGCCCGAACGGGATCCGGAGATCAGCGCGGCGTGGATCAACGCCCGGATCCTGGAGCTGTTCCGCACCGGTCTGCGCTGGCGGCCGGGTGCGTTCGACCTGTTGCGCGCGGTCCGCGCGGCGGGAATCCCCACCGCGCTGGTCACCTCCAGCCCTCGGGCGCTGGTCGAGATCGCCCTGGACACCCTCGGTCGGGACAACTTCGACACGGTGGTCGCCGGCGACGAGGTGGTGGCGGCCAAGCCACACCCCGAGCCCTACCTGACCGCGGCCCGGCTGCTGGGTGTGCCGATCGAGCGTTGTGTGGCGATCGAGGACTCACCGACCGGGGTGGCCAGCGCGTTCGCCTCGGGCGCGGCGGTCCTGGCCGTACCGGCGGAGGTGGCCTTGCCGAGCACTGTCGGCGTACACCAGGTGGAGAGCCTGACCGGCGTGGACCTGGCGCTGCTCGCGGCGCTGCTGACCGATCGGGCAGCAGCGACCGGCTGACGCACCCGGCGCGGGTCAGGGGCGCTCGGCTGTCGCGACCGGCCTCGTTCAGGGGCGCTCGGCGAAGACCGCGGCGACCACCTGGTAGCTGTCGAACGCCCGCGCGGCCCCCGCGTACGCGGCCAGGTGGATGAACAGTTCGACGATCTCCTCCCTGGTCACGCCCGAGGTCAGCGCGATGCGCAGCTGCCCGCGCAGCGGTTCGTGGGTGCCGAGGGCGGCGGCGATCGCCACCGAGACCAGGCACCGGGTGCGCAGGTCCAGGCCCTCCCGGGGCCAGGCCGCGCCGAAGGTCTGCACGGTGGCGAGACGACGGAAGTCCTGCCCCACCGACGGCTCACCCTCGCCGAGCGGCAGGACCAGCGGCTGCCCGAGCAGCCGCTCGGCGTTGTCGAGTGCCCGCTGGTAGGCGTCCTGATCGGTCATGTCAACGGCCCCGGCCCTCCGGCCGCCCGCTTGCGGGGCGGGCCGGCGCCCTGCCGGCACCACCAGCCTGGCAGTCGCGTACGTGTCGCCGAGGGGGAATGGAACAGGCCGAGGCCCCCGGTCGCGCGGATGGCGACCGGGGGCCTCGGCAGTGCCGATCAGTCGTGGGCGATGGCGCCCAGGACGTTGATCCGGGCCGCCCGGACGGCCGGGAGCACAGCGGCCACCACGCCGATGATGGCGGCGAGACCGAGGAAGACACCCATCTGCCCCCACGGCAGAATCAGGTCGGTGATGCCCTCGTCCTTGAGGGCCTCGACCACCGCGGCGCCGAGGCCGGTGCCCACCGCCACTCCGAGCAGCGCGCCGAACACCGAGATCACCACCGCCTCCACGGTGATCATGCCCATGGTCTGGGACCGGCGCAGGCCGATCGCCCGCAGCAGACCCAACTCGCGGGTCCGCTCCAGCACCGACAGGGCCAGGGTGTTGATGATGCCCAGCACGGCGATCACGATGGCCAACGCGAGCAGGATCTGGATCATCGTGAGCAGCCCGTCGAGCGAACTGGTCTGCTGCTTGATGAACGCGTCACGGTCGGCCACCGACACCTCGGGGCTGTCCGCGAGCAACGCCTCCACCTGCGGCTGAACGTCGGACACCCGGGTGCCCGGGTCCAGCTGGATGAAGCCCTGGATGGGCTGCGGGATGGCGAAGTCCTTCGCCGCGGTCACCGGCAGCGTCACCGGGTTGGTCAGCTGCGACGACTCGTAGATGCCGCTGATCGTGTAGGTGCGTGCCTCGCCCCGGGTCAGCTGCACGTTGACCGTGGAGCCCACCGACCAGCCACGGGATGTGGCCGTGTCCGAGCTGGCGAGCATCTGGGTCGGCCCGAGCCGGTCGATGTCACCGGCGGTGGGCTTCGCGCCGAAGATCTGCCGTAGCGAAGCGATGTCGCTGCTCGCCGCGACCCAGGTGCCCTCGCCGTCGATGCGCGCCATGTCGCCGTACTCGCCGTCGACCAACCGCACACCGGGCAGGGCCTTGGCCTGGTCCAGCACACCCGGGTCGAAGGTCGGCGGACGCGGGCCGCCCTGCTGGCCGGCGATCACCAGCTCGGCCTTGATGGTGTCCTTCGCGAGCGCGCTGATGCTGCCCTTGGCCGAGTCGAGGATGACCGTGACGCCGGTGACCAGCGCGATGCCGACCATCAGCGCGGCGGCCGTGATGGCCGTACGACGAGGGTTGCGCCCCGAGTTGAGCCGGCCCAGCTTGCCCGGCACCGACCAGGAGAAGATCGCCCCGAGCAGGCTCACCACCGGCCGGCTGATCAGCGGAGTCAGCAACGCCACCCCGATGAAGGCGAACAGCACCCCACCAAGGATGGTCGACAGCGTCTGACCACCGGCGTTGCCGCTGAGCCCGAGGAACAGCAGCACCGCGCCGATACCGGTGACCAGCGACCCGGCCACGGTGATCTTGGTCAACGGCCGGTCCGGGGTGGCCACGTCCTGCATGGCCGCGATCGGCGGGATCCGGGACGCCCGCAGCGCCGGCAGCAACGCCGCCACCACGGTGATCACCAGACCGACGGCGAACGAACCGATCACCGCCGCCGCCGGCACGCCGATGCCGGCCAGGGTGAGCCCGCCGGCGAGCTTGCCGAACAGGAACGCCAGCAGCGCGCCCACCCCGATACCGGCGGCGAGGCCGAGCACCGACGCGATCAACCCCACCGCGATGGCCTCCAGCACCACCGAACCGATGATCTGCCGGCCGCTGGCCCCGATGGCGCGCATCAGCGCCAACTCCCGGGTCCGCTGCGCCACGATGATCGAGAAGGTGTTGAGGATCAGGAAGGTGCCCACCAGCAGCGCCACCGCGGCGAAGCCGAGCAGGATCTTGTTGAAGAAGGACAGGCCCTCCTTCAGGCTGGCCGAGGCGTCCGCGGCCACCTGCTCGCCGGTCTTCACCTCGAAGTCCGCGCCCAGGGTGCGGGCCACGTCGTCGCGCAGCTTCTCGTCCGAGACCCCGTCGGCGGCCTGCACGGTGATGCTGCTGAACACGTCCGGCTCGCCCAGCATCAGCCGCTGCGCCACCGGCGTGGTGAAGAAGACCTCGTTGACCCCGCCGATCGAGTCCCGGTCACCGCTGTAACCGAAGACGCCGACCAGGGTGAAATCCCGCTTCTTCGACTCGAACGCGGTCAGCACGCCGACCTTCTGGCCGACCTGCACCTTCGCGGCCGTGGCCAACGCCTTGTTGATGACGATCTCGTCCTCGGCCTGCGGCGCGCGCCCCTCACGCAGCTGCAGCAGCTCGCTCTCGCCGGTCCAGTTCTCGCCCAACTGCGGAGGACCGAACGACGTGACGACCTTGCCGTTGCTGCCGATCACCCGGGCGCCGTCGGCGTTGACCACACCGGTCGCCGAGGCCGCCCCCGGCACCTGCTTCACCCGGTCCACCAGGGCGGCCGGCAGGGGGGCGACGGTCTGCTCGCCCTCCATCTCGTTGACCTGCACCTTCGGCTTCGCCGCGACGTTCACGTCGATCTCGGAAAAACCGTCGGCGAACACCGAGTCGAAGGAGCGACCCAGCGTGTCGGTGAGCACGAACGCGCCGGAGACGAACATCACCCCGAGCACCACCGCCAGGCCGGACAGGATCAGCCGGACCTTGCGGGCCAGCAGACTCTTCAGCGTCGCGCGGAACATCAGTTGCCCACCTCGGCCGGAGTGTCCAGCTTCTTCATGGTGTCCAGCACCGTCTCGGCGGTCGGCTCGATCAGCTCCGAGACGATCTCGCCGTCGGCGAGGAAGACCACCCGGTCGGCGTACGCGGCGGCCGTCGGGTCGTGAGTGACCATCACGATGGTCTGGCCGTGCTCCCGCACCGAGTCACGCAGGAAGTTGAGCACCTCCGCGCCGGAGCGCGAGTCCAGGTTGCCGGTCGGCTCGTCCGCGAAGATCACCTCGGGGCGGGAGACCAGCGCCCGGGCACACGCCACCCGCTGCTGCTGCCCACCGGAGAGCTGCGCCGGCCGGTGGTCCAGCCGGTCCTTCAGACCCACCGTCTCGATCACCGTGTCGTACCAGGCCGGGTCCGGCTTGCGCCCGGCGATCGACAGCGGCAGCAGGATGTTCTCCTTGGCCGTCAGCGTCGGCAGCAGGTTGAACTGCTGGAAGATGAAGCCCACCTTGTCGCGGCGCAGCTTCGTCAGCCCCGCGTCGCCCAGCCCCGTGACCGTCGTCTCACCGATCGACACCGTCCCCCGGGTCACCGAGTCCAGGCCGGCCAGGCAGTGCATCAGCGTCGACTTACCGGAACCCGACGGGCCCATGATCGCGGTGAAGCGGCCACGTTCGAACTCCGCGCTGACCCCCCGCAGCGCGACGACCTGAGCCTCGCCGCTGCCGTACACCTTCCACACGTCGTTGGCCCGGGCCGCGGCCTGCGCCTGCTGGCCTACCGTCGCGGTCACGTCATCTACCTCTTCCGTCTGTCCGAAAATGCACGCCGCCCCCCGATGGTCCGGCGCGACTGTTCAATCATCGGTGCTGGGTACGCCCGTCCCGTCCGACCCTGGGGGGACCCGGCGCGGATTTCCCGCTGCGGGTGCACCCCCATGTCGGATCAGGGTTGCCCCTGAGTCGACGGCCGGTCGACCGTTTTTCCCCTCGGTGGCGGGCGGCCGCACCGACACTTGCACCTGACGCCACAGGAGGGTCAACCGAACCAGGCCATCTCCGGTCACGGTAGGTGACGACGGCAACGGCAGCCGTCCCCCCACGGAGGGATCTTCGAGTACGCCGGGTGAGGTACCCGGGCCGGTCCGGCTACGCCCGGGGGCGGACCAGACCCGACTCGTACGCCAGCACCACCGCCTGCACCCGGTCGCGCAGCCGTAGCTTGGTCAGCACATGCCCGACGTGCGTCTTGATGGTGGTTTCGCTCACCGACAGGACCGTCGCGATCTCGGCGTTGGACAGCCCCCGGGCGACCTGCACGAGCACCTCGCGCTCCCGGTCGGTGAGCGCGTCGAGCGCCGCCGACGGCGTCGCCGCCGGGTCGGGCAGCAGTTCGGCGAAGCGGTCCAGCAGTCGCCGCAGGATCCGAGGTGTGACCACCGCGTCCCCGCCGGCGACCGTGCGGATCGCCGCGATCAGATCCTCGGCCGGCACGTCCTTGGCCAGGAACCCGCTGGCACCGGCCCGCAACGCGCCCACCACGTACTCGTCCAGGTCGAAGGTGGTGAGCACCAGCACCCGCACCGGCAGCCGGGCGTCGACGATGGCCCGGGTCGCCGCCACCCCGTCCATCCGGGGCATCCGGATGTCCATCAGGACGACGTCGGGCAGCAGCCGGCGGGACAACTCCACCGCCTCCACGCCGTCACCGGCCTCCGCCACCACGTCCAGGTCGCTCTCGGCGCCGAGCACCATCCGGAACCCGGTCCGCAGCAGCGGCTGGTCGTCGGCGAGCAGGATCCGTACCGGCCGCGCCGAGGGCGCCTGATCGCTCATGTCGTCTCCCGTCCCGCCGACGTCCTGGCGCGCACCGGTCATCCTCGCGTACCCGAGCCGGTGCGTCGCGGATCACCGTAGAGGCCGGCCGGTCGCCCTGTCCCGACCGCGACGGCACCGCTGCGGTCGGGTTTCCGGCGTCGGCCCGCGGCAGGCGATCCCGGCGGGCCCGAATCGCCCGCCGGGCGGACGCGTCGGTCAGGAGGCCGTCACTCGTCGGCGCCCGGCGCCACCGGAGTGGACCGGGAGTCGCGCAGCGGGTCGGCGCTCGCCGCGGCGACCGGGAACGGCGGCGGGGTGCCGCCGAAGCTGGGACAGAGTGCCTGGTGGCTGCACCAGTCGCAGAGCCGGCTCGGCCGGGGCCGGAAATCCTGTCGGGCGGTGGCCTGCTCGATCGCCCGCCACAGCGCCACCACGGTGCGCTCGAAGCGGACCAGCTCGTCGGCATCGGGGGTGTAATCCAACACCTCGGCGTCGCGCAGGTAGAGCAGCCGCAGCACCCGGGGCACCACCCCCCGGGTGCGCCACAGCACCAGGGCGTAGAACTTCAGCTGAAACAGCGCCCGCGCCTCGAACGCCTCCCGCGGAGCGCCGCCGGTCTTGTAGTCGACCACCCGCAGCGCGCCGTCCGGAGCGACGTCGAGCCGGTCGAGATAGCCCCGGATCAGCAGCTCCTCGTCGACGACCGCGGAGATCAGGCTCTCGCGTTCGGCCGGCTCCAGCCGGGTCGGATCCTCCACCGCGAAGTAACCCTGCAACAGCCCGGCGGCGGAGCGGAGGAACTCCACCGGGCCGGCGGGCTCCGCGCCGTCGAAGATCCCGGCCAGCTCCGGCTGCTCGGTGACCAGCCGGTCCCACTGGGGGGCCACCAGGTCGCCGGCCGCCTCCGGCGTGCGGCCGGTGGCCGGCAGGTCGAACAGGCGCTCCAGCACCGCGTGCACCAACGTGCCCCGGGCCTGCTCGATGGTGGTGCGCTCGGGCAGCCGGTCGATGCTGCGGAACCGGTAGAGCAGCGGGCAGGTCTTGAAATCCGCCGCCCGCGACGGGGACAGCGAGGCCCGCACCGTTGGCGGCGTCTGCGCCGCGGGGGAGGGCTGGGAGGTGGTGACCGATTCCGCCGTCATGTCGGCAAAGGTTAGGGCACCGGTGTGACACCGACCGCCGCCCGCCCCACACAACGACGGTCCGTAGCATCGTGGCGATGGAGCAGACAACCAGGCCGCCGCGCCGACCGGACCGACGTCTCGGCCTGACCGTCGGCAAGGTGTTCGGGGTGCCGCTTTACCTCAACGGCTCCATGGTCCTGCTCGCGGTGCTCATCGCGGTGCTGTACGGCGAGTTCGCCCGCCGACAACTGGACCTGCCGCAGCTCAGCGGCTACCTGATCGGCTTCGGGTTCGTCGTGTCGCTGCTCGGCTCGGTGCTGCTGCACGAGCTGGGCCACGCCCTCACCGCCCGGCGGTACGGCATCGGTGTGCGTGGGATCACCCTGGAGCTGCTCGGCGGTTACACCGAGATGGACCGGGACGCCCCGTCGCCCCGCGTCGACCTGCTGGTCTCGCTGGCCGGCCCGGCGGTCTCCGCGGTGCTCGGCGTCCTGGCGGTCGCCGCCACGCTCGCCCTGCCCGAGGGGACCGTGGCGCACCAGCTCGCCTTCCAGCTCGCGGTCAGCAACGTCATCGTGGCGCTGTTCAACAGCCTGCCCGGGCTGCCGCTCGACGGCGGCCGGGCGCTGCGCGCCGCCGTGTGGGGGCTGACCCGCGACCGGCACCTCGGGACCGAGGTCGCCGGGTGGGCCGGCCGGGTCGTCGCCGTCGGCACCGCGGCCCTGGTCCTGCTGCTCACCGTCGAGCGGCGGCTGGCGCCGCTGGCGCTGCCGCTGATGCTGCTGGTCGCCGTCACCCTCTGGCGTGGCGCCGGGCAGTCGATCCGGGCCGCCCGGGTCAGCCGCCGGTTCCCGCTGATCGACCTCGCCCGGCTGGCCCGTCCGGTCTGGCCGGCGGTCACCGGCACGCCGCTGGCCGAGGCTCAGCGTCGACGCGCCGAGAGCGGGCAGCCCGACGCCGCGCTGCTGGTCACCGACTCCAACGGTCGACCGGTGGCGCTTGTCGACCCGGCCGCCGCCGACGCGGTGCCGGTCGAGCGCCGACCGTGGCTGTCGGTCGACGCCGTCGCCCGGTCGCTGGGCACCCTCCCCACGTTGTCGGTCGGGTGGGACGGCGAGCGGGTGATGGAGGCCGTACAGACCCACCCGGGCGCACAGTACGTGGTGACGTCAGGCGAAGATGTCGTCGGCATTCTGCACATCGCGGACCTGGCACAGCTCCTCGAACCCAACCGGAAGATGACACCGTGACCGCAACTCCCTCCACCGTCGCCGCCGACCCCGCCGACCCGGCGCTGACACCCGTGCACCGCGGGCCGTTCCGGCCCGGCGACCGGGTCCAGCTGACCGACCCCAAGGGGCGGATGCACACAGTGACGCTGGAGCCCGGCAAGGAGTTCCACACCCACCGTGGCATCCTGGCCCACGACGCGCTGATCGGGCTCCCCGACGGCAGCGTGGTGACCACCTCCGGTGGGGGCACCGCCTTCCTGGCCCTGCGGCCGCTGCTGTCGGACTACGTGCTGTCCATGCCGCGCGGCGCCCAGGTGATCTACCCCAAGGACTCGGCGCAGATCGTGGCGATGGGCGACATCTTCCCCGGCGCGAAGGTCCTCGAGGCCGGCGCCGGCTCCGGCGCGCTGAGCTGCTCCCTGCTGCGTGCCGTCGGCACGGAGGGCGAGCTGCACTCCTTCGAGCTGCGCGACGACTTCGCCCAGATCGCCAAGCGCAACGTCGAGGCGTTCTTCAACGGGCCGCACCCCTCGTGGAACCTGCACGTCGGTGACGTCGCGCAGTGCCGGGAGACCGGCTTCGACCGGATCATCCTGGACATGTTGACCCCCTGGGAGACCCTCGACATGGTCGAGCGGGCGCTGGTGCCCGGTGGGGTGTTCATCGGCTACGTCGCCACCACACCGCAGCTCTCCGAGCTGGTGGAGGCGCTGCGCGAGCGCGGCGGCTGGACCGAGCCACGGGCCTGGGAGTCCCTGGTGCGCGACTGGCACGCCGAGGGCCTCGCTGTCCGTCCGGACCACCGGATGATCGCGCACACCGCCTTCCTGGTGTCCGCGCGCAAGCTGGCCCCGGGGGTCACCGCGCCGCCGCGCCGGCGCAAGCCCAGCAAGGGCACCGAGGCGTACGCGCAACGCCGCCAGGACCTGCGCGAGGCGGAGGCGGCCCGACAGGCCGCGGCCGCGCAGGCCGCGGCCGCGCAACCCAACGGTGCGGGGGAGATGGACAGGCCGTGACCATCGAGCTGGGTGTCGGCAGCGCCGAGCAGGGGGAGACGCTGGCATGAGCCGACCGGGCTACGGCGGTGGAGACCTCCCCGCGGTCTTTCCCGACTGGTCGCCCTACCAGGACCTGGAGTCGGCGGCGCGGGCCTACCTGCGCGACCCGGACGTCGCCCTGGAGGCGCTCGGCGGCGTGCTGCGCGGCGCGTCGGTGCTCGGCTTCACCCTGGAACGCTTCGTCAACGAGGTCAACGGGGTGTGGCAGGAGGTTGTGGTCTGCGACGGCAGCCGGCTCATTCTCTGGCACGGCGAGGACGTACCGCCGGAGGAGGGTCCGCCGGGCTCGATGACCTCGTCGCTGCGGGTGGTGCCGGTCTCCACCGTCACCGAGGTGGGCTGCCGGCGGCGGCTCAACCGTGCCGAGAGCGGCGAGATCCGGGTCGACAGCATCGACGTCTACCTGCTGCTCACCTCGTTGGACGAGGCGCCGCCGAGCGAGGAGATGGCCGGCACACCCCGGCACGACGCGTTGCGCTTCGGCAAGACCCTCGACGACGGCGGGGCCGGGCAGATCGCCCGGTTGGAGGAGTTCGCGCGGCTGGTCGCCTCGGTGGTCGGCCGTCCGATGCTCTGAGGCGTACCCCGTTCTGGACCCGACCGGGCCTTCGCCGCCCGGCCGGTGGGTCAGTCCTGCTCGGCGTCCGGGCCGGCGACCTCGACGCCGTCGCCGCGCACCACGTGGATGCAGTCGCCCGGGCACTCCTTCGCGGAGTCGATCACCTCGAGTCGCAGGTGCGCGGGGACGTCAACCCGGCTGCCCGGTGCCATCCGCAGCTCACCGTCGACGCCCTTGACGTAGGCCAGACCGTCGATGTCGAACTCGAACACCTCCGGCGCGTACTGCACGCAGAGCCCGTCGCCCGTGCAGAGGTCCTGGTCGACCCAGACCTGCAATTCGTCGGTCGCGACCTCGGCCACCTGTGCACCCCCCATGTTCTCCCGTGCCACGCTCCGACGGTACCCGAACGCCGGTAACGGCCCGTCAGGCCACCCTTGGCGATCAAGGTTCGGTGACGAGGGTGTTGCGTGGGACCGAATCGGCCTCATAGCGGCTAGTGTTAGGGCAGAACGTTCAAGCCCCCCGGGGAGGTGGGACGTGGCAGCACGTAGCGACGACGCGGACTCGCGCGCCGCACGGTGGGAGAAGGAAGCCCAC
Source organism: Micromonospora sp. NPDC051227 (assembly GCF_044455385.1). Lineage (NCBI taxonomy): Bacteria > Bacillati > Actinomycetota > Actinomycetes > Micromonosporales > Micromonosporaceae > Micromonospora > Micromonospora sp. NPDC051227. The sequence goes on from NZ_JBITET010000010.1 coordinate 187,989, forward strand.
GATCTCTCCACGCAGGTCGCGTTCCTGCAAGAGGAACTCGCCCTGGTGCGGCGCAAGTTGACCGAAAGCCCCCGACACGTCCGGCAGCTCGAAGAGCGGCTGGCGGCCACCCAGGCACAGTTGGCGCGGCTGACAGAGAACAACGACCGGCTGGTGAGCACCCTCAAGGAAGCTCGCACGCAGATCGTGACGCTCAAGGAGGAGATCGACCGGCTCGCGCAACCGCCGAGCGGTTACGGCGTCTTCCTGGCCAAGCACGAGGACGGCACGGTGGACGTCTTCACCGGTGGCCGCAAACTGCGGGTCGCGGTCTCGCCCTCGCTCGACGTGGGTGACCTGCGGCGCGGCCAGGAGGTCCTGCTCAACGACGCGCTCAACATCGTCGACGCGTTCGGTTACGAGCGGGTTGGCGAAGTGGTGATGCTCAAGGAGATCCTGGAGGGGCCGAACGGCGGGCCGGGCGACCGGGCGCTGGTGGTCTCCCACTCCGACGAGGAGCGCATCGTGCACCTCGCCGAGACGCTCATCGGCTCGGCGATCCGGGCCGGCGACTCGCTCATGATCGAGCCCCGCTCGGCCTACGCGTACGAGCGGATCCCGAAGAGCGAGGTCGAGGAGCTGGTCCTGGAGGAGGTGCCCGACGTCGACTACGGCGACATCGGTGGCCTCCAGTCGCAGATCGAGCAGATCCGCGACGCGGTGGAGTTGCCGTTCCTGCACGCGGACCTGTTCCGTGAGCACCAGCTCCGCCCGCCCAAGGGCATCCTGCTCTACGGCCCACCCGGCTGTGGCAAGACGCTCATCGCCAAGGCGGTGGCCAACTCGCTGGCCAAGAAGATCGCCGAGCGGCAGGGCAAGGAGAAGCACACCAGCTTCTTCCTCAACATCAAGGGCCCGGAGCTGCTCAACAAGTACGTCGGTGAGACCGAGCGGCACATCCGGCTGATCTTCCAGCGCGCCCGGGAGAAGGCCGGCGAGGGCACGCCGGTGATCGTGTTCTTCGACGAGATGGACTCGATCTTCCGGACCCGCGGCTCCGGTGTCTCCTCCGACGTGGAGAACACCATCGTCCCGCAGCTGCTCAGCGAGATCGACGGCGTTGAGGGGCTGGAGAACGTCATCGTCATCGGCGCCTCCAACCGGGAAGACATGATCGACCCGGCGATCCTGCGCCCCGGTCGCCTCGACGTGAAGATCAAGATCGAGCGACCGGACGCCGAGGCGGCCAAGGACATCTTCTCCAAGTACATCCTCTCCGGGCTGCCCCTGCACCCGGACGACCTGGCCGAACACGGCACCGACCCCCAGGCCACCGTCGCGGCGATGATCGACGCCGTGGTGCTGCGGATGTACTCGGAAACCGAGGAGAACCGATTCCTCGAGGTCACCTACGCCAACGGTGACAAGGAAGTCCTCTACTTCAAGGACTTCAACTCCGGCGCGATGATCCAGAACATCGTCGACCGGAGCAAGAAGATGGCCATCAAGGAGTTCCTCACCTCGGGTCGCAAGGGACTGCGCCTACAGCACCTGCTCGACGCCTGCGTCGACGAGTTCCGCGAGAACGAAGATCTCCCCAACACCACCAACCCCGACGACTGGGCGCGCATCTCCGGCAAGAAGGGTGAGCGGATCGTCTACATCCGCACACTCGTCTCCGGCGGCAAGGGCGCCGAGGCCGGCCGGTCCATCGAGACCGCCAGCAACACCGGCCAGTACCTCTGACCCCAACAGCGAGGGTGCCCACCGGACGGTGGGCACCCTCGCTGCGGGTATGCCAGTGCGTCGGTCAGGCCGCGAAGATCCACCGCTTCGACACCACGTAGTTCGCCGCCGAGAGCGATGCCGTCACCAGCAGCTTCGCCAGCAGGTACGGCATGCCCGCCCAGGTCAACGCGGACACCAGCACCACGTTGGCGGTCAGGTTGGCGAGGACCAGCGCGAAGTAGCGCCCCACCTGCGGCACCATCTGGGCGGACGAGCCGAACGACCACGCCCGGTTCAGCCCGAAGTTGACCCAGAACGAGGTCAGGAACGACATGGCGGCCGCAACGGGCAGGACAATCCGGAGAACTCCGTGGTACACGAAGAGTGATCCCGTGTCCACGGCAACGCTCAGACCACCGACAACCAGGAACCGCACAGCACTGTGTCGGGACAGGTGGCGGACGGAATCGGCAACAGGTGACAGCAAAGAGTTCTCCAAGGGGGGACCCGGAGCGGTGAGGACGACGAGGGAGTCTATCGTCTGTCCATCCACCCAGCGGGGCCTGCCCGCGCGAGCCGCGAGGTTGACGTGCCTGATCCCGGAAGAGTGACGCCGCCGGCCGCCGGCGCAAGCCCGGCAACCACGACGAGCACCGCCCGACGACACTGGGCCCTCGCCTTCGCCGCGTTCTTCCTGATCATCTTCGCCTGGTCGATGGCCGCCCCCTACGACGGCACCCCGGACGAGCGCGAGCACATCGTCCGGGCGGCCGGCGTCGCCGCCGGGCAGATCGCACCCCCGCCGGCCGCCGCGAAGAAGGGCACCGGCGCCTTCCAGACCGTCCCCGGTGGTCTCGTCCGCGAACAGTGCTGGCAGTTCAAGAAGGAAATCTCTGCGGCCTGCGCCCAGCCACCCGGCAGCGACGACACGCCAACCCGGGCCGGCACCGGGGCCGGCCGTTACTTCCCCGCCTACTACGCCCTCGTCGGCGCGCCGACGGTGCTCTGGCCCGGCTGGTCCGGCGTCCTGCTCGCCCGCATGATCAGCGCCCTGTGTTGCGCCGCGCTGCTCGCCTGCGCGTACGTCGTGATCCGCAACCGCTCCCGCCGCGGCCTCATGATGGGTGCCCTGGTCGTCGTCACCACCCCGATGGCCGTGCACATGGCCAGCGCGGTCAACCCGAACGGCCTGGAGATCGCCGCCGGCATTGCCTTCTTCAGCGCGGTCATCCCCCTGCTACTCGGCCCACCCGGCCCACGGCGCGGCCTCATCGTCCTCGTCGGGATCAGCGCGCTGCTCCTGGCGGTGCTGCGCCAGACCGGCCCGCTCTGGCTGGCGACCGCCTTCATCGCGTTCGCCTTCCCACTGCGCCGCAGCAACCTCCTCGGCCTGCTACGGGACCGGGCCGCGCAACTCTGGGCGGGCGGCATCGTCCTGGCCACCCTCGTCGTGCTCGCCTGGTCCGTCCGCCAACAGACCTCCGACCTCGGCAACTACTCCGCCGACCGGCTCACCTACGGGCAGGCGGCGCTGCGCGAGGCCGACCGGTGGCGGGGATACCTCGACCAGATCGTCGGGGTCACCTCCTGGCTGGACACCCGGATGCCCGCCCCGCCGTATGTGATCTGGCAGCTCGTCGCCGGCGCGCTGCTGCTCATCGGTGTCGTCTGGGGCAGCACACTCGACCGGTGGCGGCTGCTCGTGCTGCTCGGCGGCGGCGTGGCCGTCCCCTCCCTCATGCAGATCGCCCTGGTCAACGAGAGCGGCTTCGTCACCCAGGGCCGCTACATGCTGCCCATGCTGGTCGGCGTCCTGCTCTACGCCGCGTGGATCGCCGAACAACGCGGCTTCGAGATCGCCCGGGCCCGCTCGTTCACCCGACTCGCCGTGCTGCTCCTCCTGCCGATCCAGCTCTTCTGCCTGGCGTACACGATGGTTCGCTGGCAGAACGGCCTGCCCGCGAACATCGGGTTGAGCAGTCTCAACCCCCTCGCCGGCGACTGGCACCCGGTGGTCGGCTCGGTGATCCCGCTGCTGAGCGCCAGCCTCGGCCTGGTGCTGTTCGGGTGGCTCGTCTGGACCACGCGCTCCACCGCGAGCGACGACCCGACGCCGACCATTGAGCGTTCCGACACCGAATCCACCGAACTGTTCCGCCCCGCCGGCACTCACCTGCAGAGTGCAGGTGCTCAGGGCGGACTACGCTCGACCTGACGGGGGACCGGGTCGGGCGAGCGAAGCGGGTAGGTCGATGAGCGTAAGACGGATCATGGGCACCGAGGTCGAATACGGCATCTCCGTGCCCGGGCAGGCCGGAGCCAACCCGATGGTCACCTCATCGCAGGTGGTCAACGCCTACGGGGCACGCCCAGAACTCAACCGGGGCGGCCGGGCCCGGTGGGACTACGAGGAGGAGTCGCCGCTGCGCGACGCCCGCGGCTTCACCTACTCCGGCGCCGCGTACGACCCCGCTGAGGCCCTCGCGGACGAAGACCTCGGCCTGGCCAACGTGATACTCACCAACGGCGCACGGCTCTACGTGGATCATGCCCACCCCGAATACTCCACCCCCGAGGTCACCACCCCCAGGGACATCGTGCGCTGGGACAAGGCCGGCGAGCGGGTGATGGCCGAGGCGTCCCGCCGGGCCGCCACCATCCCGGGCACCCAGCCGATCCACCTCTACAAGAACAACACCGACAACAAGGGCGCCAGCTACGGCGCCCACGAGAACTACCTGATGCGCCGGCAGACGCCGTTCGCCGACATCGTGGCGTACCTGACGCCGTTCTTCGTCACCCGACAGATCGTCTGCGGTGCCGGCCGGGTCGGCATCGGCCAGGACGGCGGCCAGAGCGGCTTCCAGATCTCCCAGCGCGCCGACTTCTTCGAGGTCGAGGTGGGCCTGGAGACCACCCTCAAGCGGCCGATCATCAACACCCGCGACGAGCCGCACGCCGACGCCGACAAGTACCGCCGGCTGCACGTCATCATCGGCGACGCCAACCTCTCCGAGATCTCCACCTACCTCAAGGTCGGCACCACCGCGCTGATCCTCACCATGATCGAGGAGAAGGCCCTCGGCGCCGACCTCGGCATCGCCGACCCGGTCAGCGAGCTGCGCGCCGTCAGCCACGACCCCGCTCTGACGCACCGCATGCGACTGCGCGACGGCCGTCGGCTCACCGCCCTCGACCTGCAGTGGGCGTACCTGGAGCGGGTCCGGTCCTTTGTCGACGACCGGTACGGCACCGACGCCGACGAGCAGACCATCGACGTGCTCGACCGCTGGGAGAGCGTCCTGGACCGGCTGGGCCGGGATCCGATGCTCTGCGCCGACGAGTTGGACTGGGTGGCCAAGCTGCGGCTGCTGGAGGGCTACCGGGAACGGGAGAAGCTCGGCTGGGGCTCGCACAAGCTCCAGCTCGTCGACCTTCAATATTCCGACGTCCGGCCGGAGAAGGGCCTCTACCACCGCCTGGTCAGCCGGGGGGCGATGAAGACGCTGCTCACCGACGACGAGACGCGCAGCGCGATGACCGAGCCGCCGGAGGACACCCGGGCCTACTTCCGCGGTCGCTGCCTCGCCCAGTACGCCTCCGAGGTCGTCGCCGCGAGCTGGGACTCGGTGATCTTCGACGTGGGCCGGGAGTCGTTGGTCCGGGTCCCGATGATGGAGCCGGAGCGGGGCACCCGTGCGCACGTCGGGGCGTTGTTCGACCGCTGTGCCAGCGCCAAGGACCTGTTGGAGACGTTGACCGGGGGCTGAGATCCGGTGCCTCCACCGGCGATCACTCTGTGGCATGCTAGGCCGTCCCCCGATCCGTCGACCCACACGGTGATGCGATGCTCCCCTCTGCCCGGCAGGTTGGCCTGCGTGCGATGACCGCTGTACCGCTGTCGAACGCGTACGCCGGGCGTGCCAACAGTTCGGCTTCCTGCGGCTCTGCTTTGCCGTAGCGGTCGTCCTGGCGCACACCGCGGTGATCGGGTACGCCCGACCGTTGACCGAGGTTGTCGACGTGGCCGGTCTCGGGTTGGCTGGCTTCTTCGGCATCTCCGGCTTCCTCATCACCCGCAGCGCCCGGCGGGCCAGCCTGCCCCGCTACCTGTGGCACCGCGCCCTGCGGATCTGGCCGGGCCTCTGGGTGTGTCTGCTGTTCATCGGCTTCGTGGTGGCCCCGATCGTCTGGTACGCCGATCGCGGCAATCTGGACGGCCTGTGGCGGCACCCGGCCGGCGTGGTCAACTTCCTGCAGGCGAACTGGTGGGGTGGCTACCGCCAGCAGGGGATCGTCGACGTCTTCCGGCACACGCCGTACGGCGACCTGGTGCGTAAGAGCGTCCTCGACGGCTCACTCTGGACGCTCAGTTACGAGATCTTCTGCTACCTGATCGTGGCTTCGCTGGCCGTGGTGGCGGTGCTGCGCCGTGCCCGCTGGCTGGTGCTCGCGGCAGCCGTACTCGTCTTCGGTCTGCTGCTCTGGAACCAGTACGAGGCGCTGCGCTTCGGCGGATCGACGTACTTCACCAGCGGCAGCATCGGTCCGCTGCCGCTGCTCGGCGCGCTCAGCAAGATCTGGTTCCTGCGGTTCGGCTTCATGTTCCTGGTGGGCGCCGTGGCGGACCTCTACAGCGACAAGCTGCCCATCAGCGACGTCCTCGGCGTGCTCGCCATCGTCGTGACCGGCTGGCAGACCCTGGAGGGCCACCTGTTCGGCCCGGCGTTGCTCGCCTACGAGTACGCCATCCTCTACCTCGCGGTCCGGTTGCCACGGCTGCTGCACCGCGTGGGCCAGAAGAACGACTACTCGTACGGCATCTACATCTACTCCTTCGTCGTGCAGCAGATGCTGGCCTGGCTGGGGGCGGCGGCCTGGGGCTTTGTCGGCTACTTCGCGGTGGTCATGGTCTGCACCGTCGTGCTGGCGTTCCTGTCCTGGCATCTGGTGGAGAAGCAGGCGCTGCGGTTCAAGGACTGGACGCCCCGCCTGCGGCGCGGGGCGGCACCGGCAGAGGCCTCGGCGGAGCGGCAGCCCGAGCCGGAGCGGGTGCCGGTGCCAGCCACGGCCGACGCGTCGGCTCCTCGGGGCTGACAGCTTCGGCGCAATCGAACGCCCCCGACCCGAACACGGCGGACGTGAGGGCTTTCTGTCGTCTGCGCGGGGTAGATTTCATCCCAGACGATCGTGGAGGAGACAGCCATGGCCACTCATGACAGCGGCGGTCAGTCGCAGTCCGGCAAGTCCCGTCAGGGCGAGGAAATCGAGGACGTCACCACCGAGGCCAACCCCGAGGTGGCCGAGCGGCACGCCGAGATCACCGAGGACGTCGACGACCTCCTCGACGAGATCGACTCCGTCCTCGAAGAGAACGCAGAGGAATTTGTGAGGGGTTACGTCCAGAAAGGGGGTCAATAGAGGCATATGTCCGATTCGCCGGCGAGCCGGCGTAAGCGCGGCATCGCCCCACAGCGAAAGTCGCCCACGCCCGTCGGTGAAGGTCTCAAGTGGTGTCCAGACCGCGAGCAGATCAAGTCTCTGGACGACTTTCCCACCACCACTACCAAGGCCAGTGGCCGGCACAGCTACTGCAAACCCTGCCATAATGCCCGCGGCAAGGAGTCAGCGCAGCGACTCTACGGCGGAACTCGCGAGTACCACCTGCGGCGCCGATACGGCATGGGTGAGAAAGAGTTTCAGGAGTTCCTGGCCGAGCAGGGCGGGGTCTGCGCCATCTGTGGCGGTGCCGACCCTCAACATCTGGACCACGATCATCGCACCGGATGGGTGCGCGGGATACTCTGCTTCAACTGCAACGGTGGTCTTGGCCAGTTCCGTGACAGTCCCATGAGGCTGGCCAGGGCGATCACGTACCTGAGAGGAACCACGTGGCAGCGGGCTTTGATCCATCCGGGCGTCTTCCAGATGTGTTCACCAACGCGGGGACGTCCTCCTTCACGACGTTTCTGAGTCGGGTGGCCCCCGAGATGTTGCCCGGTCGGCGACCGCTGCCGCCGGGCATGGCCGCCGACCTGGCGCCGCACGCGACCACCATCGTGGCCATCGCGGCCGCCGAGGGTGTGGTGATGGCGGGCGACCGACGGGCCACCATGGGCAACCTGATCGCTCAGCGCGACATCGAGAAGGTGCACCCCGCCGACGCGCACTCGCTGGTCGGCATCGCGGGCACCGCCGGTATCGGCATCGAGCTGATGCGACTGTTCCAGGTGGAGCTGGAGCACTACGAGAAAATCGAGGGCGCGATGCTCTCGTTGGACGGTAAGGCCAACCGGTTGGCCTCGATGATCCGGGGCAATCTGGGGGCGGCCATGCAGGGGTTGGCCGTGGTGCCGCTCTTCGCCGGGTTCGACCTGGCCGCCGCCGACGCGGCGCGCGCCGGTCGGATCTTCAGCTTCGACGTGACCGGTGGCCCGTACGAGGAGACCGGCTACGACGCGATCGGGTCCGGGTCGCTGTTCGCGAAGTCCGCGTTGAAGAAGCGGTTCCGGGCCGGGTTGTCCGTCGAGGACGCGACGCGGCTGGCGGTCGAGGCGCTCTACGACGCCGCCGACGACGACACCGCGACCGGTGGGCCGGATCTGACCCGCCGGATCTACCCCGTGGTGATGACCGCGACCGCCGAGGGCACCCGCCGGTTGACCGACACCGAGACGGCGGCGATCGCCGAGGGTGTGGTCGCCGGCCGGATGGAGAACCCGGGCGGTTGAGACCCGCACCTCACCAGTCAGCAGTCGTCAGCACAGCGCCGTAAGGAGAACCGCCGACGTGGCCATGCAGTTCTACGCCTCCCCCGAACAGATCATGCGCGACCGCTCCGAGTTGGCCCGCAAGGGCATCGCTCGGGGTCGCAGCGCGGTGGTCCTCAGCTACGCCGGCGGGGTCCTCTTCGTCGCGGAGAACCTCTCCAGCGCCCTGCACAAGGTCAGCGAGATCTACGACCGGATCGGGTTCGCCGCGGTCGGCCGGTACAACGAGTTCGAGAACCTGCGCCGCGCCGGTGTCCGGATGGCCGACCTGAACGGGCTCAGCTACGACCGGCGTGACGTCACTGGTCGGGCCCTGGCCAACGCGTTCGCCCAGACCCTGGGTGCGATCTTCACCGAGCAGTCGAAGCCGTTCGAGGTGGAGATCTGCGTGGCGGAGGTCGGTGCCACCCCGGAGGCGGACGAGCTGTACCGGCTGACCTATGACGGTTCGGTCAACGACGAGCCGGGGCGGATGGCCATGGGTGGTCAGGCCGAAGCGATCACCGGCGTGTTGAAGTCGCAGCATCGGGCGGACATGTCCCTGGCCGAGGCTGTCAGGGTGGCGGTGCAGGCGTTGAGCTCCGTCGGTGGTGAGGGCGGTGCCGCCCGCACGATCGCCGCGAACCAGCTCGAGGTGGCGGTCCTGGACCGTCAGCGGATCGGACGGACGTTCCGGCGGATCACCGGTGCCGCGCTGACGGCTCTGTTGGACGGGGACGCGGCGGCCGAGGGGCAGGCGGCGGATGCGGCGGGAGGCCCCGCCGAGCCGGTCGTGCCGACCACGGAGGGGCACAAGCCGACGAGTTCGGCCGGTTCCGCGGACCTGGAGGACCGGCCCGCGGAGGGCGGCGAGCGCTAAGGTTTCGCCCGCTGGTGCCGGGCCCGTGTCCGGGGCCGGCACCAGCGGTCATCCTCGGCGCAACAGAGGCCGGGCCAGGGCCCAGTAACCGCCGGCGACGGCGTTGAACGCTCCCAGGCCGGGCGTGGTGGGCACACCGGACGGGGTGACCCGACCGGTCATCAGCTCCGCGATGACCCCGTCCGGCACCCGGCGTTCGGCCTGCAGCTGCCGTCGACGGCCGCGAACCCAGTCGCGGTTGCGCCACAACCAGCCCCAACCCCGCAGCTTCTGGCGGGACCAGCCGCCGACGACCGCGGCGGTGAGCATGGCGGCCTCGGTGAGTAGCAGTGCCGGGGCGAGCACCACGAGTGTCCGCGCCTCGTAGGCGGTGAGCAGGGTGACCAGTCGGTTTCGCTCGACCAGGTAAAGCTTCAGGGCGTTGCGGGAGAACTCGTAGTGGTGACGCACGACGGCGTCCGGCACGTACTCCAGTCGTAGTCCGCGCTGCCACAGTCGCAGGCTGAGTTCGGTGTCCTCGTGGTACGCGAAGTATTCGGCGGCGAAGCCGTCGAGCTCGCGCCAGAGTCGCCGGCTGATCACGAAGCAGCAGCCGCTGAGGGAGGGCACGGCCCGCCGCTCGGCGTGGTTGCTGGCCGGTTCGCCGTTGCCGCCGGCCCAGGAGAGGCCGGTGAAGTGCAGCGGGTTACCGCTTGTGTTGATCAGCTCGGGAGTGTCGGCCAACCGGATGGACGCCATGGCCGCGCCGACGCCCGCTTCGGCGGCTACGGCGGTGGTCTTGGCCAGGGCGTCGGGTGCGACGACGGCATCGGAGTTGACGAACGCGAGCCAGTCACCGGTGGCCTCGGCCGCGCCGACCCGGCAGCCGCCGGAGTAGCCGGTGTTCTCCTCCGGTCGGATCACCCGCACCCCGGGGAGGCCCTTGACGATGTCGATGCCGTCCCCGGTGCAGCCGTTGTCGACGACGATGAGATCGATCTCGACGTCGGTGCTGGCCAGCACCGCCTGGGCGGCGTCGACGAGGTACGGCTCCGGGCCGTAGGCGAGCATGACGGCGCTCACCCGGGGTCGGGTCATCGGATGCCTCCGGATGCGGCAGGGGCGACGGCCTCGGCGAGCGGCCGGGTGGGGGTGGTGGCTCGACGGACGCCGCCGCGCAGCAGCAGCATCGCCATGGTGGCCGCCACGATGACTGAGCCGATGGTGTACGCCAGTTCGACTCGGAGGGTGACCGGAGCCGGGATCAGCGTCACGGCGATCAGGGCGGCGACGCCGGCGGTCCAGGCGAGGGCCTGGGCGCGGTGCCGGTCGAGGGCGAGTAGGGCCTGACCGAGCACCATCGCCCACAGGTAGGCGAGCGTGGCGGCCGCCAACCAGGCAAAGTCGCCGTGGCCGAGAACGCCGGGTGCGTCGAAGAGAGTGCCGACCAACCATGGGCCGAGCAGCACGGCGCCGAGGGCGCCGGTGAGGCCGAGTGCGGTGACGATGCCGAGCGCCCGGCGCAGCAGGCTGTGGAAGCCGGCCTGGTCGCCGGTGGTGGCGGTGGTGGCCAGGCCGGGCAGCAGTGACGCCTGGAGGGAGCCGAAGACGAACAGGGGGATGCGGACCAGCACGAGGGCGGAGAGTAGTGCGCCGGCGGCTGCCGCGTCGGAGGGGGCGAGTAGCTGCACGTTGATCACGCCGATGTTCACCACGACCTGGGAGAGCAGGCTGGAGGCGGTGAGCAGGCCGAGGCCGCGTAGCAGGGTGGCCCAGGCCACCGGCGGGCCTCCGCCGATGGCGCCCAGCACCGGCGGCAGGGTGAGCAGGACGCTGACCAGTGGGGCGGCGACGAGCACGAGCCCGTACCAGACGGGTGACGTCACTCCGGCCAGCCCGAGCAGGGCGACCATGATGATCCGCAGGCCGCCGTCGATCCCGAGTTGAGCGCCGTACCAGGGGAACAGTTGCAGGCCGGAGAGGACGCCTCGGGTGGCGTAGGCGACGGCCATCGCGGCGAGCGCGCCGATCAGCACGGTGACCAGGTTGCCGTCACCGGCGAAGAGCTTGTCGGCGAGCGGCTGACGGCCGATGGTGACGGCCAACACCAGCACCGCGAGCATCACGGCGGCGACGGTGACGCCGCGGGCCAGTACCGGCCCGGGGGGCAGGCCCTGGCTGTGTCGGGCGGCGACGACCCGGGCGACCTCTTGCTCGATCGGCATGAACACGCCGATGCCGAGGGTGAACACGATCGACCAGAGCACCGACAGGGACGAGTAGTCGGCCTGGCTGAGGCTGTGGCCGGCGACTGCGAGGTGAACGTAGGAGGCGAGCCCGAGAAGGGCCAGCCCGGCACCGACAGCGACGGTGCCGGGCGGGACCAGGCTCAGTAGCCGTCGGATCACCGGCGGATGAGCGCCAGCGTGAGAACGGCGAACGCGCGGCCGAGGTAGACCATCGCCTTGGCGGGGGAGTGGCTGGGTGTGCCAGCCATCCGCTTGCGCATGGCGACCGGCACCTGGCGGATGCGGTAGCCGCGGCGGGCGGTGTGCACCAGGGTCTCCACCGTGTCGCCGAGGTACTCGGCCGGGTACCAGCCGGCGAACATCTCGATGACCCGCCGGTTGGCGGCCCGGAAGCCGGAGGTGGTGTCGGTGAGCTTGGTGCGGGCGACGCGGGACAGCACGGCGGAGAGCATCACCATCGCCCAGCGGCGGGGGCCGCGGACGTTGTAGTCGCCCTCACCGGCGAAGCGGGCGCCGATGACGAGGTCGTTGTCGTCGAGCAGGTCGACGAGCTTCGGCACGTACCGGGGGTCGTGCTGGCCGTCGGCGTCGATCTGGATGGCGACGTCGTAGTCGTGGTCCCGGGCGTAGCGGTAGCCGAGGCGCATGGCCCCACCGACGCCGAGGTTGTACGGCAGTTTGGCGACCAAGGCTCCGGCGGCGGCGGCGACGGCGGCGGTGCGATCGGTGGAGCCGTCGTCGACGACGAGCACGTCGACGCCGGGCAGTTCGCCACGGACCTCGCCGACGACGTCAGCGATCGAGCCCGACTCGTTGAGAGCCGGGATGATGATCAGTGTGCGCTTGCCGTTAACCATCGGTCGACACCAGTTCGTCTCGGGCTGCCCGGTCCGCGTCGATTTCAGCGCGGAGCAGGGCGAAGTCTTCGGCCAGGGTGCGGGTCTCTTCTTCCAGGGCGCTGACCTCCCAGCTGAGGTGTACGCACACCAGCAGCAGGAAGACGATGCCGAGGAAGAGCACCAGGCTGACACCGGAGGCGACGCCGAGGAGTTCGGCGACGTTGTCGAGCAGCCGGGGGAAGAGGGACAGCGGAATCACGATGATCAGTACGGCGAGCCAGAGCATGCCGTACTTCTCGCGCAGCTGACGGCGGCGCAACAGCTCGACGATGGTGCCGAGGAGCAGCAGGCCGGTCAGGCCGGTGACGAGGGTGAGCTTCATGCGACCTTCCACGGGGCGGGTGGAGCGGGGGAGTGGAACGCGTCAACCAGGGCGCTGTGCCAGTCTGGAAGCGGGGGCAGACCCACGGCTGCCCAGCGGCTGTGCCCTAGCACACTGTACGCAGGCCGGGGGGCGGGACGCGGATACCGGTCGCTGGTGGTGGGTCGGATCCGGTCCGGGTCCAGTCCGGCCAGCGTGAACGCGGCGCGGGCCAGCCCGTACCAGGTCGTCTGCCCGGCGCAGGTGCTGTGGTAGACGCCGGGCGTCGCGTGACCGGCCAGCGCGGCGTCGGCGAGCGCGACGAGCCGCTCGGCGAGCGCGTACGACCAGGTGGGTTGGCCGTGTTGGTCGTCGACCACGTCGAGGTGTTCGCGCTGGGTGGCAAGTCGGAGCATGGTGGCCACGAAGTTCGGGCCGTGCGCGCCGTAGAGCCAGGCGGTGCGCACGACGTACCCGGTGTCGGGCAGCAGCCGCGCGACGGCCTGTTCGCCGACCAGCTTGCCGCGGCCGTAAGCGTTGACCGGCGCGGTGGGCGCGTCCTCCGGGTACGGGGTGTCCGCGTTGCCGGCGAGGACGTAGTCGGTGGAGACCTGGATCAGCCGGGTTCCGTCGGTGGCGCACGCCGCGGCCAGGTTGGCCACGGCGTGGCCGTTGACGGCGGTCGCCGCGGCCTCGTCGGCCTCGGCGGCGTCGACGTTGGTCCACGCGGCCGCGTTGATCACCAGGTCGTGCCCGGCGACGGCGGCGTGGACCGCCGCGCGGTCGGTGACGTCCAGGTCGGCGCGGGTGGCGGCGGTCACCTTGAGGTCGGGCCGTGTACCCAGCACGGTGACCAGGTCCCGGCCGAGCATCCCGCCCGCGCCGGTGACGAGGATTCGGGTCATGCCGTCGGCGCGGACTTGAGGGGTTCCCACCAGCTGCGGTTGTCCCGGTACCAGCGGACGGTGTCGGCGAGGCCCTGGTCCAGGGTGATGCTGGGGTGGTAGCCGAGCTCTTCGCTGATCTTGGTGATGTCGAGGGAGTACCGGCGGTCGTGGCCCTTGCGGTCGGTGACCGGGACGACCCGGTCCCACCCGGCGCCGCAGGCGTCCAGGAGCAGGCCGGTGAGTTCCTTGTTGGTCAGCTCGGTGCCGCCGCCGATGTTGTAGACCTCACCGGCGCGGCCCTTCTGCTGGACGAGGGCGATGCCCCGGCAGTGGTCGTGCACGTGCAGCCAGTCACGGATGTTGCCGCCGTCGCCGTAGAGGGGAACGGTGCCACCGTCGAGCAGGTTGCTGACGAACAGCGGGATGACCTTCTCGGGGAACTGGTACGGGCCGTAGTTGTTGGAGCAGCGGGTGACGACCACGTCCATGCCGTGGGTGCGGTGGTAGGACAGCGCGAGCAGGTCGGAGCCGGCCTTGGATGCCGAGTACGGCGAGTTGGGGGCGAGGGGCCAGCTCTCGGTCCAGGAGCCCTCGTCGATCGAGCCGTAGACCTCGTCGGTGGAAACGTGCACGAATCGGCCGGTGCCGTGGCGCAGCGCCGCGTCGAGCAGCGTCTGGGTGCCCAGCACGTTGGTGGTGACGAACGGCGCGGCGCCCGCGATCGAGCGGTCGACGTGTGACTCGGCGGCGAAGTGCACGATCACGTCGTGCTCGGCCACCACCTCGTCGACCACGACCGGGTCGCAGATGTCGCCCTGCACGAACCGCAGTCGCGGGTCGTCGCGGACGGGCTCGAGGTTGGCCAGGTTGCCCGAGTAGGTCAGCTTGTCCAGCACGGTCACGACGGCCGGCTCGAGTGGCGGCACGCCGTCCGCACTGCCGAGGGGCTTGCCCAGCAGCAGACGAACGTACTCCGACCCGATGAATCCGGCTCCGCCGGTGACGAGGATCCTCACGGGTCCGGAAGTATACGCGACGGGCGGCGCGGCTCCTGGTATGCGACCCCCGCACAACGTGTCCGGGTGCGGTTAGGCTTCCCCGATGCGCGGAATCCTACTTGCCGGCGGCACCGGGTCCCGGCTCTGGCCGATCACCCGGGCGGTCTCGAAGCAGCTGATGCCGGTCTTCGACAAGCCGATGATCTATTACCCGCTCTCCACCCTGGTGATGTCCGGGGTCCGGGAGATCCTGGTGATCACGACTCCGGACGACCAGGACCAGTTCCGTCGGCTGCTCGGCGACGGCAGCCAGTTCGGGCTGCGGCTGGAGTACGTCAGCCAGGAGCGCCCGGAGGGCATCGCGCAGGCGTTCATCCTCGGCGCGGACTTCATCGGCACCGAGTCGGTGGCGTTGGTCCTCGGCGACAACATCTTCCACGGCGTGGGTCTGGGTCGGCAGCTCGCCGACCACGGTGACCCGGTCGGCGGGCGGGTCTTCGCCTATCAGGTGGCCAACCCGCAGGAGTACGGCGTTGTCGACTTCGACGCCGATGGTCGAGTGCTCTCGATCGAGGAGAAGCCGGCCCGCCCGAAGTCCCGCTACGCGGTGCCGGGCCTCTACTTCTACGACAACCGGGTGGTGGACATCGCCCGCAAGCTCACCCCGAGCGCCCGCGGCGAGCTGGAGATCACGGCGGTCAACGAGGTGTACCGGGAGACCGGGGAGCTGGCGGTGACGGTGCTGGATCGGGGCACCGCCTGGCTGGACACCGGCACGTTCACCTCGATGATGCAGGCCGCCGAGTTCGTCCGGGTGGTCGAGGAGCGGCAGGGTCTCAAGATCGGTTGCGTCGAGGAGGTGGCCTGGCGTGCCGGCCTGATCGACGACGCGCAGCTGCGTGCGCTCGCCGAGCCGCTGACCAAGAGCGGTTATGGCAACTACCTGCTCGGTCTGCTCAGCGACAAGGGCGGCGACGACGGGGGCTCCTGGTGAAGATCCGCGAGCTGAGCATCGAGGGCGCCTGGGAAATCATCCCCCAGCAGCACGGTGACCCGCGCGGCATGTTCATGGAGTGGTACCGCTTCGACAAGCTCGCCGAGGTGGTGGGGCATCCGCTGCGGCTGGCCCAGGCCAACCTGTCGGTCTCCGCACGTGGCGTGGTGCGCGGCGTCCACTTCGCCGACGTCCCGCCCGGGCAGGCCAAGTACGTCACCTGTGTGCGGGGCGCGGTCCTCGACGTGATCGTGGACCTGCGGGTGGGCTCGCCGACCTTCGGTCGGTGGGAGGGCGTCCGACTGGACGACACCGACCGTCGGGCGGTCTACCTCAGCGAGGGGCTGGGGCACGGGTTCTGCGCGTTGACCGACGACGCGACGTTGAGCTATCTCTGCTCGGCCACCTACAACCCGACCGGCGAGCACGCGGTGCACCCGCTGGACGAGGAGTTGGGCATCGAGTGGCCCGCCGACGTTCCATTGCTGTCCGCGCGCGACGACGCGGCGCCGACTCTGGCGCAGGCGCGCGAGCGGGGCCTGCTTCCGGAGTACGACAGCTGCCGGCGGTTCGTGGCCAGTCTCGGTCCGGACGGAATGTCGCACTCAACCGGTATGTGACCGCGCTCGGGGCACGACCTGTGGTCTGACAGTGACGAACCGGGCCTCCGGGCGGCTAATGTCACACCATGGAGCGGCGAATCTTCGGCCTCGAGACCGAGTACGGCGTCACCTGCACCTATCGCGGGCAGCGGCGGCTGTCCCCGGACGAGGTCGCGCGGTATCTGTTCCGTCGCGTGGTGTCCTGGGGCCGGTCGAGCAATGTCTTTCTGCGCAATGGGGCCCGGCTCTACCTGGACGTCGGGTCGCATCCGGAGTACGCGACACCGGAGTGCGACTCGGTGACCGATCTCGTCGCCCACGACCGGGCCGGCGAGCGGATCCTGGAGGGCCTGCTCGTCGACGCGGAGAAGCGGCTGCACGACGAGGGCATCGCGGGTGAGATCTACCTGTTCAAGAACAACACCGACTCGGCCGGCAACTCGTACGGCTGCCACGAGAACTACCTGGTCTCCCGGCACGGCGAGTTCGGCCGGCTCGCCGACGTGCTCATCCCGTTCCTGGTCACCCGGCAGTTGATCTGCGGGGCCGGCAAGGTTCTGCAAACCCCACGCGGCGCGGTCTACTGCCTCTCGCAGCGGGCCGAGCACATCTGGGAGGGCGTCTCCTCGGCGACCACCCGCAGCCGCCCGATCATCAACACCCGCGACGAGCCGCACGCTGACGCCGAGCGCTACCGACGGCTGCACGTGATCGTCGGTGACTCCAACATGAACGAGGTCACCACGCTGCTCAAGGTCGGCACCGCCGACATCGTGCTGCGGATGATCGAGGCCGGGGTGGTGATGCGCGACCTGTCCCTGGAGAACCCGATCCGGGCCATCCGGGAGGTGTCGCACGACATCACCGGCCGGCGCAAGGTGCGGTTGGCCAACGGCAAGGAGGTCAGCGCCCTGGACATCCAGCAGGAATACCTCGCCAAGGCCACCGAGTTCGTCGAGCGACGCGGTGGCGACCAGGCCGCCAAGCGGGTCGTCGAGCTGTGGGGCCGGGTGCTCAACGCGGTGGAGACTGGCGACCTTGAGCCGGTCTCCCGGGAGATCGACTGGGTCAGCAAGCTGCGGCTGATCGAGCGCTACCAGCGCAAGCACGACCTGCCGCTGTCGCACCCCAGGGTGGCGCAGATGGATCTGGCCTACCACGACGTGCGCCGTGGCCGGGGCCTCTACGGGCTCCTGGAGCGCCGCGGCGAGGTCGACCGGGTGGCCACCGACCCGGAGATCTTCGAGGCCAAGGAGACCCCGCCGCAGACCACCCGGGCCCGGCTACGGGGCGAGTTCATCCGGCACGCCCAGGAGAAGCGCCGGGACTTCACCGTCGACTGGGTGCACCTGAAGCTCAACGACCAGGCGCAGCGCACCGTGCTCTGCAAGGACCCGTTCCGGGCGTACGACGAGCGGGTGGAGCGGCTGATCGCCAGCATGTGACCGGTGGCCGGCCCCGTCGGTGCGCTGCGCCGACGGGGCCGGTCAGCCCGGCGCACTCAGCGGTTAAGCTGAGCGCGCCATGACGACTTCTGGACCTTCCGATCGCCCCGAGCGCGGCACCGAGCGGCAGAACTGGATCGAACGCCGCCGAGACAAGATCCGCGCCGAGGTCGAACGCAACCGGCGCGGCGAATACACGGTGCCGACCTGGGTGCTGGCCCTGGCGCTGGTGCTCATCGTGGGCGGCTGGCTAGCCCTGATCTTCCTGGCCTAACCACCCCACCCCCACCTCCGTGCCCTACCCCCGGCCATGACACGCAGAGGCGGCGGGCAATAACTTCATGATCGACCGGGCTCGGGGGTCAGGGGAGGAGCGTGGCGGCGTGGCGGCCGGCGGCGGCTGCCGCCAGGAAGTACGCGCGGTCGGCGTCGAGGCCACGGCCCATGGTGGACAGGGGCACGGCGCTGGCCCGCAGCGCGGCGTCCAGACCGTCGGTGGGCACCCGGACGATCCGGTGCCGGGCCGCCAGGGGTGCCAGCGCCGCGAGCACCTCGGCCGCGAGGGAAGGCGCCAGGTCCTCGGGCACCACCAGCTCCGCCGGGGCGAGAGCCACCCGACCGTACGCGGTGAGGCTGTGGTGTGACACGCCCCGGTGTCGGGGGCGGGGGTCGGCGTCGGAGATACGCAACGAGCCGACCGGTTTTCCGCCCAGCGTGGCGATCGCGTTGATCGCCTCGCCGACGGCGACGCCGGAGAAGCCCCACCGGGTGCCGGTGCCCAGGTTGCCGGGGCCCTGAGCCACGATCGCCACGTCCGCGTGGAGCACGTGCCGGGCGGCGAGCAGACCACCGTGCAGGGTGGTGGCCTCCAGATCGCCACCGAACGCCTGCCCGACGGTGATCGTGCCGGCCAGCTCGGCCCGCAGCGCGGCGAGGGTGCGGGAGAACCAGGCGGGCAGCGCCCCGCCGTCGGTGAGCAGGTACGCCACCCGCGCCTGCGGGGCGTCGGCCCGGATGCCGGCCAGGATCGCCGGGAGCGCCGAGTGCAGGTCGGCGGTGACCACCGGCAGGCCGCCGAGGTCGTCCGCGTCGGCCAGCACGTCGCGGTGCGGAGAGGCCTCCTCGTCGACGCCGAGGAGGATCGGCTGCAACGGCGTGTAGCGGGCCTTGACCAGGTGCCCGGCGTCGCGGGTGTCGGCGACGTCCGGCGGGTCCGGCGGCAGCCGGTCCGGCAGGGCGACCACCAGGGCGTACCCGCCGGTGCCCAGGCCCATCAGCAGCGCGCCGGCGTTGAGCAGCACCCGGTCGCCGGGCTCGGGCGTGCCGACCAGCTCCGGGTAGGCCAGCGCCCGCATCCGCGTGCCGTCGGGCAGGTCGACGTCCAGCTCCACCGCCCCGGTCCACTGCCGTCGCAGCGTCGCCACCGTCCCCGTACGCCATCGCACCATGACGGGCACGCTAGCCGCGCGGGCCTGGCGGTCCGCGCCCGGGTGTGGTCAGGTCGGCTCGGGGCCGCCGGCGTCGGGGCTCGGCCCGGCCTGGGTGTGCCGGGCGGTGCTGGTGGCGCCCGGCATCGAACGGGTGGGGTCGAGGAAGACGAAGCGGATCTCCGGGTACCGCTCCGTGAGCCGCCGCTCGGCCTCGTCGGCGGTGGCCTCGATCTGCGCGCCGGTGGCCTCGTCGCGGAAGTCGACCTTCGCGGCGACCAGGATGTCCTGCGGGCCGAGCTGCATGGTCAACAGGGTGTCGATGCGCTCCACCTCGGGCAGCCCGGCCAGATCCTGCTCGATCTCGTGGCGCAGCCGCTCCGGGACGGCCCGGCCGACCAGCAGCGACAGGTTGTTGCCGGCGAGGACCCCGGCGACAGTCAGCAGCAGGAGCCCGATCAGGATCGACGCGACGCCGTCCCACACCTCGTCGCCGGTGGCGTGCGACAGGCCGACGCCGAGCCCGGCCAGCACCAGACCGATCAGCGCCGCGCTGTCCTCCAGGAAGACCGCCTTGACGGTGGTGTCGGCGGTCAGTCGCAGGAACCGCCGAGGCGTGGTCCGCCAGCGCTGCGACTCGCTGCGGACCTGCCGCACGGCCCGGGTCAGTGAGATCGACTCGATGACGAACGACACTCCGAGCACGATGTACGAGAGCAGGTAGTCGCCGCTGTGCTCGTGCACCAGGATCGTGGTGACGCCGTGGGTGACGGCGAAACCGGCGCCGGCGACGAACGTGAACATGGCCGCGAAGAACGCCCAGACGTAGCTTTCCTTGCCGTACCCGAAGGGGTGTCGCTGGTCGGCCGGGCGGGCACCGCGGCGCAGCGCCTGGAAGAGCAGCACCTCGGTGGTGGTGTCGGCGACCGAGTGCGCCGCCTCGGAGAGCATCGCCGCTGATCCGGAGATCAGCCCGGCGATCAGCTTGGCGACCGCGATGGCGAGGTTGGCGGCGCCGGCGACGACCACGGTGCCGACGCTCTCGCTCTCGGGCCTGGCGTCCGCTTGCGGCATGAGGATCACCCTATGACCGGCGACGGCGACGCGCCGGGGGAGGTCCGATCCGAACAAGTGTGCGGCACGCCCGCGTGGGTGCACGGTGTGGGCGGCTCGGCTGCTAGCGTCTACCGCGTGTCGCGGACCCGCACCGAACGCCTGGTCAACCTGGTGATCTGCCTGCTGTCCACGCGACGGTTCCTGACCGCCGCGCAGATCGCCGCGACCGTGCCCGGTTACGAGCACGATCCGGACGACGCGCGCGACCACGAGGCGTTCCAGCGCAAGTTCGAACGGGACAAGGCCGAGCTGCGTGAGCTGGGTGTGCCACTGGAGACGGGCACGGCGAGCGCCTTCGATGCCGAGCCCGGCTACCGGATCGCCCACCGCGAATACGCGCTGCCCGACATCCTCCTCGAACCGGACGAGGCCGCCGCGGTCGGCATCGCCGCCCGGCTGTGGCAGCACGCCGGGTTGGCCGCCGCCGCGTCGTCGGGGCTGGCCAAGCTGCGTGCCGCCGGGGTGGACGTGGACCCGCAGGCGACCCTCGGCCTGGAGCCGATGGTCACTGTCGACCCGGCGTTCGCGCCGCTGACCGCCGCCGCCCGGGACCGCCGCGAGGTGGGGTTCGACTACCGGGTGCCTGACCGCGACGCGCCCAGCCGGCGGCGACTGCAACCGTGGGGCGTGGTCTGCTGGCGCGGCCGGTGGTATGTGGTCGGCCACGACCAGGACCGGGAGGCGACCCGCTGCTTCCGGCTGTCCCGGGTCGTCGGCGCGGTCCGGGTGACCGGCGCCCCCGGTGCGTACGAGCCGCCGGCCAACGTCGACCTGATCAGCCACGTGGCCCGCTGGTCGGGTCCGGTGGAGCGCACCGGTCGGGCCACCGTGCTGGCCGCGCCCGGGCGGGCCGCCGGGCTGCGCCGTTGGGCGGTGGAGGTGACCGCCGGGCCGGA
Organism: Micromonospora sp. NPDC051227; assembly: GCF_044455385.1. NCBI lineage: Bacteria > Bacillati > Actinomycetota > Actinomycetes > Micromonosporales > Micromonosporaceae > Micromonospora > Micromonospora sp. NPDC051227. The sequence continues at coordinate 209,118 of NZ_JBITET010000010.1, forward strand.
CGGCGACCGGCTGGTCCTGCCGTACGCCGACCCGGACGGGCTGGCCGGTCATCTCGTCGGCTACGGCCCGGACGTGCGGGTCCTCGACCCACCGGAGGTCCGCGAGGCGGTCATCCAACGACTCAAGGAGATCGCCGTGCGCCACGACGAGTTGGCCGTCAGCGGGGGTGCCCGGTGACCCGCCCGGCCGCCCGCAACGGTTCCCGCGCGTCCGCCGACCGGCTGGCCCGACTGCTCAACCTGGTGCCCTACCTGCTGGCCCGGCCCGGCATCGAGATCGCCGAGGCGGCCGGTGACCTGGGCGTCACCGAGCGCCAGCTCCGGGAGGACCTGGAGCTGCTCTGGGTGTGCGGGCTCCCCGGGTACGGCCCCGGTGACCTGATCGACATGGCGTTCGACGGTGACCGGGTGACCATCACCTACGACGCCGGCATCGACCGCCCGTTGCGACTGACCCCCGACGAGGCCCTGGCACTGGTCGTGGCGCTGCGGATGTTGGCCGAGACGCCCGGGGTGGCCAACCGGGAGGCCGTCGAACGGGCCCTGGCCAAGATCGAGGCCGCGGGCGACCTGGTGGGCGCGCCGGTGGCGGTCCGGTTACCCGGGGACACGCCGCGGGTCGAGGCGCTGCGCGCCGCCGTGGAGGGCGGCAAGGCCCTGCGGATCACCTACTACACCGTCGCCCGGGACGAGACCACCGAGCGCGTCATCGACCCGCTGCGGATGCTGATGGTCGGCGGCCGGGCGTATGTGGAGGCGTGGTGTCGGCGCGCGGAGGCCGTCCGGCTGTTCCGCGCCGACCGGATCGACGCGGTCATCGAGCTGGATGAGCGGGCCACGGTGCCGCCGCAGGCCGTCCCGCACGACCTCACCGAGGGCGTGTTCCGCCCCTCGGCCGACCTGCCGCTGATCACCCTGCGCATCGGCCGGGGCGAGCGGTGGATCACCGAGTACTACCCGTGCGAGCGGGTGGAGGCCGGCGACGGCGACCAGTGGCTCGTCTCCCTGCGGGTCACCGACCTGGGGTGGGCCCGCCGGTTCGTGCTGGGCCTCGGCCCGGAGGTGACGGTGGTCGCCCCGGTCGAGTTGGCCGAGCAGGTCCGGGCGACGGCGGCCGCCGCGCTGGACGCGTACGCCGTGCCCACGCCCACGGCCGTGCCCCGGCCGCCCGAGGTCGACCCGGAGCGCGCGCTGTCGGGTGACCCGGCGGTGGCCGGCCGCACCCAGTAGGCTGACCGCCGTGCTGATCTGGATCGTGCTCGCGGTGGTGCTGCTACCCCTCGTGGCGCTCGCGTTGGCCGTGCGCCCGGTGCTGGCCCGGCTGCCCCGACTGCGGCGCGCCGCCGTGGCGTTGCAGGGGCGGGCCGCCGAGGCCGAGGCGCTGCGGGAAACCGCCGAGGCGCTGCAACGGCGTGCCGAGGAAGTCCAACGTCGGCTCGACACCACCTCCCGGCGACTCGCGGTGATCAAGGCCAAGCGCGGCTGATCGGGTACGCACCCGCCGGTGGTTGACGGATCATCGCGGGTTGGTCAAGACTTCACCCTTCCGGCCAGACCACCACCACCCAGCGGGTGGCGGGCAGCCGATCCGCACGTACGATGGGCTGCGTACCACCCCCCCGGACACAGAGCGACTGGAGCTTCTCATGGGTGCCCTCAAGCCGTGGCACATCGCTGTTCTCGTGGTTGTGCTGATCCTTCTCTTCGGTGCGAAGCGGCTCCCCGACGCGGCCCGTTCGCTGGGTCGGTCGCTGCGGATCATCAAGGCCGAGACCAAGAGCCTGCAGGACGACGACCGCGACCTCGCCGAGAAGGCCGACGCGCAGGCCGGCTACCAGCCGCTGCCGCCGCACGCCGGGCAGCAGGCGCCGTACGCTGGCCAGCCGCAGCAGGCCCCGTACCAGCAGGCCCCGCCGCAGCAGCCGGTCGTCGACCCGGTGCACCGCGTCCGCGACAACTGACCGAAAGGCCCCACTCCCGTGGCCTTCGCACTGCGCAAACGCGGCCCGAGCACCTTCGAACGGGCCGCCGACGGCTCGATGACGCTCATCGAGCATGTCCGTGAGCTGCGCAACCGTCTGTTCCGCGCGTCCGTGGCGATCCTGATCGGGTTCGGCCTCGGTGTCTGGCTGGCGGATGAGGTGCTGCACCTGCTCCAGCAGCCCTACTGCGACCTGCCGCAGGCCCGAGTCGTCAACGGCAAGTGTGAGTTCGTTCAGCTCGGCCCGGCCGACCTGTTCCTGCTCCAACTGAAGGTCGCGCTCTGGGTCGGGTTGATCGTGGCCGCGCCGGTCTGGCTCTACCAGCTCTGGGCGTTCATCGCGCCCGGCCTGCACCGGCACGAGCGGCGCTACGCGTACTTCTTCACCGCCCTGGCGGCGCCGCTGTTCGCGGCCGGCGCGGTGCTCGCGTACTTCGTCACGGCCAAGGGCCTGGAGTTCCTGCTCAGCATCTCCGACAGCGAGATCAGCACGACACTGGAGATCACCAAGTACATCTCCTTCGTCACCAACCTGATCCTGTTGTTCGGGGTGGCGTTCGAGTTCCCGCTCATCGTGCTGATGCTCAACTTCGTGGGCATCGCCAGCGCGAAGCGGCTGCTCAGCTGGTGGCGGGTGGCGATCTTCGTGTTCTTCGCGTTCTCCGCCGTGGTCACCCCGACACCGGACCCGTTCGGGATGACCGCGCTGGCGCTCTGTCTCTCCGCGCTCTACTTCGGCGCGGTGGGCATCGCGTTCATCAACGACAAGCGGCGTGGGCGGGGCAAGGAGATCTACGCCGGCATCGACGACGACGAGGTGTCGCCGTTGGAGTTCGACGCGGACCCGGTCGTGGCCGGGCAGCGGGTCGACTCGAGCGCGCCGATCGGCGAACCCGAGCCGATCGCCAAACCGGCGCCGATCGAACGCCGCTACGACGACATGACCTGACGGCCCCGCGCCGACAGGTCCACCGACGCCGTCGCCGTGTTCCGGGGGCGGCGTCGTCGCGTCACCTCCCGCGCCGGCTGCGGAACTGTTGGTGACGGCACCGACCCCTGGTGAACGGCGGGTGTCCGGCCGGTACGGTGCTGCCCGTGACCGCAGACGATCACCTGCCCGGCCCGGTCGCCGGTGAACCTGTCGACCGCGCCCCGCTCGCCGGTGGGCCGGTGGCCGTGCTCACGAACCCGTCCGCCGGCCGGGGACGGTACAGCGCCCTGCTGCCCCGGTTGTTGGAGGGGCTGGCCGACGCGGGCCGGCCGCTTCGGTTGCTGTCGGCGTCCAGCCCGGGCGAGGCGGAGGCGGCATGCCGTCAGGCGGTCGCGGACGGCGCGGGTGCGCTGGTGGCGGTCGGTGGCGACGGCACCGTGCACCGGGCGTTACAGGCGGTCGCCGGGACCGACGTGCCGTTCGGCCCGATCCCGGCCGGCACCGGCAACGACTTCGCCCTGGACACCGGCTTCCCCGCCGACCCCCTCGCTGCGGCGGCGGTGATCGCCGAGGCGGTGCGCGACGGCCGCAGTCAACCGGTCGACCTGGCCCGGATGGTAGGGGTCGACGGCGTCGAGCGCTGGTACGGGGCGGTCCTCGCGGCCGGGTTCGACGCGATCGTCAACGAGCGGGCCAACCGGATGCGCTGGCCCCGCGGCCCGCGTCGATACGACCTGGCGATCCTGGTCGAGCTGGCGCGGCTGCGCCCACGCCGCTACACGCTGCGCCTCGACGGGGTGCCGCACGACCTGGACGCGGTGCTTGTGGCGGTGGGCAACTGCCCCACCTACGGCGGTGGGATGCGGATCTGCCCCGACGCGGACCCGACCGACGGGCTGCTCGACGTGGTGGTGGCGGGTCGGGTCGACCGGCGGACCCTGATCCGGGTGAAGCCGCGCATCTACCAGGGCACCCACGTCAGCCACCCGCTGGTGCGCAGTTTCCGGGCCCGCACTGTGGAGTTGGCCGCCGAGGGCATCACCTCGTACGCCGACGGGGAACGCTCCCTGGAGCTGCCGGTGACGATCAGCGCGGTTCCGGGCGCCGCGCGGCTGCTGCGTTGACCCGTACCGCGCCGATGCTGGCGGCGATCACCAGCACGATGGCGGTGCACTCCAGCACTGTCAACTCCTGCCGCAGCACCAGCCAGCCGGCTAGGGTGGCGACGGCCGGGCCGAGGCTCATCAGCACCGCGAAGGTGGCTGTGGGCATCCGCCGCAGCGCCATCAGCTCCAGGGTGTAGGGCAGCCCGGAGGCGAGCACGGCGAGGGCGCCGCCGAGGGCCAGCACCGGCGGGTCGAGCAGCACCGCGCCGCCGTCGACAATGCCCAGCGGCAGGGTGACCAGCGCGGCGACGGTCAGCGCCAGGGCCAGCCCGTCCGCGCCGGGAAAGCGGCCGCCGACCCGGGCGCTCAGCACGATGTACGCGGCCCACATGGCGCCCGCGCCGAACGCGAAGGCCACCCCGACCGGGTTCAGCCGGTCGAAGCCGCCCTGCCCGAGCAGCGCCACCCCGGCCAGTGCGAGCCCCGCCCAGCCCCAGCTGGCCAGTCGGCGGGCGGAGAACACCGACAGCGCCAACGGGCCGAGCACCTCGAGCGTCACCGCTGGGCCCAGTGGGATGCGTTCGATGGCCTGGTAGAACAGCGAGTTCATGCCGGCCAGCGCCAGCCCGAACGCGCCGGCCGCGAGCCAGGCCGACCGGTCGTGTCCGCGCAGGCGGGGCCGGCACACGATGAGCAGCAGCAGCGCCGCGATGGTCAGCCGCAGGGTCACCGCGCCGGCCACCCCGGTACGCGGGAAGAGCAACGCGGCCACGGCGGCGCCGAACTGCACCGACAGGGCCCCGCCGAGCACCAGCCCCACCGCGACGACACCACCGCGCCGGGCCGGTGGCGTGTCGGTCGGCGCTGTCGTGGGCAGCAGGATCTCGGTCACGGGCACGACGGTAGGCCGTCCGCCCTGGCCGACCTGCGGCGGTGTCCACCGGCGTGACCAACGGTGGGCACGGGTCGGGCCAGTGCCGGTCAGCCTGGTAGGGCGAGGTCGAGCACCGCGCCCAGCCCGTTCTCCCGGCCCGGCTCGGCTGCCGGGAGCACCAGCGCCGAGCAGCCGGCGGCCACCGCGCCCGCGTCCGCCGGGGTGTCACCGACCATCAGGGTCTGCTCCGGGTCGACGCCCAGCATGCCGCAGGCACGCCAGAAAATCGCCGGGTCGGGTTTGCAGCGCCCCACCTCGTAGGAGAGCACGAACGCGCCGACCAGGTCGGTCAGCCCCCAGGCGTCGAAGTGTGGCCGCAGGTCGAAGCCGATGTTGCTGACCACCGCCACCGGCACCCCGGCGTCGCGCAGCGCGGTCAGCGTGGGGGCGGTGTCGGCGTACGGCAGCCAGCCCTCGGTGGTCAGCAGCCGCTCGTAGAGCGCGTCGGCGAAGCCGTCGATGCCGGCGTCGACGGTCTCGGCCAGCCCGGTGTACGCGCCCCGGTGGGCGTGTTGGTAGAGGTCCCGGTCGGCCCACAGTTCGGCGAGTCGGGGCGGCACCCGTGCCGGCAGTGGCCCGCCGGCGCGGCCGGCGGTCAGCAGTCGGTCGGCCAGCGAGGTGGCGCGGACCCGGTCCAGGGTGACGCCGCACGCCGCCGCGGCCTCCAGCACCCACCGCTGGGGGTCCTCCACCTGGGCCAGGGTGCCGTGGAAGTCGAAGAGCACCGCCTTGACAGGGCGTCGGGACGCCCGGCGGTCGGCGGTGCCCGGCGGACTGGTCTGGGGCGGTTCGGCATGGTCCGGCACGCCGTGCACCCTACCGACCGCCCCCGACCGTGCCTCCGGACGGCCTTGTGGGGTGACATGACTCGGCACGCACTAATCTTGGTGCCATGTCGAGCCCCGCCGAGCGGTACGCAGCGGCGCGCCGCAAGGCCGCACAAGCCGCACAGTTTCCGGCGCTGGACGAGTTCGCCCTCGAGTTGGGGTTCGATCTCGACGACTTCCAGCGGGAGGCGTGCCAGTCGCTGGAGCGGGGCAGCGGTGTGCTGGTCTGCGCTCCCACCGGCGCCGGTAAGACGGTGGTCGGGGAGTTCGCCGTCCACCTGGCGTTGCGGGGTCGGCCCGACGACCCGGTGCCCGCCGCCGACGAGACGACCCCACCGGCCCGGCGCAAGTGCTTCTACACCACGCCGATCAAGGCGCTGTCCAACCAGAAGTACCACGACCTGGTCGCCCGGTACGGCGCCGAGCAGGTCGGCCTGCTGACCGGCGACAACGCGATCAACGGCGACGCGCCGGTGGTGGTGATGACCACCGAGGTGCTGCGCAACATGCTCTACGCGGGCTCCAGCACCCTCCAGGGCCTCGCGTACGTGGTGATGGACGAGGTGCACTACCTGGCCGACCGGTTCCGCGGTGGGGTCTGGGAAGAGGTGATCATTCACCTGCCCGCCTCCGTCACCCTGGTCTCGTTGTCGGCGACCGTCTCCAACGCCGAGGAGTTCGCCGACTGGTTGGTCACCGTGCGCGGTGAGACCGCCGTGGTGGTCAGCGAGCACCGGCCGGTGCCGTTGTGGCAGCACATGCTGGTCGGCAAGCGGATGTTCGACCTGTTCCACGACGCCGACGCCGCCCGCAAGCACGACGTGCACCCGGAGCTGCTGCGCTACACCCGGGAGACCGCGCGGCGGCTGGAGTTGGGTGAGGGGCGTAGCGCCGGGCCCGGTGCCGGCCGGCGTGGCCCGCGCTGGCGTGGCCCGTCGCGCCCGGACATCGTCGACCGACTGGACCGGGAAGGTCTGCTACCGGCGATCCTGTTCATCTTCAGCCGGGCCGGTTGCGCCGCCGCGGTGCAGCAGTGTCTCGCCGCCGGGCTGCGGCTCACCTCGGCGGAGGAGCGGGCCGAGATCCGCCGGGTCGTCGAGTCGCGGGTCACCGCCATTCCCGGCGAGGACCTGTCGGTCCTGGGCTACTGGGAGTGGCTGGACGGCCTGGAGCGCGGCTTGGCCGCCCACCACGCCGGCATGCTGCCGGTGTTCAAGGAGATCGTCGAGGAGTTGTTCGTCCGCGGCCTGGTCAAGGCGGTCTTCGCCACGGAGACGCTGGCGTTGGGCATCAACATGCCGGCCCGCTGCGTGGTGCTGGAACGGCTGGTCAAGTACAACGGCGAGGCGCACGTCGACCTGACCCCGGGGGAGTACACCCAGCTCACCGGGCGCGCCGGCCGCCGGGGCATCGATGTGGAGGGGCACGCCGTCGTGGTGTGGTCCCCGGAGACCGACCCACGGCACGTGGCCGGGCTCGCGTCCACCCGTACCTATCCGCTGCGTTCCAGCTTCCGGCCGTCGTACAACATGGCGGTGAACCTGGTCGGCACGGTCGGTGCGGAGCCGGCTCGGGCCCTGCTGGAATCCTCGTTCGCCCAGTTCCAGGCGGACCGGTCGGTGGTCGGCCTGGCCCGGCAGGTGCAGCGCAACACCGAGACCATCGAGGCGTACGGCGCGGAGGCGACCTGCCACCACGGCGACTTCGACGAGTACTTCGCGCTGCGGGTGGCGATCGCCGACCGGGAGAAGGCGATCGCCCGGCAGGGGCAGACCCAGCGCAAGGCCGCCGCGGTGGCCTCGTTGGAACGGCTGCGGGTCGGCGACGTGATCCGGGTGCCGTCGGGCCGGCGAGCCGGGCTGGCCGTGGTGCTGGACCCGGCGACCGGTGGGTTCGGTGAACCCCGGCCGCTGGTGCTCACCCAGGACCGTTGGGCCGGGCGGGTCAGCCCCGGCGACTTCACCACTCCGGCTGAGGTGTTGGCCCGGATCCGGGTGCCCAAGCACTTCAACCATCGGTCCCCGGGCGCCCGTCGGGATCTCGCCGCCGAGGTCAGTGGCACCGGCCTGGATCGGCACGGTGGCCGACGCGGGGGCCGTTCCCGGCAGGTGACCGGCGAGGACCACCAGATCACCCAGCTCCGTACCGAACTGCGTCAACACCCCTGCCACGCCTGCCCCGAGCGTGAGGAGCACGCCCGCTGGGCGGAGCGGCGTCGGCGCCTGGAGCGTGACACCGAGGAGCTGCGTGAGCGCGTCAGTGGTCGTACGGGGTCCCTCGCTCGAACATTCGACCGGATCGTGGCGCTGCTGACCGAGCGTGGCTACCTCGCCCGCGACGGTGCGGTCACCGACGCCGGTCGGATGCTGGGCCGGATCTGGACCGAGGCGGACCTGCTGGTCGCCGAGTGCCTGCGCCGGGGGGTGTGGAACGGGTTGTCCCCGGCCGAGCTGGCCGCCGCGGTGTCCGTGGTGGTGTTCGAGGCGCGCCGCGATGTCGATGAGCGGGCGTCGTTGCCGCGCGGGCCGGTGGCCGACGCGGTGGACGAGACGCTGAAGCTGTGGGGGGAGATCGAGGCCGACGAGGCGGCGCGGGGGCTGACGGCGACCCGGGAGCCGGATCTGGGTTTCGCCTGGCCCGTCTACCGGTGGGCCCGGGGCGAGGCGCTGGCCAAGGTGCTCGGCAGCGGTCATGAGATCGATGGTGAGATGCCCGCCGGTGACTTCGTCCGGTGGGCCCGACAGGTCGTCGACCTGCTCGGTCAGATTGCCGACTCTGGCGGTGCCACGACGGAGCTGCGGTCGACGGCTCGACAGGCCATAGCGGCAGTCAATCGAGGCGTTCTCGCGTACCACACGTCAGCGTGATAATCACGCTCAGTCATTTTGGTCGGTGAATCGACGCAGCGGACGGTCACCGCAACGGCACCCCTCGGATAGCCGGGGGGCACTGTTGCGCCTGATCACAGCACCCCTGATCATTGCCGAGGCGTCTTGTTGACGCGTCGGTAACGAATGGGGAGACAGCCGCCGTGGCAGAAATTAATCACTTTGAGTACGGGTGGATCACACCCGGGCTGAGCTACGCGCTGTCCGTGCTCGGTTCGATCCTCGGTCTGGTCTGCGCCGGGCGCATCCGCACGGCTCGGACGAACGGCCAGCGTGCGTGGTGGGGTCTGCTGTCGGCCTGGGCGCTGGGCGGTACCGCCATCTGGGCGATGCACTTCATGGCCATGCTCGGCTTCGCCGTCGAGAACACCCGGATCCGCTACGACGTGCCGCTGACCGCGGCCAGCACGGCCATCGCCGTGGTGGCGGTCGGTATCGGCCTGGCCATCGTGGGCACCGGCCGGCTGAATCCGGTACGCCTGATCGCCGGCGGTATCTTCACCGGCGCCGGCGTGGCCTCCATGCACTACACCGGCATGGCCGCCATGCGGCTCAACGGGAGCCTCGGCTACGACACGGTCCGGGTCGTGCTCTCGGTGGTCATCGCCGTGGTGGCGTCCACCGTCGCTCTGTGGCTCGCGATGACCGTCCGGCGGGGGTTGGCGATCTTCGCCTCCGCGCTGGTCATGGGGATCGCCGTCAACGGGATGCACTTCACCGGCATGAGCGCCCTGTCGGTGCACCGCCACGAACGGACGGGCGAGGTGGCCGGCGCCGGGGTGAGCACCCTGCTGGTGCCGATCGTGCTGGCGGTGGTCTTCGGGGTGGTCGGTCTGCTCTACGCGCTGCTCGCCGCTCCGACCGACGACGACCGGGCCGCCACCGCTTACCTGGACGGACGGCGGCTCTCGGAGCCGCCGGCCCCGGCGCCCACCGCTGCTCCCGACCCGGTCGGGTTGCGCGCCCGCTCCACCCTCGGCCAGCCGGGAACCCCGTTCCCGTCCCGCCGGGACACGCCGCCGCGCTGACGCCGTGCGGCCGGCCCGCGCCATTCGCGCCCGCTGAGGAGGCGGATCAGGCCGGCCGACGGCTGGGGCCGATGGTGAGGGTGGTCAACAGCCCGGGGTGGTCGGTGGCGCCGCGCATGGGCACCAGGGCGCGACAGCAGAGCGTGATGTCGGTGGTCGCCGTGATGTGTTGCAGTCGGCCGTCGTCGACCCGCTGATGGCCCGGCGGGGTGCAGGACCGCACGTCCGGGTCGTGCCCGGCGCGCAGGTTGAGGTCGCCGCCCAGCACGGTGGGCTGGTACCCGGCGTTGCGGGCGATCGTCGGCAGGATGGTGTCGAGCAGGTGGTCGCACTGGGTGAGCGCGACACGATAGCCGGTGGCCGACAGGTGCGTGGTGCAGGCGAGCAGGGCGCCGTCGACGTCGACGCAGAGCCACGCTCGTTCCTCGGGGTCGGTGAGGTCCTGCGTTGGGTGCGTTCCGGCGTACACGTTGCTCGGGGCGGCCGGCGTCCGCACGTGGGCCAGCAGCCCGATGCCGAACCGTTGGCCGTTGCGACAGCGGGTGTCGTCTCCGCTCGGGCGGTCGCCGGCGGCTTGGAACACGGCCACGACGGTCCGGCCAGGGTGGACGGTTTGGAACACCCCGCGCAGGGTCGACAGGTCGCCCGCGCAGATCTCGTTGAGGGTGACCAGGTCGGGCGCCTCGGCGGTAATCACCTCGGCGGCCCTAGCCATCGCGCGACCGGTGTAGCAGCCGGCGAGGCCACTGTTGCAGAGGTTCATCTGGAGCATCCGCAGGACCGTGGGTTCCGGGATGACGTTGGTGGGCGTGGCCGGCGGTGTGGCCGGCCGCGCGGCCGGCAGTGCGGCGGCGGCGAGAAGGCAGCCCACGGCCAGGGTTCGACGCAGGAACCGGTACGGACGGGCAGCCACACGAACTCCGGGGGGCACGAGGCGACAGTCGTCGCCGGGTGCCAGTGATCCTACTGGCGGCCGATCGGCGATCGAGATCCAGAGCGGTGGGCCGAGGGGGTACCCGCGCGGCGCGTACCCCCTCGGGTCGCTCAGTGGGCGCGGACCGCGACGGCCGTGTAGGGCGTGGTGGGGGTCGGCGGTGTGGTGAACCGGGCATTGGGCAGGTAGAGCCGGCCCAGTGCCTTGGCCACCGTGGTGGGTACGTCGAAGTTCGGATCGGTGATGGTCCCGGTGAGCGCTCCGGCGGTGCCGGCGTGGTTCAGCCGGACCACCGCGATCTGATTGAGGCGGTTCTGCACGACGTAGAGGGTGCGGCCGAGCAGTAACAGCCCATCGCCGTTGGTGAAGGTGTGGCCCGGCACGTCCACGACGGTGCTGGCCCCGGTCGCCGGGTCGACCCGGTACAGGGTGCCGGTGGTGGACTGGACGACGACCAGCGCCCGGCCGTCCGGTGTGGTGGCGATGCCGTTGAGGTTCACCCCCGTGCCGACCTGCTCGTAGGCGCCGGTCAGCGTGATCGTGGTGAAGGCGTCGGCGGGCGGCAGCACCCCACGGCGACCGAGCGGCAGTCGGTAGAGCACCGGCCGGTTCGAGTCGGTGAAGTATGCCGCGTCGCGGGTCAGCACGACGTCGTTGACGAACGTCGGGGCGGTGGCGAACTGGTAGCGGGCCAGCACCTCGCCGGTGCGGGTGTCGAGCACGCGAGCGTCGCCAGCCGTGCCACCGGAGACGAAGAGCCGGCCACGCCTGTCGACCTTGAGGCCGAGCGACGGTGTGCCGGTGGCCGCGCCGATCGTCGTGCCCCGTCCGGTGACCAGGTCGACGCGCTGGATGGCACCGGTAGCGCGGGAGCCGAAGTAGGCGTACCGGCCGGCGGTGGCGATGCCCTCGGGCTGGAACCCGTCGGGGAGGGCGAGGACGGCCGGCGGCCGCCCGGCGGGGTGCGCCTGCGCCGGCGCGACGGCGACGGTGGCCAGCATGGCGGCGATCAACGCGCCGCCGAGCGTGGTGCGGAGGGGGCGGTTCACTGTGCTCCTTCCGGGCGGAAGCGGCACGAGCCGACACGTCCGCCACGTTCACTGGGGCCAGGACCCTCCCCACTGTACGACCGCTGACGGGCGCCCGCCCGGCGTCACCGGCGCGGCCTTCGGGTGACCGCGCCGGTGAGCCCGTCGAGCGGGGCGAAAATCAGGCGTTGCGGACCAGCCTCCACCGGTTGTCAGCGCTGCCGTTGTCCGGATCCTGCACGGCCTGCGCTCCCCAGGCGGTCGACCCGTTCAGGATTCCGAGCAGTTTGTTGCTGTTGACGTTGCGGATCTTGTAGGTGCCGTCGCCGTTGTCCACGAGGATCCACCGGTGATCGGCGGTGCCGTTGTCGGCCCACTGCAGGACCCGGGCGTTGTCGGCGGTGGACATGTTCTCCACGCCCAGGACCTTGCCGCTGTTGACGTTGCGGAACCGGACCGCGTTGCCGTCGGTGATGACCACCCAGTTGTGGTCCGCGGTGCCGCTGTCGCCCCACTGCACGGCCAGACCACCGTCGGCGGTGGACATGTTCTGGACACCGAGGACCAGCCCGGTGCCGACGTTGGCCAGGCGGTAGCTGCCGGTGGGGCCGCCGCTGCCGCTGGTGTTCCAGTAGACCGTGTAGTTGTAGCCGTGGGCGTCGTAGAAGGGGGCGAGGTTCACGGTGGACCCGTTGGCGCTGGCGGTGAACGCGAGCGAGCTGGTGCTGGTCCGGGTGATCGAGGAGACGGTGAGGGTGGGCAGGGTGCTCAGGGCCGTGTTGCCGTAGTTGCCGGCCAGCACCGCGGGGCCGTACGTGATCGCGCCGACGTTGGCGTTGTCGTTGGCGGCCTTGACGGCGACCTGCATCGGCAGCCGCACGGTGATGGTGTCGCCCGCGGCCCAGGTGCGCGTGACAGTGGCGTAGCTGCCCGGTGTGGTGGTGACGTTCTCCACCGTGCCGTTGACGGCGATCGTCGCGCCGCTGGTCCAGGACGGGATCCGCACCCGGATGCTCCACGACCCGCTCATCGAGCCGGACAGGGTCAGCGTGGTGGTGTCACTGACCGGGAAGCTGGTGGTCTGGGTGACGGTGATGCCGCGCTGCGTCCAGTTCAGCACCGACGGCGTGAACAGGTTCACGCTCAGCGTGGTGCCGTTGTAGAAGTAGATGGAGTCCATCAACCTCGTGTTGATCTCCAGACCGGTGCCCTGGCAGCACCAGAACGAGTTGTAGTCCGTGCTCCAGGTGCCGCCACCCCACGCCGGTCCCACACCGCGACGTCCGCCCGGCCGCAAGGGGGTGAAGTAGGTGATGTGGCCGTGGCTGTCGGCCGGGTTCTGCCCGCCGATCAGGTGGTTGATCAGCGCGCGCTCGTAGAAGTCGAAGTAGTCCGCCCGGTTCGGGTCGAGCAGCCACAGCTCCCGGGTCAGCTTGAGCATGTTGAACGTGTTGCACTGCTCGCACGTGTCGTTGCTGAGGTAGCCGGCGATGGCGTTCGGCGGCCGGAAGTGCTCCGCCTGGCTGTTACCGCCGATGACGTAGGTGTGCGCGCCGACGGTGATTCGCCACGCGTTGCTGGCGATGTCCCGGTAACGGGTGGTCCCGGTGGCCTTGTACTCCCGGGCCGCGCCGATCCACTTGGGCACCTGCGTGTTGGCGTGCAGCCCGTTGAGCTGGTCCTGGCCGGAGGCCAGGGGGTTGAAGACGGAGTTGTGGTCGAACCGCTGCGCGGTGGCGAGCCACCGGCTGTCACCGGTCTGCTGGTAGATGTCGGCGAGCACGTCGTTCATGCCCCCGAACTCGGTGCCCAGCATCGACTGCATCTGACTGGAGCTCAGCCGGCTCGTCCGGGTGTCGACCCAGCCCGCCAGCGACAGCAGCACCGTACGGGCCTGGGTGTTGCCGATGTAGCGCCAGACGTCGAGCAGACCGGCGAGGGTCTTGTGGATGCAGTAGTAGGGCACGTTGCCGTTGGAAAGCGTCCGTGCCTCGAGCGCGGTGAAGTCGGACTCCGGGAAGCCGGAGAGGTAACCCGCGCCGAACCCGGCGGCGGAGTTGTTGGCCTGGCACTTGGCCAATTCGGCCACCATGTAGTTGGCCTTGTCCCGGCAGGTCGTGTCGCCCAGCACCGCGTACGCGTACGCCCACGCGCTCAGGAAGTGGCCCTGCATGTGGGTCCGGAACGGGAAGTTCGGCGCGTCCCAGCCCCCGTTGGTGGCGGCGCCGTTGGTGGACAGCCGGTGGTTGGCGCGGAAGTTGTAGAGCATCCGGTCGACGTCGACGAACCGCAGGTAGTTGAGCGTCCGGGTCTGGTTGTCCATCCAACGGCCGGCGGTGAGTCGTACCTGACCCGGGTCGAATGCGTACGCCGAGACGCCGATGTCGGGCCGGGCCGGGGGCACGACGGCCGCGGACGCGCTGCCGGGGGAGAAGGCGACGCCGCTCGCGGAGACCACCACGGTGGCTCCGGCGGCCTGAAGAAGGTGGCGGCGGCTGAGGGGCAGGGGTGGCATGGGGAACCTCCAGGTGGCCGGGTACGTCGGGCCCGCCATCGATGGCGGTGGGTCGTCGGCGGCAAAGGGGGCCGACGCCGGGTGCGGTGGGGTGGGTGGGACGTGGGTCGCCGTGGACGCCGGGTGCCCACCCCTGCGCTTATCGCGGCACATCGATGTGATCGCTAACATAGTTCGTCGTTAACACGCCCGCAACCCCCGGGGCGCCTCGCCGACCCATTCCCGCGACGGTCTGGCCCGGCGCCGCCGCATCCGGTGGCGACTGTGGTCCGAAACGGACATCCGGCGGGCTCGCGATCATCGGACCGTTACCGTGCGTAACGGTTGGCGGTGGTCTTCCTCCGTTGACGCCCGACCGGTCGCTCAGTACCGTGCATCGTAAATCTTCGATGTCCACGTCGATACCTCAATGCTGCGATGTGGTTACGGCCGTCATCCCGCGCTCACAAAAATCCAGTTCAGATGGGGGAGGGGGCATTCACGGAACGCTGTTAGCGCTAACACGCCCGCCGGTCGTGCTGCCCGGCGGGCGTACGGCAAGAGCGTTCGCGCGGCCGCCGGGACGGCGGCCGCGCGCCCAGTCAAACATCCGCATGCGCACTCTCTGTGGGAGTAATCGTGGAAGTGAAGGATCGAACCACAACTCGGGCCACCCGCCGGGCCAGGCGCGCCATCGCCTGGCTGGCGAGCATGGCCTGTGTCCTCGCACTGATCCCGGGGACGGCAAAGGCCGACAACCCCATCGTCCAGAACATCTACACCGCCGACCCGGCGCCGATGGTGCACAACGGCCGGGTCTACGTCTACACCGGGCATGACGAGGACGGGTCCACCTACTTCACAATGCGTGAGTGGCGGGTGTACTCGTCCGCCGACATGGTGAACTGGACCGATCACGGCTCGCCGATGAATCTGGCGACGTTCGCGTGGGCGGACGCCAACGCGTGGGCCGGACAGGTCGTTCCGCGTAACGGAAAGTTCTACTGGTACGTGCCAGTGCGCCAGCGCTCCAACGGGCAGATGGTCATCGGCGTCGGGGTGGCCGACAGCCCGACCGGGCCGTTCCGCGACGCGCTCGGTCGACCATTGGTCGGCAACAACGAGATTGACCCGCACGCGTTCATCGACGACGACGGGCAGGCGTATCTGTACTGGGGCAACCCGGGTCTGTGGTACGTGAAGTTGAACCCGGACATGATTTCTTTCTCCGGCGGCGCGACGCGCATTCCACTCACGACGGCGGGGTTCGGTACCCGTAACGGTAATGCGAGTCGGCCCACGCTGTATGAGGAGGGGCCGTGGGTGTTCAAGCGGAACGGGTTGTACTACAACGTGTTCGCGGCGGAGTGCTGCTCCGAGTTCATCGCGTACTCCACGGCTACCGGGCCGACGGGGCCGTGGACATATCGGGGAACAATCATGCCGCGGCAGGGCGCCAGCTTCACCAATCACGCGGGTGTGATCGATTTCCAGGGCGGTTCGTATTTCTTCTATCACAACGGGGCGTTGCCCGGTGGCGGTGGTTACACCCGTTCGGTCGCGGTGGAGAAGTTCAGTTACACCAGCAATGGCCTGTTCCCGACGATCTCGATGACGAACACCGGTGCCCCGCAGGTGGGCACGCTGAACCCGTACGTGCGACAGGAGGCCGAGACGATCGCCTGGGGCTCGGGGATCGAGACCGAGGCGTCCAGCGAGGGCGGGATGAACGTCGGTTGGATCGAGAACGGCGACTACGTCAAGGTCAAGGGCGTCGCGTTCGGCGCGGGTGCGACGTCGTTCAACGCGCGGGTCTCGTCGGCCACCAGCGGCGGCCGGATCGAGGTACGCCTCGACAGCGCCAACGGCCCGACCGTGGGCACCTGCACCGTGGGCGGCACCGGCGGCTGGCAGACCTGGAGCACCAGCACCTGCGCGGTCAGCGGAGCGACCGGCACCCATGATCTCTACCTGCGCTTCGCCGGTGGCAGCGGCAATCTGTTCAACATCAACTGGTGGCAGTTCAGCGGCACCGGCGGCAGCGCCGCCAACCTGCTCACCAACGGCGACGTGGAGAACGGCACGACGGGCTGGGGTGTGCACGGCAGCGGCACCCTCGCCAGGAACACCACCGTCGCGCACGGCGGCAGCGGGTCGCTGTCGATCACCGGCCGGACCGGCGCGTGGAACGGCCCCAGCCAGGACGTGACCGCCAAACTCACCAACGGCAAGAGCTACACCACCAACGTCTGGGTACGAGCACAGAGCGGCACCCCGTCGGCGAAGGCGACGTTGTCGCTGACCGCGAACGGCACGACGAACTACCTGCAACTGACCCCGGCGGTGGGGGTGAACGTCAACGGCTGGACCCTGCTCACCGGCACCACGACCGTCTCGTGGAGCGGTGCCCTGACCAGCGCCGCCTTCTACGTCGAGACGGCCGAGGGCACCGACAGCCTCCTGGTCGACGACGCCTCGTTCCAGTGACGGGTGCTGCCGGAGCCGTGCTCGGCGCGGCTCCGGCAGCACGGCGACGTGCCCCACCACCGCGACGGAGCGACAGGTTGCCCGGCGCGGATGGTTACGACTTGACGAACGGCATGTTATCGCTCACAGTCGATGGTTGAGGGTAGCCGCACCTGTGGTTCACCGGGCGAACCTGCTGTGGCACCTCGACCCGCGACGTCCGCCCAGGGCATGCCGGACGTCGGGTCAGGACTCCCCGCACCGCTGCCGCGACGGCGACCGTTGCTGACGTCTCCCATGTCGCAGGAGCAGATTCGGGCGTGCGTCTCCATCGCTGCACCACCACAGAGAAGGAATCCGCATGAATCACAGAAGAGCCCTGCGAGCGGCGGTGACCATCGCCGTTACCGGCGCCCTCGCCGCCGGCATGACGATGACACTGACCTCCACGGCCAGCGCCGGCACGACCCTGCGGGCCTCGGCGGCCGAGAAGGGCCGTTACTTCGGCGCGGCTGTCGCGACGGGCAAGCTCTCCACCAGCGTGTACGCGACCATTCTGAACCGTGAGTTCAACAGTGTCGTGGCCGAGAACGAGATGAAGTGGGACGCCACCGAGCCGCAGCAGGGTCGGTTCAGCTACACCGGTGGTGATCGTCTGGTCAGTCACGCCCAGGCCAATGGCATGAGCGTGCGCGGGCACGCGCTGCTGTGGCACCAGCAGGAGCCGGGCTGGGCGCAGGGCATGTCCGGCAGCGCGTTGCGCAACGCGGCGATCAATCACGTCACGCAGGTGGCGACGCATTTCCGCGGGAAGATCCACTCGTGGGATGTGGTGAACGAGGCGTTCGCTGACGGTGGCAGTGGTG